>CAYMTB010000063.1:0-15580 GCA_964393225.1 uncultured Syntrophorhabdaceae bacterium
GGTGCCGGCGTTGTGACTGAGATAATAGAGTAAGAGGGGAAGAAGATGAGGCAACGAATCAGGATATGCCTGAAAGCCTTTGATCATGGTTTGCTTGATCAATCGGTTAGAGAGATAGTGGATGCTGCAAAAAAGACAGGTGCACAAATAGTGGGGCCTGTTCCATTACCTACAATGATACAAAAATTTTGTGTCTTGAGGTCTCCACATATAGATAAGAAATCACGTGAACAGTTTGAAATCAGAACGCATAAAAGACTGATCGATATTGTTGATCCGACACAGCAAACTGTTGATGCCCTTATGAAATTAGAACTTGCAGCAGGCGTTGATGTGGAGATTAAGTCTTGAGGTGTATAAAATGGCAATAGCAGAATTACTTGATATAAAAGGCGAGAAGATCGGTGAAGTGGAGATAAAAGATGATGTTTTTGGTGTCGATATAAAACCTCATTTGATCCACGATGTGGTAAGGATGCAGCTTGCAAAGCGCAGAAGCGGTACAGCATCCACGAAGACAAGGAAAGACGTGAACGCAAGCGGAGCCAAGCCATTCAAACAAAAAGGAACCGGGCGGGCAAGGCAGGGAAGCATGAGATCACCCTTACAGGTCGGCGGCGGTGTCGTATTCGGTCCTCACCCGAGGGATTACAGTTATACAATCCCCAAAAAGGTAAGAAGGAGCGCACTGAGATCTGCCCTTACCGTGAGATATACCGGATACAACATGAAAGTACTTGATAAATTGGAGTTAGAGGGAATAAGCACAAAGACATTCAACGGGATTTTAAAAACGCTGAACCTTACAAAGCCCCTTTTTATTGTTGACCGGAAGGATGAGATTGTGGAGAAATCAGCACGGAATATTCCCTATGTAAAGGTATTAAGGACAGATGGTTTAAATGTATACGATATTATAAGGCATGAACAGCTGGTATTAACGCTGGATGCGCTCCGAAAGATTGAAGAGGTATTGGCAACATGAACGAATACGATATTGTTTTGAGACCGATAATTACAGAGAAGAGTTCACTCTTAAAGGATAATGCCAATCAGTACGTTTTTGAAGTACAGAGAGATGCGAATAAGATAGAAATCAAAAAAGCTGTTGAAAAGCTTTTTAAGGTGAAGGTTCTTTCCGTAAGGATCTCTATAATGGATGGTAAAGTAAGAAAGCTCGGGAGATTCTCCGGAAAGAGGCCTGACTGGAAAAAGGCAATAATTAAAGTAAGTCCTAAAGATAAAATAACGATTTTTGAGGGTGCATAATGGGTATAAGAGAATATAAACCGACTTCTTCAGGCAGAAGGTTTATGAGTGCCAACACCTTTGAAGAAATTACGAAGGGTAAGCCGGAAAAATCTTTGACAGGGTCTGTTAAGAAAACAGGTGGAAGGAACAATGTCGGCAGGATAACTACGAGGCATATAGGTGGCGGTCACCGCAGGAAATACAGAGTAATAGATTTTAAGCGGGACAAGTTAGAGGTTCCAGGTAAGGTTTTTGGAATCGAATATGATCCGAACAGATCCTCACATATTGCCCTCATACATTATACAGACGGCGAAAAAAGATACATTATTGCACCTCTTGGTTTAAAAGTAGGAGACCATGTTGTTGCAAGCAGGAAAGCAGATACCGAGATCAAAGAAGGCAATGCGCTCCCCTTAAAGTTTGTTCCTGCAGGGGCATTTGTGCACAACGTTGAGATGAAACCCGGTAAAGGCGGACAGTTGGCGAGGAGCGCCGGGAGTTATGCTCAGCTTGTAGCAAAAGAAGGCGAATATGGTCATGTGAGGCTTCCCTCCGGTGGAGTCAGGTTGGTAAACCTGTCGTGCATGGCGACAATAGGACAGGTTGGCAACATTGACCACGAGAATGTAACAATAGGAAAGGCCGGAAAATCAAGATGGCTTGGTACCAGGCCCACTGTTAGAGGAACCGCAATGAACCCCGTTGACCACCCTCTCGGTGGTGGCGAAGGTAGATCAAAAGGTGGAAGACACCCTTGCTCACCATGGGGGCAGCTTGCAAAGGGCTTGAAGACAAGAAAAAATAAAAGAACAGATAAATTTATCATTAAGCTAAGAGGGTAGGAGGTCTACGTGGCTAGGTCTTTAAGAAAAGGGCCGTACATTGTTAAAAAATTGTTGAGTAAAGTCGAAGAAACAAAAAAGACGAAAAGCTCAAAGGTGATAAAAACATGGGATAGAAGCTCTACTATTAGCCCTGATTTTGTAGGGATAACCCTTGCTGTTCATAATGGCAAGAAGTTTATACCCGTTTTTGTGACAGAGGAAATGGTTGGGCATAAACTTGGCGAGTTTTCTCCAACAAGGACTTTTCACGGACACTCAGGGGATAGAAAGGCAAAAGTAGTAAAGAGGAAGGATTAAGCATATGGAAATTGTTGCAAGGACGAGGATGGTAAGGATATCTCCTAGAAAAGTGAGAATTGTAGGAGATGTTATAAAAAAGAAAAATATTAATGATGCCATGGGTATGCTAATGTACATGCCGCAGAAGGCCGCATTCATTTTAAAAAAACTTCTCGACAGTGCCATTGCAAATGCAAAGCAGAAGAAATACGTTGATGTGGATAACCTTTTCGTAAAAAATGTGATTGTCGACGGGGGGCCGGTGTTAAAAAGATTCCTCCCAAGGGCAATGGGAAGGGCAACGAAGGTCAGAAAAAGATCAAGTCATATTACAATGATTTTGGATGAACTTTAATATTGGAGGTTAAATGGGTCAAAAGACACATCCTTACGGTTTTCGCCTCGGGGTAATAAAAACATGGGATTCAAAATGGTTTGCTGCAAAGAATTATGCAAAATTTCTTCATGAAGATATCATTATAAAGAAATTCCTGAAAACAAAGCTAAAACAGGCAGGGGTTTCTAGGATAGAAATAGAAAGAGCAGCCAACAAAGATAAGAGAGTGAAGATCAACATATATTCTGCAAGGCCGGGCCTTGTAATAGGAAGAAAAGGCGCAGAGGTGGAAAGCCTCAAAAAAGAACTTCAGAAGATGACGGATAAGGAAGTTGTCCTCAATATCACTGAAGTAAAGAGGCCGGAAGTTGATGCACAACTCGTTGCAGAAAATGTGGCCTTACAACTTGAAAGAAGGGTTTCCTTTAGAAGGGCCATGAAAAGGAATGTGTCTCAGGCTATGAAGTTTGGCGCAAAAGGTATAAAGGCAATGTGTGCCGGCAGATTAGCAGGGGCTGAGATGGCCAGGACGGAATGGTATCGTGAGGGGAGAGTCCCTCTTCAGACATTAAGAGCCGATATAGATTACGGATTTGCCATATCTATGACAAAATATGGCGTCATAGGTGTAAAAGTGTGGATTTTTAAAGGCGAAGTATTTCAGGAGGCGGTGTAATGCTTTCACCAAAGAGGGTTAAATATAGAAAGCAGCAGAAAGGCAGGATGACGGGCACTGCAAGCAGGGGCAATACGGTAAGTTTCGGGGATTTCGGTTTACAAGCGCTTGAGTGCGGAAGGCTTACTGCCAGGCAGATAGAGGCGGCAAGGATTGCACTTACAAGATATGTAAAGAGAACCGGTAAAGTCTGGATAAGGGTTTTTCCCGATAAGCCCATAACGAAAAAACCTGCCGAAGTAAGAATGGGAAAGGGTAAAGGAGCCACAGAAGGATGGGTAGCGGTTGTCAGGCCCGGTAAAGTGCTCTATGAAATAAAAGGTGTTCCTGAGGATAAAGCGAAAGAAGCATTGAGAATCGCATCTTTCAAGCTTCCCATTGAAACAAGGTTTATCGTAAGAAGTGAGGATTTATGAAAACTAAAGAGCTAAAAGATCTGACAGTCGAAGAGCTTTTAAAAAAGAAAAAAGATGTTAAAGAGGAAGTGTTTAACCTGAGGTTTCAGCATTCCACGGGGCAGCTTGAGAATACTGCGAGAATGAAGCTTGTAAAGCGCGACGTTGCAAGGATAGAGACGATATTAAAAGAAAAGGAACTGAATAATAGAGGTTGAGCATGGAATCGATAGAGAAAACAAACAGAAAAGAAATAATAGGTATCGTTGTAAGAGATAAAATGGAAAAGACAGTTGTTGTGGAAACCGAAAGGTCTTTTAAACATTCTGTATACCATAAATACGTTCAGACAAAAAAGAGATATAAGGCTCACGACGAGACAAACAGATGTACAGTTGGTGATAAGGTTGTAATAATTGAGGCGAGACCTTTGAGCAAAGAAAAAAGATGGCTGGTGAAGGAAATTATTAAAAAGGATGTACATACGCTAATCCAGGAAGAGGTGTAATTAAATGATACAGGTAAGAACTAAGCTTGAGGTAGCAGATAATTCCGGTGCGAAGAAGCTTGGGTGTATCAGGGTTCTTGGTGGATCAAGAAAACGGTATGGAACAGTGGGAGATATTATTGTCGCCTCTGTAAAAGAAGTGATTCCAAATTCCAAGGTAAAAAAAGGCGAAGTCGTTAAGGCTGTTATAGTCAGGACTAAGAAGGAAATAAGAAGGGTTGACGGCTCATACGTAAAGTTTGATGACAATTCAGCCGTCATAATAAATCAGCATAATGAGCCTGTCGGGACAAGAATCTTTGGACCTGTGGCAAGAGAATTGAGGGCAAAGAAATTCATGAAGATTGTTTCATTAGCTCCTGAGGTAGTGTGAGGTTAATATGAATAAAGCATACCATGTTAGAAAAGATGACCTTGTAATGGTTACAACCGGTAAAGACAAGGGTAAAACCGGCAAGGTTTTAAGGATACACAAAAAGAAGGACCGTCTCGTTGTCGAAAAGGTAAATATGGTGAAAAGACACGTAAAACCAAGCCAGAAGACAAAGGGCGGTATTATGGAAAAAGAAGGCTTAATACATGTTTCGAATGTTATGATTTATTGTGAAAAGTGTTCTAAACCTGTGCGGGTTGGGAACAAACTGCTCGAAGATGGCAAGAAAATAAGGTTTTGTAAAAAATGCAATGAGGCAGTTGATAAGTAAATGGGAGGCATTCATTGAGAACGACTTATATGGAATTTTACGAAAAAGAAGTGATACCTGCTATGATGCATAAATTTAAATATAAAAATATAATGCAAATCCCTAAAATTGAAAAGATTGTGGCGAATATGGGTGTAGGGGAAGCGATTCAAAACATCAAAGTTCTCGACATTGCGTCCGGTGACCTTACAACAATAACAGGTCAAAAACCTGTGATT
This sequence comes from uncultured Syntrophorhabdaceae bacterium, assembly GCA_964393225.1. GTDB lineage: Bacteria > Desulfobacterota > Syntrophorhabdia > Syntrophorhabdales > Syntrophorhabdaceae > MWEV01. The sequence continues at coordinate 5,217 of CAYMTB010000063.1, forward strand.
ACAAAGGCGAAAAAATCAATAGCTTCTTTTAAATTGAGGGCGGGTATGCCCATAGGGTGTATGGTAACGCTCCGGAGAGAAAGAATGTACGAGTTCTTTCATAAACTTGTGCACATTGTCCTCCCCAGGGTAAGAGACTTTAAAGGCGTGTCATCCAAATCATTTGACGGCAGAGGGAATTATACCCTCGGTTTGAAAGAACAGATAATCTTTCCTGAAATAGATTATGACAAAATCGATAAGGCACGGGGTATGAATATTACAATAGCAACAACTGCAAAAACGGACGAAGAAGGTTTGGAATTATTAAGACTGATGGGGATGCCATTCAGGGGCTGATGGAGGAATAAATGGCAAGAAAGGCTATGATTGAAAAGTGTAAAGGTGCTCCTAAATTTAAGGTCAGGGTAAGGAACAGATGTTCGGTTTGCGGGAGGCCAAGAGCTTTTTTGAGGAAGTTTGAACTGTGCAGAATATGTTTCAGGAATTATGCTTTAAGAGGCGAGATTCCTGGAGTGACTAAATCAAGCTGGTAAGGGGGCTTTTATGCCAACAGTAGATCCTATTTCCGATATGCTGACAAGGATTAGAAATGCAGTGATGGTTCGACATGAATCTGTTGACGTGCCATATTCCAACGTGAAACTTGGTATATCTAAAATTCTTAAAGAAGAAGGGTACATCAGGAATTATAAGATTTTCGTAGATGAACAGAGGAAGAAACATTTAAAGGTTTATATAAGCTATGATGATGCGAACGTAAGCGTAATAACGGGTTTAAAGCGTATAAGCAAGCCGGGAAGAAAGGTGTATGCTAAAGTGGGTGAATTGCCAAGGCTGACCAAGCGAATAGGTACGGTAGTACTTTCAACTTCCCACGGGCTTATGACTGATAAAAATGCAAAAAAAAATAATGTTGGAGGGGAACCCCTCCTCTTGATCTGGTGAGGTGCAGGATGTCAAGGATAGGCAGAAAACCAATTACACTGCCTGAAGGTGCAAGGTTTGATCTTCAAGATGGAGAAATTACTGTTTCAGGACCAAACGGAACATTGAAACGAGGCCTTATAGCGGGTTTGGAACTGGACATTGCAGGAAATTCTGTTTTAGTCAAGAGGATGAACGAGGACCTGAAGACAAAGGGATACCATGGACTGATGCGGACCCTCATTAATAATATGGTTGAGGGTGTCAGTAAAGGGTTCGAGAAAAAGCTCGAGATTGTCGGTATTGGATACAGGGCAGAGATACAGGGTGACAGTATTGTTTTCTACCTCGGCTATTCTCACCCGATCAAATTCCCCTTGCCCAAAGGGATAACCGCACAGATTGAGAAGCAGACTCAGGTAACGATAAGGGGATTTGATAAAGAACTTGTCGGGCAGACAGCAGCAAAAATAAGGATGCTCAGAAAGCCTGATGTTTATAAGAATAAGGGTGTAAAATATGCCACCGAAACCTTGAGGAAGAAGGCAGGGAAAACCGGTAAGAAGTAAGGATTAAGGGGTAGGTAATGAACAGAAAAGATAAGGTAGAGTCAAGGATAAAAAGGAAGAAAAGAATAAGAAAGAATATCTTTGGCACGATGGATAAGCCAAGGCTCTGTGTATATAAAAGCCTGAAAGGCATGTATGTGCAACTTGTCGATGATGCGAATGATAAAGTGATTACAGGCGCATCTACATTGAACAAGGAGATCAAAGGACAGATTAAAAGCGGTGGTAATATTGAAGGTGCCAAAAAAGTAGGCGAATATATAGGGAAAAAGGCAATCAGCATTGGTATCACCCATGTGGTATTTGACAGGAATGGTTTTAAATACCACGGTAGGATCAAAGCTCTTGCAGACAGCGCAAGAGAAGCCGGTTTAATATTTTAAGAGGAGGCTCCCTGTTGATTGAGAAAAAACGTATAGAACTTGATGGGATAGAACTACAAGACAGATTGGTTTACATAAATCGTGTTGCGAAGGTTGTGAAAGGCGGGAGAAGATTCAGCTTCAGCGCCATCGTTGTGGTTGGCGATGGAAACGGTCGTGTAGGATACGGTCTTGGCAAGTCCAAAGAGGTACCGGACGCAATACGAAAGGCAATTGAGAGGGCAAAAAAAGATTTAGTTAACGTCCACGTTATGCATGGGACTATCCCGCACGAAATCAAGGGCAAATATGGCGCAAGCGAGGTATTCATGAAGCCTGCACGGGAAGGCACAGGCGTTATCGCAGGCAGGGCTGTTCGTGCTGTCGTTGAGGTAGCCGGAATAACAAATATATTGACCAAATGCTATGGTTCAAGAAATTATCATAATGTTGTAAAAGCAACGATAAAGGGACTTTCACAGTTAAAAACGCGCGACATGTTTTTAAAGCAGAGAGGAAAGAGCAAGGGCGAGGAGGGTTAATAAGGTGTCTCATCTTAAGATAAAGTGGGTACACAGTACTATCTGCTGCACCCAGGATATGAGGGCAACTGTAAAGAGCCTTGGCTTTAAAAGGCTCTATGAGGAAAGAATTGTAAAAAACACACCGGAAATAAGGGGCATGGTCAAAAAAGTGATCCACCTTGTAAAAGTTTTGGAGGACGTTCAATAAATGAAACTTTCTGATTTAAAACCAAGTGAAGGCTCAATGAAAAAGAGAAAAAGAGTCGGGAGAGGAACTGGCTCCGGACATGGAACAACGGCAACTTATGGAAATAAAGGTCAGCGTGCAACAAGCGGAGGCACCAAAGGCAAATCGTTTGAAGGCGGCCAGATGCCTCTTACGAGAAGGATACCGAAAAGAGGATTTGTAAATCCCTTCAGGAAAGAATATGCCTTGATAAAAATCGCTGATCTTGAAATATTTAAAGGAAAAGAAAGGGTAGAGATACAGGACCTCCTGGAAACCGGACTTATTAAGAATGTAAAATCCGGCGTGAAGCTTCTGTCTGGCGGTGAAATAGGTTTTGCCATTAAATTGGTTGTCCATAAGGCATCTAAACAGGCCATAGAGAAGATTAAAGCTCAAGGCGGAGATGTGGAGGTATTGATTTAATGGGAGGTTTCCAGAATATTGGAAAAATCCCTGAGCTTAAGCGCAGAATACTCGTTACTCTTGCATTGCTTGCAGTATATAGAGTCGGTGTTCATATACCAACTCCTGGCATTGACGGCGCAGTATTAGCAGGGATATTCGAAAGAGCTAAGGGAACTCTGCTTGGCTTCTTTGATATGTTCGCTGGCGGCGGCTTGGAGCGCCTTTCTGTTTTTGCGCTCGGCATAATGCCTTACATCAGTGCGTCCATTATTTTACAGCTTTTAACCGTAGTGGTCCCTACGCTTGAGCGATTGTCAAAAGAGGGAGAGTCAGGCAGGAAGAAAATCACCCAGTACACCCGGTACGGGACAGTGGTTATAAGCCTTATACAGGGTTTTGGAATAAGCATCGGCTTAGAACAGATGAGGGGAGCGGCTGGAGAGCTTGTCGTTTACAATGCAGGCTGGAGCTTCAGACTTATGACAATGATTACATTGACCGGCGGGACAGCATTCATAATGTGGCTTGGTGAACAAATTACAGAAAAAGGTATCGGCAACGGTATATCACTTATCATATTCGCTGGTATTGTAGCGAGGATGCCCAATGCGATTGCAAGTACAATGGGTCTGGTGAATTCCGGTGAAATGAACTGGTTTGTTGTTATTTTACTGGTTGCAATGATGCTTGCGGCAATTGCATTTATAATATTTATGGAGACATCGCAGAGGAGGATACCGGTTCAATATGCCAAGCGAGTCGTCGGCAGAAAGGTATATGGAGGGCAGGCAACACATTTGCCATTAAAACTAAACACTGCCGGTGTTATTCCGCCTATCTTTGCTTCGTCAATCCTTATGTTTCCTGCAACTATTGCCAGCTTTATAGACCATCCGTATATGAAGAAATTTGCAGAGCTCTTAACACCTGGTACCTTTTTGCACGAACTTTTGTATATCGGTTTTATTATTTTCTTCTGCTTCTTTTATACGGCAATAGTTTTTAATCCCGACAGCGTTGCAGATAACATGAAAAAATATGGCGGCTATATTCCTGGCATAAGACCGGGGAAAAAGACATCGGAGTATATAGAAAAAATTCTTTCAAGGGTTACCTTTGTTGGTGCTATGTATATATCGTTTGTCTGCGTTCTGCCTACTTTGCTGGTGAGTAAATTTAATGCACCGTTCTATTTTGGCGGTACTGCTTTGCTTATAGTAGTTGGGGTGGCCCTTGATACGATTCAGCAGATAGAGTCGCACCTGATACTACGGCACTATGACGGCCTTGTTAAAAAATCTTCCAGGATTAAGGGAAGACGATAGAAATGAAGCAGGGTGTCCAAAATATTGCAGAATGGTTATATTAAAGAACAAAGAAGAAATAAAAAAGATCAGAGAAGCAGGCAGGTATGCAATTGATGTACTTTATTATTTGAAAAAATTTGTTAAAGAAGGAATAAGGACAAAAGAACTTGAAGAGGCGTGTGTAGACAGAGTTAGCAGGACCGGAAATATAAAACCTGCTTTTAAGGGCTATAACGGTTTTCCATACTGTTTGTGTGTTTCTGTGAACGATGAAGTAGTACATGGGATGCCTGGAGAACGTGTTTTGGCTGATGGAGATGTAGTAAGCCTTGATTTTGGTGTTTTTTATGATGGTTTTTGTGGAGATGCGGCATTGACGTATAAAGTTGGTGAGATTTCGAAAAAGGCAGAAAGGTTGCTTTCAGTTACAGAAACCTCTCTTTATAAGGGTATTGCAGAGGCAAGAGAAGGGAATAGATTGCACGATATTTCGTACGCGATTCAATCCCACGTAGAAGATGCCGGTTTTTCTGTAGTAAGGGAGTTTGTCGGGCACGGGATCGGTAGAAACCTGCATGAAGAACCACAGATTCCCAATTATGGCGAAAAGGGCACAGGCATAAGACTGAAAAAAGGCATGGTATTGGCGATAGAGCCTATGGTGAATATGGGACGAAGCGAAGTGATGATAAAGCAGAACGGCTGGACAGCGGTAACTAAGGATGGTTCTTTGTCGGCCCATTTTGAACATACCGTAGCAATAACTGATAATGGTCCAGAAATATTGAGCAAACTATAGAAGGATTAATGCCAAAAGGGGAAGGTATAGAAATAGAAGGTACTGTGGTGGAGCCACTGCCAAATGCGATGTTCAGGGTGGAGCTTCCGAATGGCCATAAAGTGCTTGCCCACGTTTCTGGAAAAATGCGGATGCATTATATAAAGATACTGAGAGGGGATAAGGTCGTCGTAGAGCTTTCGCCTTATGATTTGAGCCGTGGTAGAATTATTTATAGGATTAAATAGGAGGTTTTCATGAAGGTTAAGCCTTCCGTTAAAAAACGGTGTGACAAATGCAAGATTGTTAAAAGAAAAGGCGTGGTAAGGGTAATATGTGAAAACCCTAAACATAAACAGAGACAAGGGTAAGGAGGTAAAGCTTGGCACGAATTGCTGGTGTTGATATCCCGCGGGATAAGAGAATAGAAATTGCCCTGACTTATATATATGGCATAGGAAGACCGCTGTCGAATAAGATTATTGCTGAGGCCGGTATTGACCCTAATAAAAGAACCAATGCCCTTTCAGATGAAGAGATAGCAAAAATAAGGGAGATTCTTGAAAGGACCTGTAAGGTCGAGGGTGATTTAAGGAAGGAAGTAAGCATAAGCATAAAGCGTCTTATGGACATTGGTTGCTATAGAGGTTTGAGGCACAGAAGGAGTTTGCCGGTACGGGGGCAGAGAACCAAAACCAATGCAAGGACCAGGAAGGGACCAAGAAAGACGTCAATGAAAAAAAAGAAGTGAGGTGGATAAATGGCAAAACCCAGAAAGAGCACCAAGAAAAAGATTAAGAAAAGTATCCCGGTTGGTTCTGCTTTTATACAATCGAGTTTTAATAATACTATCATTTCAATCACCGATCCCCAGGGGAACGTGGTGGCGTGGTCAAGCGGGGGGGTTGTTGGTTTTAAAGGTTCAAGAAAAAGCACTCCTTTTGCAGCACAACTTGCAGCAGAGAACGCTGCAAAAAAGGCTATGGAAAACGGTATGAAGACCGTAGATGTTTTTATTAAAGGACCGGGTGCTGGGAGGGAAGCAGCCCTCAGGGCACTGCAAAGCGCAGGTTTGAAAATACACCTCATTCGCGATATAACACCAATACCGCATAATGGTTGCAGAGCACCGAAAAGAAGAAGAGTGTAAGGAGGAAAACGTTGTCAAGATATGTTGGACCGTCATGTAGGTTATGCAGAAGGGAGTTAACAAAACTTTTCCTTAAAGGGGAAAGATGTTATACCGAAAAATGTGCTATTGAGAAGAGAAACTATCCACCCGGAGTACATGTTGATACAAAAGGGAAGACGCTTGAATATGGTATCCGTTTAAGAGAAAAGCAAAAAATGAGAAAGATCTATGGCCTTGGTGAAAAACAGTTTAGACGGTTTTTTACTATAGCTGCAACCAAAAAAGGCATAATAGGTACAAATCTGATCGTGCTTCTGGAGAGGCGTCTGGACAATATGGTTTATAGATTGGGTTTTGCTACCTCAAGAAAAGAAGCAAGACAGCTTGTATCGCATAAGCACGTAATGGTTAACGGAAAAAAGGTGAATATACCTTCATACCTTGTCAGGGAAGGCGATGAAATTGCTGTAAAAGAAAAAGATCTTAAGAGTGTGCAAAATGCCCTCGAATCTGTGGTGAGGAGAGGAGTACCATCCTGGCTCGAGATTGATAAAGATAATATAAAGGGTGTAGTGAAACTTCTTCCTGCAAGAGATGATATTACGTTGCCCGTAAAAGAACAGCTTGTAGTTGAGTACTATTCAAGATAGTTTTTTCCTACCCCCAAAGGAGGGTGCATGCATATGTTTGAAAAAAACTGGCAGGAACTCATTAAACCGGCAAAAATTGAAATAGAGAAGAAAGAAAGCGCCTATGTGAAGTTTTCTTCTGAGCCCTTTGAACGCGGTTATGGGGTTACTATAGGAAATTCTTTGAGGAGAATCCTGCTTTCATCAATTATGGGCGGTGCCATAACATCTGTGTGGATTGACGGTGTAGACCATGAGTTTTCAACCATTAGAGGCGTTAAAGAAGATGTAATAGAAATAATATTGAATTTAAAGAAGGTCATTCTGAGATTGGATGATAAACCGAAAACGTTAAAGATAGACGCCTCCGGAAAGAAGGAAATAAAGGCAGGAGATATTATTAGCGACAGCAGTATCGATATTATAAATCCTGAGCACCACATCGCCACATTGGGCGACGAGGCAAGACTATATATGACGATGAAGGCAAAAGTCGGAAGGGGTTATGTGCCTGCGGAAATGAATTATGATGAAGCAGAGCCGATTGGCACAATACCCATAGATGCAATTTTTTCCCCTATAAAAAAAGTTACTTTTAACGTTACCCCTGCAAGGGTAGAATCCAGAACCGATTATGATAAGCTTACCATGGAGATATGGACAAACGGCAGCGTTGACCCGTTGGATGCCCTTTCATTTGCTGCAAAGATCATTAAAGAGCAAATGCGTATCTTTATAAATTTTGAGGATGTTGAAGAAAGCGAAATCGTAGAAGAGAAGTTCATTGACAAGCATGATTTTAACGAAAATCTCTATAGAAGCGTCGATGAGTTGGAACTTTCCGTGAGGAGCGCCAACTGTCTGAAAAACGCCGATATAAAATATATCGGAGAACTTGTTCAAAAGACAGAACAGGAAATTTTAACGACCAAGAATTTTGGCAGAAAATCATTAAATGAGATCAAAGACATATTATCGTGTATGGGATTGAAGCTTGGTATCAAGCCCGATAGTTTTCCCTCAAGGGATGATTTGGATAAAATGGCATTAAAAAGAAAAGATCATATATAGAGGTTTATCATGAGGCATCAGAAAACATTGAGTAAATTGAACAAGACGAAAAGCCACAGAAGGGCTTTGTTAATGAACCTGGCAAATGCGCTCTTTTATCACGAAAGCATCAAGACAACAAATGTAAAGGCAATGGCTCTGAAAAGAGTGGCTGACAGGCTTATTACTATGGCAAAAAAGAAGGACTTGCACTCTTTAAGGCTCGCCTTTGCATTTCTGCGTGATAAGGCTGTAGTGAGGAAGCTTTTCGCCGATATCGGGGATAGATATGTAACAATCAATGGCGGTTACACAAGAGTCCTGAAGATCGGGCGAAGAAAAGGTGATGCTGCCCCAATGGCATTAATCGAACTTACACAGAAGAAAGAAAAAGAAGAGAAAAAGTAACATTTCAATATTAATTTGGGAGATCGTTCAACGGCAGGACAACGGACTCTGACTCCGTGAATCGTGGTTCAAATCCTCGTCTCCCAGCTTTTGTAAAATCAAGGGGTTAGGCTTAAATGGCTTAACCTCTTTTTTTATGTATTGTTATTTTGTCCCGCTATAGTCCCGCTTATTTATTTCCAAGTAATAAAAAACCCCGGATTTTTCCAGGGGTCACGAGATACCTTGCACGAGAAAAAAGTTGGAATCACTATTTCATTCAATCACTTCAGCAAGCAATTCCTCAATGCGGTGTACCAGGTAAAATGGGATAGAGAGAAGAGTAAATATTTTCTCCTTTGGCGTCGATATGCTGTCTACGGATAGGTTGCCGGAATGAATCCTCACAGCTATATCGCTTTTACTTTCTTCCATAAACAGGTGAAGCGATTTCAGCCTCCCTGTTTTTCCTGACTTTACCTCCACGGGAACAAGTTTGTTGTTGTAGCTCATCAGATAGTCTACCTCTGACAGAGAACCCCTTTGCTCTCTATACCAGTACGATAGACGGGCATTTTTAAGGGGCGACAAGGAAAGTAACATCTGTCCTGCAACCTGCTCTCCAATCTGTCCGTGAAAGACAGCGTTGATATCTTCAATATTGATAATTTCCGTTCTCAATCCCAACTGGTAGTTGATAAGCCCTATGTCCAGAAAGATAAGTTTTGGTGATTTCTTCAGATTGTGGAGAAGAGGAAGCTGTCTGGAGGCAGACGGATATACTCTGTGAACGATCATCGCCTTTTCGAGGATATCAAAGGCTTCGCTCATCTCCCTGCTGCGGAATCCTGATCCGCCGAAATTCTCATATTTAACAGCCAATCCGACATATTTCGGGGCATGTTCGATAATAAACTGAAGGTACTTTGCCTTCGCCTCCCGTGAATACTTAAAAACATCATCTTTGAAACCAGTTATGATGGACTCGTATACCGGATTTACATTAATAAACGACTTTTCAGCAGCATATCGTTGTACCGCCTCCGGCATTCCTCCAACCAGAATATATTCATGGAATCTTTTCATGAGGATAGTATGTATGTCATCGGGGATATGGGTGGTAGTTTTTATACTGTTTATAAAGTCTAATGACTCGGTCTCATGCAAGGCACCGAGGAATTCGTCGAATGAAACAGGATGGAGATAACAGTATTCAACGCGCCCGACAGGAAAAGAAAAACCTTCTGTTTTCATTTTTACTTCAAGAAGTGACCCTGCCGCAATCACGTGAAGCGCAGGGGATTCTTCATAGAAATAGCGGAGCTGTGACATCGCCGCGGGAGACGCCTGAATTTCATCTATAAATATGAGTGTCTTGCCGGGGATTATCTTTTTGTTGAATTTGAGCTGTATAATCTGGAGCAGTTCCTGAATGGAATACATCCTTGAAAACAACGAAAGGTCATCGGCCTTCTCCAGGTTGATATATACATACGAATCGAAGGCTTCAGAAGCCAGTTCGTTGACTGCCGAAGTCTTGCCAGTCTGGCGGGCACCACGGACAACAAGAGGTTTTCTATTGCCCCGGGTTTTCCAGTCCATGAAAAGATGTTTGATGTTTCGTGGAAACAGCATGTCATATTGTATAACACAATTTATCAGCTTTGTGTAACATATTAGGGGTTAATCTGAACATTGCCCGTAATGGATGGATGGCCGAGAACTTCATAGGGCCAGATTTCCTCAATTTAACCAATGGCACTATCCTCTCGTGATACGTCTCGTTAAGATAAGTCACTTTCTTTTCATCGAAATTTGACGTTTCTTAACGTTTCGTTACAAGAGAAGTAATACACTCATAGAGCATACGAGCTGTCTTTTCAAACGCTTATGATGATCTGAATGCACTGATATAATACTTAGCCATGCTGACTCTACTGTGGCCCATGTCCTCTGTTATCCTCCGCAGGACCTGAACCTCGTCTTTCGTATCCGCATCTTTTTCATACCGCTTGTTTGCATAATTCGCCCTGAATGCGTGTGTGCCGCAATATATCTCCCCTGC
>CAYMTB010000064.1:0-15489 GCA_964393225.1 uncultured Syntrophorhabdaceae bacterium
TCGTTTATTTGCGAAGATAAACAAAATCGACTCTGCCCCGTGCCATCATGCAGGAATAGGTAAAGCCATATTTTTTGATGATAGCTATGGCTTGATCCGCCCCGGTTTTGTCCGCGCCAAAATCAAACAACAAATGATCGCCGTCGGCAATCGTCCAATTATCTTTGATCTGCTGGACATTCGTTGTGGCCGGATTGAAGGACCGACAGTCCTCACCACTGAAAGGGCCTATGGGTGCAGCATTTCCCGCCAGCATATAATGGAAAGAAGGTCTGGGACTACCCACAAAACATGACCGGTTCAATGTATAATGCTTAATGATGGCCAGAGAGTTATCTGCTTCAACCTTATCGATACTAAAATTGAATAGTTTACTGGAGCCGTCAACGATACTCCAGGCACCCTGGATCTGCTGAACTGCGGCTGTCGCGGGGTCAAAGGAGATGCAGCGTTCTTGTTGTGCGGCTTCCGGCAGTCCATTCAGGCTTGCTTGCGGCATAACCGTATTCGTGGGCACAGACCCTTTTTGACTAAGCGCATCTTGCTGCTTGGAATCTGTCTGGCTTGTGCAACTGCCTTTAAGAAATACAGCGTTCGATCTGTTCTTTGCGTTTATTGGATAAACAACCTCGATTAATGCCCATTCGTTAATTGTGGCTGACCTGGCAGGGTTATCCACCTGCCAGGTATATGTTATTTCTTTTCGATCTTCCTTTTCAAAGGTAAGAGCTATGGCTTTCATCGGTGTATTATCACTGCGGACGATTTTATAGAGCACTGTCATTGCTTTGTTGGCATATATTTTGCCTTTCAGTGTGAAAACCGCAGGGCACGTGCCTGTATATTCGAGGGGTGTTACATTCAGATCTGCTATAACCACGACCCCGAGGCGCTTTGCACGGGGGTTCATGTAGGGCTGCTTTACTGTTGGCGTTTGTTGCGCAACAGGTCCTTCCGGCATATTCGATTTTTCCTGGGAGTATCCATCGATCGTAAAACCCGCAATTATCATACATATCAACATCATAACTGCAATTATTGAATTTTTTCTCTTCACTGTGAGTCTCCCCTGTTATATTTCTTGAATCTATTTTACGTTTATTCCAAACCATTCTAAGGCCATGACAATCTATTGTCAATCCCTTTTGAATGCCGGAAGATGTCCTCTCTGTCTACCACAGATCCCAACAGCACATCATAGAAACAACCCTTTTGTTTGTTTGAGGTGGAAGGTGGCTGAAAATCCATTTCAATTATAGTCGGATTCCTGGTTTATCTGCATATCTCGTTTGAATTGAAATCAATATAACAGCCAGTACATTTCATGTTGCAGTCGATGTATAGCATATTACAGTACTGAGATGCTTTCAGGGGATCGTAAATATCAATGGTACCTATGTATTCATTATTGTTCCGGTCTCCAATATAACAGAATACCTGGATATCCTCTTTCCCTGTAGAGTCTCTTGCGCTGATAATCAGCATTGTCAGGAGAAATATCAGGGTAATCAGTAACGTCATCGCACACTGTTTCTTCATTCTCCTATAATCTCCTTTTTCGTCCTTATACGACCAACCCCACTTTATTGGGCGTTGAATCTATCCCACAACGTTATAGCTCCATCGACATAGTGATGCTCCCTGTGATGCTTTTTGCTGCTTCTCTCAAAAGGAAGGCGGCCAGAGCACCTGTGGGCTTTACTCCCCATAACCTCGATGTAGACGAGGCGATGTTGATACCTGGACTTGGTGATCATCGCTTGCCTGTTACAGGATTTCATTTTGCCGATAATTTGTCAAGTAACTTCGCAGATCCTATCACGATAAAGGCAGCCAACCTTACACAGAAAGTGGAGCATGCCAATTGCAGTATGATACACATAACATAACTTCATGTAATCCTTGTAATTTATAATTTTAGTAATATTGTATATTTCTAATGGCAACCAACTAGTGTTACACTACATAAATTGACGATGGCACCAACAATTATAATGCACTATACTTAAAGCTAAAGGAGGCCACCATGAAACGGATGTTTGCTGTTTTGTTGTCTCTATCAATTGCACTGTCCTTCTCGGTACCGGTATTAGCCGAGACGACCCTGGAAAAGATCAACCGGACTGGCGTGCTGACAATAGGTACTCGAACAAGTTTACCGGGCTTTGCCTTCGTTAATAATAAAAACGAGTGGGTCGGCTTCTCGATTGACCTTGTGGAACAGGCTATTGCGCCGGAGATTTCGAAGAAGGTTGGCAAAGCAATCAAGGTCGAGAAGAAGGAGTCCACACCACCCACGCGCATCTCTCTCCTTACGTCGAACGCGGTGGACCTTATCGCTGAAACTATGACGGATACACGCTCTCGGCGTGAGAACGTGGATTTCAGCCTGACCTACTTCGTGACCGGTGCCCAGTTCCTGGTGAAAAAGGGCAGCCCGATCAAGGGTGTCCAGGATATAGCGGGCAAGCGCATCGCCGCCCTTCAAGGCTCGACCAGTGCACGTATCATACGGGAGAAGTATCCGAGCGCTCAGCTCCTGGAGTTCCCGGACCAATCCGCCGCATTCAAAGCCCTTACCCAGGGACAGGTAGACGCATACACCAGCGACGGCACCTATCTGGCCGGATTAATTGGAAAAACGACGAACCCGGGTGATTGGGTGATCGCAGGTGATTTCTACACATACGAGCCATATGGCATGGCGATGCGGAAGAACGAATCCGACTTCCGAAATCTCGTCAATAATGGTCTAATGGAAGCCATCGAGTCCGGGAAGTACTTCGAATTGTACGAGAAGTGGTTCGGCCCGAAAGGAGAAGTACCATACCCCCTAACGGGGGAGAACAAGCGGTTCTTCATCCTGCAGGTGGTGCCAAAGTAGAGACGGCCGTAGCTTTGGCCAATGAACCCCGCGGGCCATTGGCTTTCAAACACGAGACCGGAAAGCATGCTACTGCGAAAACGGCCAATAGAAAACAGCGTTCATCGGCGGGAATTACCGATAACTATGCACGAAGATCATAAAGGTTGCCATGGATTGGGCATAGAGCCTGTCCTCTGTGTCGAGAATTTTTCCTTCAAGAACTGCGATTCGACTCCCCTTATGAATAATAGTGCTCTCGCAACTTAGTATACCCGTTTCAATCGTTACAGGACGGAAATAGTTCACTTTAATCTCCGGCGAACTGAAGCCCGTTCCCCGGGGGAGAGAGGAACTGAGGGTGCAGGCCATTGATGCATCGAGAATGGTGCAAAGAATGCCTCCCTGCACCACACCAAAACGGTTGTAATGGTATTCTGCGGGGGTGACTTCAAGGGTCACGCATCCGTCACGGATTTCTGCGAGCCTGCAACCGATAAGATTCCAAACAGGCGGGGGAGGAATTCTGCCGTCCTTTATTGCGAGAAGGTACTCAAGTCCGCTTTCGGCTGGATTCTGCTCTATTACTTGGTACGACCATGTAATCGTCTGACTTTTCTGTTTTGGACCATCCTTCTCTGGCATCATCTTACAAGACATTTCTAATCTTAACCGATAAGGTTTTACCAGGCAAGAGAAATGGACCAGATTCTGTCTTCCTTCCTTTCGATATCCGGCTTCCATTTGATGGTTCTCCTGTGTTATGTATTGAGACACACATTACCTGTCATGCAGGAATGTGTAAATAATAATATGAGACCTTTGCAAAGTTCTAAGAATGCAGTCATACCGGTGAAAAGAGGAAAAGGTATATTTTCAGTCTATTGGCTCATTTCAGGGATACTCTTCTTTTGTACAACCGGTGCTGCATTCCCGGGCGAGACGCCATTCAAGAATGTTATCATCATGGTGGCGGATGGCATGGGTTCAGCACATACCACTGTAAGTCGATGGTATAAAGGGAGCCATCTGGCACTTGACGACATGCATCCTGGAGCTGTAAGGACCTATTCCGCTGAATCTCTTATCACGGATTCAGCACCTGCGGCAACCGCCTTTGCAACGGGCCATAAAACAAATGATAAATTTATCAGCGTACTTCCCGGTACCGTCACAATTCCCGGGGCTGCAAAAATACCTGATGAGCTACGGTTTAAACCGGTTGCTACTGTACTTGAGGGTGCAAAGCTGTCAGGAAGGTCTGTCGGGATAATAGCAACATCCAGCATCCAGCATGCAACACCCGCAGCTTTTTCTGCACATTGGGCCGACAGGGCTGACTACAACGAAATTGCCAAACAGCAGGTTTATCTGAATATGGATGTTGTACTGGGTGGAGGAAAGAAATATCTGCTGCCGAAAGAAAAGGCTGGCACACGTATTGACGGAGAAGACCTCACAGCAATATTAAAATCAAGGGGTTATGCAATTGTTGAATCAAGGGAGGCATTACATAATGTAAAATCCGGAAGGCTTTGGGGCATGTTTGCCGATGACGATATGGCCTACGAATTGGATCGTAGAAAGTTTTTTCCGGAACAGCCGACACTTTCCGAAATGACACAGAAGGCAATCGAATTGCTCTCTAAAAATCCAAAGGGTTTTTTTCTTTTTGTTGAGGGCAGCAAGGTAGACTGGGCTTCCCATGCAAACGATCCCGTAGGTGTCATAAGCGATGTCCTCGCCTTTGATGAGGCCGTAAAGGTAGCTCTTGCGTTCTCAAGAAAAAACAAACAGACCCTTTTGCTCGTCTTCTCAGACCATGGCAACGGCGGAATGTCCATTGGGAATAAAGCAACTGATGGCGCATATTCAAAGCTGTCCTACGAGGCAGTTTTTGCGCCGCTGAAAAAGGCTCAGCTAACCGGTGAAGGCATCGGAATGGTTATCTCAAAGGACACATCAGATGGGAATATCATAAAGATAATGTCTGAATATTATGGCATAGATGACCTGACACAGGAAGATGTCAAGTCCATCAAAGAGGCGGCACCAAAAAGGATGAATCGCATAACCGGAGCTATAATCAGCAGAAAAGCGAATATCGGCTGGACAACACACGGGCACACAGGTGAAGACCTGTTCATTTATACGTATGGTCTGAAAAAGGGCATAGGCACTATCGACAATACGGACATTGCCCGTATAACTGCAAAGGGTATGGGGTTTGATTTAGCCGCTGTAGACAGGAAGCTTTTCGTAGATGCTGAAGCGGCTTTCCGGAAGATCGGGGCTAAGACAAGAATTACGCATATTGATTCCAGCAACCCCATGCTGATAGTAGAAAGACAGGGTAAGTATGCAGAATTACCACTCAGTAAAGATATTATCAAAATGAGAACAGACAAAAAAGAATACAGGATGGAGGGAATAACAATCTTATCGCCCCTCACGAAAAAGGTCTTCGTTCCCCTGGACGCTATATCATTGTTTTCAGGGACCTTAAATTAAAATGATAGAGACAAAAATATTTTAAATTTTTCCAAATTAATCTTGTATCCAGTATACAAATAATATATTGTATGAAAAGGCTTTATAAACAATAACCTATATAGGGGGCGTACATGACAAAAGCAGAACTTATCGGGAAGGTTGCAGCGGACGCAAAAATTTCAAAGGCAGCAGCAGCAAAGGCTTTGGGCTCATTTATTGATGCCGTCAAGGCATCGCTAAAGAAAGGTGAAAAGGTAACGCTTATCGGTTTCGGCAGCTTCTCCGTGTCACAAAGAAAGGCAAGAAAAGGGAGAAATCCACAGACAGGAAAGGCTATCAAGATACCGGCAAAAAAGGTACCAAAATTTGCAGCAGGAAAGGCTTTTAAAGAAGCAGTAAAAAAATAGTTCATTTCTAAAGGGCTCAGCATCAGGCTGGGCCCTTTCATATCCCCCATAATTTGGTTATTATATATATGGAGACATAAAATGTGGAACTGGAAATGCCTTTTTGAAGATAAACAACTCGTCTGCTACTGCGACATTGACAATATAATCAATCCGGAGGCTGATGAGGACGGCATCTACCTATCCGTAGACTGCTACCGGACAATGCCGTTAAGAACGGCCACGTGGATGATGTTTTTTATCAAGAACGAAGACACTATTAACCGCTACATAGAGCAAAGAAAGAGCATGGGCCTCTCCATAGATGGCTACGATACGTTTAACAATGTCCTCTGCCTTGTTGAGCTGGATGCGGAAAGGAACATGTACAGGGTTATTCCCGGGGGAGATTTTAACGATAAGGGGAATGAACTGGGCGCATCAGCAATAATCGGAAAGAAATCCTTCCTGAAAGGGATGAAAGGGGAATGGGCGCCTATACAGAAAGGAAAAACCCATAAGTCAGTTTTTGCTCTTTACCGATTGATATATGGAGCAAATGAGCATCCGGGCTGTTAGCTGTTAGCAAAATATTTTAAACCCAACCCTGTCATTGGGAAGGTGTCGGGTTATCCCGACACCGATAGTGATTCTAATGATAAATCCGGGTTAAATACGATGTTTTACCTAACCGCTAATTACTAAAATGTCCATCGTTTAAGCGAGACAAATGCCTATCGCTTCATCCATCTTTTCGATGAATGTAAACTGCATATTTTCCTTGATGCTTTCCGGTACCTCTTCAAGGTCTTTTTCGTTCAGCTTAGGCAGGACGATATTTCTTATACCTGCCCTCCTTGCTGCCAACACCTTCTGCTTTATTCCTCCTACAGGCAATACAAGCCCTCTGAGGGTTATCTCTCCCGTCATTGCAACGTCATTCCTCACAAGTTTGTCCGTAAGCAAGGAAACAAGTGATACAAGCATAGTTACACCTGCAGATGGCCCATCCTTTGGTATTGCGCCCTGCGGGACGTGGATGTGGATATCGTTTTTCTCAAAAAAATCTTCCGCAATCTCATAATCTGCCGACTTGCTCCGTATATAGCTCAGGGCAGCCTGGGCCGACTCCTTCATCACGTCTCCTAGCTGACCGGTAAGGGACAGAGCGCCTTTACCCCTCATCTTTGTGGACTCGATAAAGAGAATTTCGCCACCCGTCGGTGTCCATGCAAGTCCGGTAGCAACTCCGGAATATTTTGTCCTGTCGGCAACCTCCGAGAAATGTTTTATTGCTCCCAGGTATCCGTGGATGCTTTCTGCTGTAACTATCTTTTTCTCTGTATCTCCTTCTGCCACATTTTTTGCGACAGCCCGGCATATTGCGGCAATCTCCCTTTCCAGATTCCTTACCCCTGATTCTCTTGTGTATGAACGGATAACAATCTTAATGGCTTCATCCTCAAACTCAATCCAATCTTTGTTCAGGCCATGTTCGGCCATCTCTTTCGGGATCAGAAACTGCCTCGAGATCATAAGCTTTTCCTCTTCGGTATAGCCCGGCAGCTCAAGAACCTCCATTCTGTCCCTCAGGGCAGGAGGTATCGGGTCAAGCTGGTTCGCCGTTGCGATAAACATTACCTTGGAGAGGTCAAAAGGCACCTCAAGATAATGGTCGCTGAAAGAAAAGTTCTGTTCCGGGTCCAATACCTCAAGTAATGCGCTCGAAGGATCACCCCTGAAATCCGTTCCAATCTTATCTACCTCATCAAGCATGAATACCGGGTTGTTTGAGCCTGCCTTTTTAACACCCTGTATAATCCTCCCGGGCAATGCCCCGACATAGGTTCTTCTGTGTCCCCTGATCTCCGCCTCATCCCTTATGCCGCCCAGAGATATCCTCATGAACTTCCTGCCGAGAGCCCGGGCAATGGACTTGCCGAGGGATGTTTTACCAACCCCGGGCGGCCCGACAAAACAGAGTATGGGGCCCTTCATGTCCGATTTCAATTTTCTTACAGCAAGGTATTCAAGGATCCTTTTTTTTACCTTTTCGAGGTCGTAATGGTCTTCATTAAGTATGATATTTGCGCCTTCAATGTGAAGATTGTCTTCGGTGGCCCTTGACCAGGGCAATTCTGTTAACCAATCAAGGTATGTCCGTGAAACAGTATATTCTGCCGACATGGTACTCATTCTGGAGAGCCTGTCGAGTTCCTTTTCCGCAACCTTCAGGGCTTCGGGCGGCATGTTTGCTTCTGTGATCTTCTTCCTCAATTCATCTATCTCTGTAAATTTGTCGTCTGTTTCGCCAAGTTCTTTCTGGATAGCCTTCAGCTGCTCTCTCAGATAGTATTCCCTCTGGGTCTTGTCGATGCCTTCCTTCACATTGGTCTGTATCCTGCTGCTTAATTCAAGGGTTTCTACTTCCCTGTTCAGAAAAAGAGTGACCTTCTTAAGCCTCTCTTTCAAATCAATCTTTTCAAGTATCTCCTGTTTCTCCACTACACTGATGTTGATGGTCGATGCAATGAGGTCTGCCAGGTTTCCGGGGTGCTCCACTTTTGTCGCGATATGAGATAACTCAGACGAGAGATATGGCGCCATTTCTACAGCTTTTTTATAGAGGTTTTTCAGATTGAGATACATGGCATCTACTTCCATATCCTTCTGATAATCTTCAAAGATAGGAAGGATTTTCGCCCTCAGATGGGGTTCTCTCTGGCTGAACTCGATAAGCTTAAACCTGGACAGGCCCTGTACAACGATCCGCTGGCTCCCGTCAACCATCTTTACCATCTTCATGATGGTTGCAATGGTGCCGACGGTATGAAGGTCTTCAATGCCCGGCTCCTCTACATCGGGATTCTTCTGGGTTATGATCCCGATCATTTTATCCCCGTTCATGACATCATCAATAAGTCTTATTGAGCGCTCTCTGCCGACAATGAGCGGCATAACAAGGTCAGGATATGCAACGGTCCCGCGGAGCGGCAGAATGGGCAGCTCCGCAGGATAAAATATTCTGTCTTTAATGCTTTTGTCGTTTCTAAAACCAATTACCATTAAGTTCCCCCTATTTCTTCACATCCTCAAATTCAGCATCTACGACGTCATCATCACTTTTACGGCCTCCCTGCTGCGCCCCCTGACCGCCGGCACTCTGTCCATCAGGTCCTTTTGGGCCCGTTTCGGCAGTTTTCTTATACAAGGTCTCCGCAAGCTTGTGTGAAGCCTTCGTGAGGTCATCGATTGCCCTCTTCATCCTGTCCGGATCACCGCTCTTTAAAGCATCCTTACCGGAAGATAACGCATCTTCCAGCAGTTTAGCATCATCGCCCGGCAGTTTATCCCTGTTTTCATTTAATGTCTTTTCAGTCGAGTAAATAAGATTATCGAGCTGGTTTTTCGTCTCGATTTCCTGTTTTCTCTTTCTATCCTCTTCAGCATGTAATTCAGAATCCCTCACCATATTCTTTATTTCTTCCTCGCTGAGGCCTGTTGATGCGGTAATCCTGATATTCTGTTCCTTTCCGGTAGCCATATCTTTTGCCACGACATGGAGTATGCCGTTGGCGTCTATATCAAATGTCACCTCTATCTGTGGAATTCCCCTCGGCGCCGCCGGAAGACCAACGAGCTGGAATCTCCCCAGTGTCCTGTTGTCTCTGGATAATTCCCTCTCACCCTGCAGAATATGTATCTCAACGGTTGTCTGACTGTCTTCAGCAGTGGTGAATATCTGGCTCTTCTTTGTTGGTATTGTGGTATTTCTCTCAATAACCTTTGTCATTACACCGCCTAAAGTCTCGATACCAAGCGAGAGGGGGGTCACATCGAGAAGCAGCACGTCTTTCACCTCACCGGCTAAAACACCGGCCTGTACCGCTGCGCCGAGCGCCACAACCTCGTCGGGGTTTACGCCTCTGTGGGGTTCTCTTCCAAAGAAGCTTTTCACAACTTCCTGCACCTTCGGTATCCTCGTAGAACCACCCACAAGAACAACTTCATCTATCTTGTCTGTGCTCAGTTTGGCATCCTCAAGCGCCCTTTTGCATGGTCCGATGGTTTTCTGGATAATATCATCAGCAAGCTGCTCAAGCTCTGCCCTTCTCAGCTTCATGTTGAGATGCTTCGGACCCGCACTGTCGGCAGTGATAAAGGGAAGATTTATCTCTGTTTCGATTGCCGTGGAAAGCTCAATTTTTGCCCTTTCCCCTGCTTCCCTGAGTCTCTGCAGCGCCATCCGGTCTTTCGAGAGGTCTATACCCTGATCTTTCTTAAACTCAGAGACAATCCATTCAATAACCTTCTGATCAATATCGTCACCACCGAGGTGGGTATCGCCATTTGTTGATTTGACTTCAACAACATTATCACCTACTTCGAGGATTGAAACATCGAAGGTGCCGCCGCCAAAGTCATAAACCGCTATGGTCTCATCCTTCTTCTTGTCAAGTCCGTAAGCAAGGGCAGATGCCGTGGGCTCATTGATAATGCGGAGAACGTTGAGGCCCGCTATCCTTCCGGCATCTTTTGTGGCCTGCCTCTGAGAGTCGTTGAAATATGCAGGAACTGTAATAACCGCATCTTCTATTGTCTGGCCGAGGTACGCCTCTGCTGATTTTTTGAGCTTTTGAAGCACGAAGGCGGAAATTTCCTGTGGCGTATACTGTTTGCCTCTTACTTCAACCCTCACATTCCCTTCCTGGTCTGCTACAACCTTATACGGTACAGTCTTGATCTCTCCCTGCACCTCGCTGAATCTTCTTCCCACAAACCTTTTGATAGAAAAAATTGTGTTTTCCGGGTTTGTAATGGCCTGCCTTTTTGCAGTCTGGCCGACCAGCACCTCGCCGTCTTTGGTGAAAGCAACAACGCTTGGCGTTAATCTGCTTCCTTCTTCATTTATGATAATTTTCGGCTCTCCGCCCTCCATAATTGCTACAACAGAGTTGGTGGTACCGAGGTCAATCCCTATAACTTTTTTAGCCATGTCTGTATCCTCCCCGAATATGATAAAATTTAAGTTTGACTAAATATAATGTCGCAGCGGGGGGTTGTCAATGTCACGGGGATAATAAAAAGAATTCGGCGTATTTAATATGATACCGGTTAACGGGTACCAGTTTTTACATTTTTATACACGAGAGTTGCTATGAAGAAAAGGAAGTTAAGTATAACAATAGTTGCCCCGGCAGGAAAGTCCATGACAAAGGAGATGAATATTCCCGAAACAACAGAAAGGACACCTGCTATAACAGACAGGACAATCGTTAATTTAAAGCCCTTCGCCATCTGCAGTGCTGTAACGGGCGGAAGTACAAGCAGCGCCGATATGAGCATAACCCCCACCATTTTCATTGCAAGAACAACTGTGACAGCGGTGAGCAGGACAAGCATCATATTTATTCTCTCCGTCTTTATCCCGGACACACTGGCAGATTCCTCGTCAAATGTTACCGAGAGAAGCTCATGATAGAAGCAGAGAATTACCATGAGAAGCACCAAGGAAAGTACAATAGAGATGAAGACTTCCGTTGTGCTGATAGAAAGTATATTTCCAAAAAGATAACTGAAGAGATCCACATTAAATCCCCCGGCAGCGCTTGCAAGGATGACCCCGATGGCAATACCGAGAGAAGATACGATACCGATGGCAGAATCACCGTAAAGACGCGCCTTTGCTATCAGTTTAAGTATCCCTATGGAGCTCGCCATTACAATGGGTATAGCTATATAAACGGGATAAACCCTCAAAAGCAGGCCTATGGCAACACCCCCGAATGTGACATGGGCAAGACCGTCCCCAATTAACGAAAGACGTCTCAGGACAAGAAACACCCCGAGGGTTGAGCACAGGATTGCAATGAAAGAACCTGCGATCAGCGCCCTCTGGATAAAACCGTGACTTAGCAGATCAAATATGTCCATAGATTCCGTTTTGAGTGTTGAGTGTTGAGTGTTGAGTTTTATTCACTTCCTCACCTTCTATCAGCCTGGAGCCTAAAACCGCCGATCCCCATTATTGCTTCATTGCCTTTTAACTCATCACTCAACACTCAACACTCATCACTGATTTACCTTATCATGCCTGTGGCATATCAGGTGCTGTGAATATTCACCAAAATAGCCGGACATTTCATTGGAAGAACAGAATGCATCAAAGCTCCCGTAAAAAATCGCCTTCTTGTCGAGATAGAGAAGTTTTGAAGCATATTTCCCAATGGTTCCAATATCATGTGTAATAATAACAATGGTAATCTTTTTCTGCTCATTGAGGGTTGTGAGAATACTGAAAAACTTCTCTCTTGTTTCAGGGTCAAGAGCTGTTGTCGGTTCGTCGAGTATAAGCAGTTCCGGCTCGCAGGCCATGGCTTTGGCGATAAGAACTCTCTGCTGCTGCCCTCCGGAAAGTTCCCCTATAAGCTCATCCCTGATATCTGATACATCCATTAATGACAGGGCACTATTGATAGCCGGCTCATCGGATTTATTAATATTTTTCGGGTACTTCTTCCTTGAAAGTAATCCCAGCGATACAATTTCCTTTACCGTTGCAGGGAAATGAGGGTTAAAAGCATTGATCTTCTGGGGCAAATAGCCCACCTTATACCAGTCAGTGAAACTGGGTGGATTCGACCCGAAAAGGGATATTGTACCCTTGCCTGGTTTGAAAAAACCGAGGAGCAGTTTTATCAATGTTGTCTTACCGGAACCGTTGGGACCAACAATCCCGAGATAATCCCCGGCCTCGAGATGAAATGAAATATCAGACAACACCTCGATGGAATTATACTGGAAACAGAGATTTTCAGCGGAAACAATGCTTAAAGACATCCGAGTCCCTTCTGCAAACTTTTGAGGTTGTCTTCCATTATGCTCAGAAACGTAATCCCTTTGTCCATTTCCTCTTTACTCACATTGTGGGCACCGTGGATCTTGAGCAGGACTGCGCCTGTCTCCTTTGACACGACTTCTGCGACACGGGGGGTAATAAGTTCTTCATAATATATATACTTTATGTCATAGGTCTTCAACATTTTCTTGAGTTCAGTAATGCGCCTTGGTGTCGGTTCTGCGTCCGGCGATCCTTTATATGCCGCCATATAATGCAGGTCATAGCTTTTTGCGAGATAACCGAAGGCAAAGTGGCCGCCATGGATAAAGACCTTCTGTCTGCATGATGAAAGGACCTCCCTGTATTTCTTATCGATTTCATCCAGTTTTGCCCTGTATACCTGTGCATTTTTCGTGTAGTAGTCGCTGTTTGCCGGATCCTTTCTGGATAACCCCTCAAGGATATTATCCACCATTTTCTGCGCATTTGTTATATCAAGCCATATATGGGGATCGAGTTTTCCGTGCCCATGTTTCTCTTTATGTCCTTCATCATCCATATCGGAGCCGCTTTCGAGGAGGGTAATCCCTCTGCTGGCGTCCACAATAAGGAAGTTCTTGCTGTCAACACCTTTCAGGATATTCTCAATCCAGGGCTCCATATACTTTCCCGTATAAACCAACAGGCCTGCTGAACTTATTCTGAGGATATCACCCGGTTTCGGCTCAAAGCTATGGGCTTCCACGCCTGGAGGGAGAAGAAGGGTAACATTCGCTTTATCGCCTGCCACATTTCTCGTAAAATCATAAACAGGAAAAAGGGTCGTAATGACCTGAAGCCTTTGCTGCCCCAATGGTGTCTGTTCCTTTTTCTGGCATCCCATTATAGCGAAAGACACCATTACTATACATAAATAGTATAAGAAAACTCTGGCCTTAAAAGATAAGTCGGTTGTTTTTCCCAACTTCTCACCTTCCCAGCTTCTCACCTTCCGCCCTTCCATATTTCCCTTATCTTCGCCTTTGCCTCTTCAACCTGACCATTGCTCAACTGCAAACCCAGCGATGTATGTTCAGGGGCAGCTTCAACGCTGCAAATCCTTTCCTCCATGCATGCCTGTTTTTTCATGCCGGGCGGCGATTCCGGGATAATGCCGATAGCCTTTTCAACATCTTCCGGGAATTTACCCGGGTCGGCAGTCTCATAAATCACCGCAGGCCGGTCATGATGCCCGTTTAAAAATATCTCCAGCGATTTCCAGCCCACAGCGCCATGGGGATCGAGGATTACCCCATATTTTTCGTAGACAAATTTCATTGTTTCGTAATGGAGTGGATTATTTATGCTTACGGAAAACATATCCTCTTTCATTGCCGCAATATCGGGCATTCTGTCAATAACCCCGGGCTGTGTGACCCGTCCTGTCTCTGGATCCCGTTTATCGTAGAGATGCCCTCCGTAAAAATCTATCAGGCGGGCGAGATTGCTTGGATGGGAGACGATCATGGCAGAGGATGGTGATTTGATTGAAGGTCTTACCGCATATTTACCGCTTGAAAGAAAATCAGGGAATTCTGTATTCTCGTTCACGCCACATACGATTTTCTTTACGGGAAGACCCATCTGCCTTGCAACGATCGTCCCCATCATGTCCCCGAAATTCCCCGAAGGCACGCTGGCAATAAATCCGGCAGCACCTTCAGAAATCCTTGAATAGGCATAAAAAGGATAGACCGCCTGGGGCAGCAATCTACCCAGACTGATCGAGTTGGCAGAGGTAAACCGTTCGGGGTCTCCGAACATCTCACGGGCAAACTGGGTATCGCCGAGAATGTTTTTGGCCAGGGCCTGGCAGACATCAAAATCGCCATTCACCTCAAAGGCATAAATATTATCGCCAATGGTAGTCATCTGCCTTCTCTGACCTTCGCTAATGGAACCTTTCGGAAAAAACACTATATTGTCAATGCTGTCAAGGCCATAGAGCGCATCGGCAACTGCCCCGCCGGTATCCCCGCTCGTTGCAACAACAACAACTCTCCGCAGCCCCCTCTTGCCGAGAAAATAATTGAGCGACCTTCCGAAAAAGCGTGCCGCATAGTCTTTAAAAGAATAGGTCGGCCCATGCGTGAGCCACATGATGTGAGTACCGCCGACAACATGCTGCACTAAAGTCGGTATTTTATCTTCCCTATACGCATCATTGAGCAGCAGCCTCAATTGCTCCTCGGGTATCTCAGACCATAGATAAGGAAACAAAACCTCAAAGGCTATATCAGCATAAGACATGGTGCGCATATCTTTTATTGTCTCTGAATCCAATACAGGTACTTCGCTTCGTGCAATCATATACAAACCGTAGTCTGATGCCATACCTCTCAGCAGGGCGGTCTCGAAGTCAATTCTTTCACCGGGATCGTTCGTACTATAGTAAGTAACTTTTTTCATATTTTCCTCATATGTAACACACTTAACCCCGATAAACAGGATAAGTAAGCTAAGATACACGATATGAATGATTTTTTCAACCGGAGGTTCAAAACTTAAAGTCCAACTATGTAAATTGGGGGCCACCCATTTTTATCTTTCAGAGTAATCCCGGCAGAAGTACGCCTGTTTTCTTTTATTTTACCGCCCGCTTCGCTCGACAAATGCGGACAGGAGCAGACGAATACCGATGAACAGTCTTTTTCACTCTGCCCGAAGGGCATGGAGTATATCGGGTGCCAGGTCGGCAGCCGATATAAAATACTGTCCGGCTTTTGTCCGATCTTGTCTGCGGCTGAATAAAAAAGGTTTTTCATGTCTTTTTTGACATTACCGATTATGCTGTTCCAGAGGCCTTCTTTATAGCGAAAGCAGCAGAAATCCACCCGAATCCGGCAAACAGTGTATCAATGCCCAAA
>CAYMTB010000065.1:0-9722 GCA_964393225.1 uncultured Syntrophorhabdaceae bacterium
GTGTTTATCCATAACAGCATTATTTTATTACTTTTTTCCAAATAATCAAGTAAATTCCCCATAGGGGCAGCTATTAGTTCATGGCTATTAGCAATTAGCGAAACCCTCGATCTTTTTTTGTGTTGTTACTGTCCGCTGATAGCTTGTTACTGACAGTTAATTTTGTTTGTTTCCATTAAAACAAATTGAATCCTTGACAAAGAGAAAATGGATTTCTTATAATATGTGAAATTTTTCATTATAAACTTGGAGGACTTATGTGGGACAACCTAAGCCTTAAAGAAGTTGTAGACTATGCCAAAGACCCATATCCGTCTATAAGACAATGGATCAAGGATACAGGTAAGAAGGCAGTAGGAAGCACGTTTGCTGATGTTCCGGAGGAAGTGATTTACGCCTTCGGCTTTCTTCCGGTTACGCTCATGGGAACAAACAAACCTTTGAAAAAGGCTCCCAGCCATTTACCGGATAATGCATGCTCATTGGCAAGGAGTAATCTTGAGCTTGCCTTGAGTTATGAAGGAGATCTTTTTGACGGTTTTGTTCTGCCCCAGGTATGCGATACCACTCAGCATCTGTCAGACATATGGCGAATAAACTTTCCGGATAAATACGTAGAAAGCTATCTTGCGCCGCGCCAGGCAGACAGGCCGAGTGCCCGTTACTGGGTGAAGGAGGAAATCGAGAGGGTGATGGCTTCACTCACTAAGTGGTCAGGCAAAAAGGTAACAGATGCTGATCTGAACGAAGCCATAAAGGTGCACAATGAAAACAAGGCCCTTCTTAAAGAGATTTATGAAGTAAAGAAGAAAAACCCTACTGCTCTGACTAATAAAGAGTTTTTCGCAATGATGAAGTTATCCCAGCAGGTCGATAAGGTAGAATTCAACAAGAGCCTTAGAAAGATCAAGGACAGCCTGAAAGCTGAAAATGGAAAAGGTTATACCGACGTTGTTCTTGTAGGAATCACCTGTGATCCTCCTGAAATATATGATCTTTTTGACGAGATAAAACTGAACGTTGTGGGTGACACGCTTCTCGTAGGAACGAGATATATTCAGGGCGTTGTCTCTGCCAACGCGAATCCCGTTGACGCCCTCACGGAAAGGCATTTCAAGAGGGGATTCTACACGCCGATACATGACGATGTATATAAGAACTTCGAAGAAGTAAAAGCGCTTTACAAAGAAACAAATGCAAAGGCGGTTATATATATTCACATAGAATTCTGTGAATCTCAGGAGTTTGATCTGCCCGACCTCAAGGCGATGATCAGGGCGGAAGGGATACCGATGCATACCCTGGATACCGAATACCAGACATTGTCTCTCTCCCATGTAAGAACGAGGCTGCAGGCATTTTTTGAATCCTTGAAAGGGGGTACATTATGAGCGAAAAATTGACTTCAAAACAATTATCGAAAAAGATTACCGATGAATATATGGATGAGGCATTTCATGCCCATGAACTCGGTAAGCTGATTGGTTATTCAACGGCTATATCGCCCGTTGAAATCTTTGTTGCCCATGACATTGTTCCGATTTACCCGGAAAACCATGCTGTGGCAAACCTGACTGCCAAAAAAGGCGCCGAGCTTTGCAGCATAACGGAAAACATGGGATATACCAGCCATTTATGTGCATATGCACGGAGCGACATGGCATATAGAAAGTCGGGAATAACCGTTACTAAAGGTATTCCTGAACCTGACTTTTTTCTTGCATGCAATGCCCAGTGTTTTACATTGACGAAGTGGTTCCAGGTACTGGCAAGAAAAGGAAACCTGCCGGTTTTTGTCTTTGATACCCCTGAACACATAATGGATAAGAAGGCACGGGAAGAAATTGTGAAATACTGTGTCCTTCAGCTCAAAGAGCTGATCAGTTTCCTCGAAGAAAGAACGAAAAAGAAATTTGACTATGACCGGCTCAAAGAGGTCATGAAATATTCTGCCCAATCAAGCATCCTCTATAAAAAATTCCTCGATATGGCCCAGTACAAACCGTCACCGATCAGCATTTTCGATGAACTTATCGGCATGGCTATTGCTGTGTACAGAAGGGGTACGCAGGAGTGTGTTGACTATTATCAGACCCTCTGCGATGAGATTCAGGCAAAGGTCGACCAGGGGATTGGCGTGCTTCCTAAAGAAAAGGAAAAGTACCGACTCTACTGGGAAAACCTTCCTGTATGGTTCAAATTCAGTGACCATGCAAAACTGCTCGGTTCTTACGGCGGCGTGATCCTCACATCGCTCTATGTCCACGCCTGGAGCTTCGAATTTGATCTTGACAAGGATCCTCTTGTAACACTTGCCGAGAACTATGTATCGAGATTTTCAAACTCCACCATTGAAGACAGGGTGGATATGGCAATGGACCTCTTCAAGAGATACTCTATGAACAGTATGATTATGTTCATGAACAGAAGCTGTAAGGCCGTTTCTTTTGCAGTGCCTACCCTGAAGGACATCCTCACGAAGAAGACCGGCATTCCTGCTCTCGTATTCGAAAGCGATATGGGTGACCAGAGATTCTATGCTGAATCCCAGGTGAGGACAAGGATCGAGGCTTATTTTGAGACCTTGGACAGGCTCCAGGCCAAAACAGCATAATAGAATAAGTTAGGAACGTTATAATGCCCCGGGTGAATACCATCCGGGGCATTTTTTGTGGGAGCCGCTGCAGCCTTGATTTTTCAGCCATTGAATGATATTCTTTAAAGGTATTAAATGGTATATTTTTAAGCAGTTATTTTAAAAGGAAGAGGTTTTACTATGAAAAGATTTAAGGTTCTCGTTACAGACAACATTTCAGAAGAAGGAATTAATATTCTGTCCCGCGAAGGAAACATTGAGATTGATATGCGGGCAGGCATTAATAACGAAGAGCTAAAAAAAATAATAGGTGAATATGATGCTATTATTACGCGGAGCGGTACCAATATCCCTGCCGGTTTGATTGAAAACCCGGGAAAGCTTAAAATCATAGGGCGTGCGGGGGTTGGTGTCGATAATATAAACATAGAGGCGGCAAGCAAGAAAGGGATCATTGTCATGAATGCCCCTACAGGGAATACCCTTGCCGCGACAGAACTTACTATCGGGATCATGCTTGCTGCGGCCCGGAAGATACCTTTAGCAAATAACTCATTAAAGACAGGGAAGTGGGATAGAAAGAAGTTCCTTGGTATCGAGCTTTACAACAAAACACTTGGTATTGTAGGACTTGGCAGGATAGGGAGCAATGTCGCAATACGGGCAAAAAGCTTTGGTATGAAGATTATAGCATATGACCCTTATATTAAAAAGAGCAAGGCAGATTCCCTTGGAGTAATATTGTATGACAAACTTGAAGACCTCCTCAGAGAAGTAAACGTTATTACCTTTCATACCCCTTTGACAGCCACCACAAGGAACATGATTACCGCAAAAGAAATGGGAATGATGAAAGATGATGTGATTTTTGTGAACTGTGCGAGGGGAGGCATTGTGAACGAGGACGATTTGTACAATGCCCTAAAATCAGGGAAGGTATTTGCTGCCGGTGTGGATGTCTTTGAAAAGGAGCCGCCCGAGAGCAATAAATTGCTTGAACTTGAAAATGTTTTTGCAACACCTCATATCGGGGCTAATACAATGGAAGGGCAGGAAGCGGTCTCTGTCATTATCGCCGAACAGGTTGCAAACGCACTGAACGGAAGGCCGTACCTCAATGCGATAAACATCCCCTTTATAAAATCTCAACTCCCGGACAACCTCCAGCTTTACTTTAATCTTACCGAAAAGATGGGCAAACTGGCCGCCCAGATAGCAAAGGGCAGGCCGGAGATGATAAAGATTGTCATGGTTGGGAAAAACTTCGAAGAAGACCTCTGTGAAAGGAAGTTTGATGTGCCTTTCAGCTATCAGCCCTTTACCATTGCAGGGCTGAAAGGTTTTCTCAATGTGAGCCTTCAGGAATCTGTAACGTTTATCAATGCGCCTTACATAGCAAAAGACAGAAATATTATCGTAGAAGAAACGAAAACCGCCCAGTTCGACAAGTTCAATGACCTCATAATATTCACCCTGAAGACGGATCAGGGAGAAATGAACATTGCGGGAACAGTATTTTCAGATAAATTGGGGAGAATAGTATTTCTGGATCGTTTCCACCTGGACATAATCCCTGAAGGAACCTTCCTCCATTTTAAAATCTTTGACAGGCCCGGGATTATCGGAAAAGTGGGAACCATACTCGGAGGCCATAATATAAATATTGCCGGTTTTGGTGTATCGCGGCACAAAAGCGGGGAGGAGGTGGCCTTTGTTTCTGTGGACGACCCCATAGGGAAAGATGTACTTGAGGAGATACTGAGGATTGACGGCATGATCGAAGCGAAGGTGATAGATCTTTAAAAGCAGCGTAGAGCGCATAGCGTATAGCGTAGAGTGGGTAGCCGCAGGTTTTAGCCTGCGTAGAGAAAAGTAAAAGGTGAAATAAATTGCGAAAGGCAAATTATGAAACAATATATAGCGTAGACGTTTTAAAACTAAACGCCCTACGCTAAACGCTATCCGCCAAGTTGAGGATACGATGAAATACCAGACAGGGGAAATCGGAAGAGTAATTGTTGCAAAGTTTGAAGATGGTGATGCCGTCCTTGACAATCTGATAGGTATTGCAAAAAAAGAGAACATCAGGGCGGGTATTTTTTACCTTGTAGGAGGCATAAAAAATGCCAGGATTGTTGTCGGTCCGGAAAAGGATGAGCTGCCGCCAACGCCTGTCTGGCGGGAATTAGATGAGAGCCACGA
This sequence comes from uncultured Syntrophorhabdaceae bacterium, assembly GCA_964393225.1. Classification (GTDB taxonomy): domain Bacteria; phylum Desulfobacterota; class Syntrophorhabdia; order Syntrophorhabdales; family Syntrophorhabdaceae; genus MWEV01. The sequence continues at coordinate 4,799 of CAYMTB010000065.1, forward strand.
GATGATGGGCACGGGAACCATTTTCTGGCATAAGGATGAACCGAAGATTCATTTTCATGGAGCCTATGGCAAGCATGACCGCACAAGGGTAGGGTGCCTGAGGGAGATAGCGGAAACCTTTATTGTCCTTGAGGCGGTCATATTTGAGCTAAAAGGTATTAATGCTATAAGGGACCTTGATCCCAAATCCAATATGGTGCTTCTCGATTTACCTTAATATTGTCGAAATTTAACTTATTCGTTGGACCATAAGAATATGAACGGAGATTCCATTGATTTTTATGCGCGCCTTACCCCGCTGTATCACTTGATCTATCCTGATTGGGAAGCAAGCATGCAGCAACAGGCAGCGACGCTTGATTCTATCATTCGAGAGAATTGGGGAACTGATGCGCACTCAGTCCTCGATGTCTCATGCGGGATCGGAACTCAAGCGCTTGGCCTTGCCAAGCTCGGATATGAAGTAACGGCTTCGGACCTTTCGCAAGAGGAGGTCGAGCGCGCCAAGAGGGAGGCAGCAAGCCGGAGTCTGATGATCACCTTCTCGACTGCCGACATGCGCAAAAGTTTCACACACCACAATCGTCAGTTCGATGTCGTGATCTCCTGCGACAACTCTATTCCCCACCTGCTCACAGATGACGACATCGTGACGGCTTTCAGGCAGTTCCATCAATGCACACGCCCGGGTGGCGGCTGCATTGTGAGCGTGCGGGATTACGAGAAAGAAGACCTGTCGAAGCAGCAGATCAAGCCGTACGGCATTCGGGATGAAAATGGGACTCGCTGGCTGCTTTGGCAGGTGTGGGACCCGCGTGGGCCCATTTACGACATGACCCTTTACTTTGTTGAAGATCATGGCGGATCAGAATGCCGTACGTATGCGTTACGCTCGGTCTGCTATGCCGTCACAATTCCGGAACTGATGAATTTGATGCGACAATCAGGGTTTGAAGATGTAAGAAGGCTGGACGGAAGATTCTTTCAGCCTGTCATCACAGGAACAAAGAAGGCCCAACAACCGCATGCACCGGACGGCTGACCGCCGCTGCTGATGTGTGACGTCAGGTCTAAGAAATGACTAATGAAATGAACATAAAAACAGATATTACGGGTCCGCTTTTTTAATTCGGGCTGTTTAAACAGATAGTGTGATAAAATACTACCTCGAGGAGGTCAAAGAGGCATGAGAGACCCTGACAATCCGGTTCATGAAGAGCTGGAGCAACTCCCGAAAGAAACACTTATCGAACTCATCAAGATGTATTCAAGGAACTGGCACACCTGCGATGGTCTATGGTTTTCAGGGGTCGAGGAGCGGTACGGCACGGATAAAGCCCTTGAAATCGATGTCAACATGTGGGATGTTTCATCAAGGCTTGAAGCAAAAAGAATAAAGGAAATACTTGCCATTCCTGACAACGGCGGCCTCGATGCAGTGCTGCAGACCCTTAATTTTATGAGTTGGGCTGCTAAGTGCGCTTACCGTGTCGAGAAGATGGCCGATATGGCGCTCCTGACCGTTACGTCCTGCCCTCCTCAAGAAGCCCGTTTGAAATCCGGCGTGGGTCTGTTTGCGTGCAGACCCACCTTCGAGGTGGGTTTCGGAAATGTGGCACGCATCATCGATCCGGCAGTGAAAGTGTTGTGTAAGTATTGTCCTCCAGGCCCTCATCCCCCGGATAGCTGGTGCCAGTGGGAGTTCAAGGCTGACAGTTAACAAAAGGGGGCAAAGGGCTTTTGATAATGTTGAAATGTGATATTCAAAAATGTTACAAGTGACCGAATGGGTATACAGGTAACACTTTTGTATTAGTTCAAAGACACTTGAAGGAGGTGTTATGAACATTTTTATTGAATATTGTGCCGCTTGAAACTTTCTTCCTCAAGCTTCCCGGGTGGAAGCGGAATTGAAGGCAAATTATCCTGATTCAAATATTAAATTGATCGAAGGCGGCGGCGGCATATTTGACGTAAAGTGTAACGGCAAGCTGATCTACTCTAAACAAAATGTTGAAGGCCGGCGATTTCCCAATGAGGGAGAAATTGCCAGGTTGATCAAACAGGAGATGGATTGACTTTTAACTTTAGAAAACAGTGTTTTATTGATGCAGCCAATCGCCGATAAATCCGGCTTCCGGTGAATAACGACGTTAAGCAGTATACTAAATTAAACAGGGAGTCCATTATGAGCAAAGCGCTGCTTGTTATCGATCTGCAAAATGATTATTTTCCCGAAGGAAAGTTTCCTCTTTGGAATACCGACGTGATACTTCAAAACATTGAACATGCTATTAAGAAGGCAAACGCTCGGAAGATCCCCGTCATCATTATTCAACACATTGCCAACAGCAGCCTGGGGATTGCACCATTTTTCAATAAAGGTACAACAGGCGCTGATGTGCATCCGCGCATCCTTGAGGTTGCGCCTCAAGCACCAATTATTGTAAAAGAATTTGCCGACAGTTTCGTGAATACTACACTTGAAGAAACTCTGGCCAAACTGGGTACGACAGAGTTATTAGTCTGCGGCATGATGACGCAGAACTGCGTGACGCACACAGCTATTTCAAAATCGGCCGAGAGATACAAGGTGTCAATTCTGGCAGACTGCTGCACAACCGTAAATGAAATGCTGCACAATATCGCGCTGCATGCCGTATCTACGCGCTTATCGCTGGTATTATCAGGTGATGCTATGTGATAACTGGTTGTACTCGCGCGGGCACCCGGGTTAGATTTTTAACTCCATGCTGAACATATCACCCCTGGCAAAGCCCATTTTGTCAAAGAACCTGACGAGATCCATCTGCCTCCTGTCTACGAAGACGTAGATTGCATCAAGACCAAGTTTTTTAAGCATGGAGTACATCTCCTTAAACAGGAGCTGGGAAATGCCTTTTCCCTGCCATTCTTTGTCTACTCCAATGGTGTCAATACATCCAACGTTTTCCGGGATACCATACTCCCGATCACTTGTCTTGCCGAGAATAAAACCGATTACCTTTCCATTGATTTCCGCTGTCAGTGAGGGAATACCTGATTCTTCTATACGCCCGAGTTTATTTTCCCAGTAATCCTTCCGCTGTTTTCCCAGGAGCGAAAAATCGATCCGGGCTACATCATCGAGGTCTTTTATTGATAATGGTCTTAATGTAATATTTTCCAGTGTTTTACGGCCCGGTCCATGTGTTACCAGGTAATTCATTGATGATATTTTTGAGCTAACCTCTCCTGATGGGTCCATGTTGCCCTCCTTTCCCCTTTTTTCTTCTTATAGACAGTCATGATACGTTCTGTTTCTGTCCGCTTGTACCGATAGTATCAGTATAGCATTGCATTAAAACTTGTCAAGAATTGCGAATTTTTTCTCAAAGGCGTACTAAACGTCTATACACAGAAGAAGGCAGAAGGGCTGCCGACGTTGAATGCGGGGGGATGCCTTATTATGAGCCCTGTTTACGGCTTTTCTTGATTTTTGCGAAGACTTCAACTGCGGATTTCCCTTCAAGCGGGCATTTGTTTTCACAGATTCCGCAGCCTGTGCATAAATCGTCTGCGATGTAAGGTTTCTTGAGAGTAATCTCCTTTCCGGTATAATCTCTCTCTTCGGATAATTCAAATTTTATCGCCTTACCGGGAACGGGGCAGTGTTCTTCGCATACAATGCAGTTGATCTTCTTTGCGTAGGGAAGACAAAGATTTTTATCAAATACTGCTAAACCCATTACACTTTTTTTCTTTTCCTCTATGGACTGGTTGGGGATAGCGCCTGTGGGGCATACCTGCCCGCAGAGGTTGCAGTTGTATTCACAATAGCCGAGGCGTGGAATAAACACAGGCATGAACATACCGTAAAAACCAGATTGGAAGAGGGCGGGGTAGAGGGCGTTCCGCAGGCAGACCTTCATGCATTCGCCGCACCGCACGCACTTTTTCAAAAAATCAGCTTCATTCTGTGCGCCGGGAGGTCTTAAAATCCTTTCCTGTTTTTGGGGAGGTATGAACGAAAACGTTTTGGAAAGAACGAAGCCCGATAGGAGGCCGCCTAAAAAAACCCTTCTCCCTAAAACCACCGGAGTTTTTTCCTTTTTGCCTATGTTTTTAAGTGCAGAGACGAACCTTACCCTCTTGAAGCTGCATTTTGTTTTGCAGTCCATACAGAGGATACAGTTTTCTTTTTGCAGGATATCCTGTTCGAATGCTGTAGGGCAGATGTTTTTACATTCCCCACAATCAGCGCAGAGCTTTTTTGGTATTCTTTTAAAGAAGGAAATCCTGCTCAACAAACCAAGGAGTGTTCCAAGTGGACACAGGTTTCTGCACCAATTCCTTTTTTCATAATGTTCAAGAGCGATGATAAATGCCAGAATGAGGAAGGAAATAAAGGCGAGAGGATACAGCGTGTCCCTGAATGGAAGAATGTAATCCCTTAAAAACCCGTACGCAAAATCTATATAATCACGATTGTTGCCTATTGTGTTGTAAAGACCGGCCCAGCCGAGCTTTATGGAATGACCGAAAAGAGGATAAAAGAAAAAGGTTAAAGCCCTTAACAGGATTGCAATAGGGTCAAGGATACCGGCAATATTGACATTAAAAAGCGCTGCAAAAAGGAGGGTAAAAAGGAGATAATATTTGAGTTTTGACCTGAGGAGCTTGATAGGGAGCGTTTTTTTTATTTTGTCTGTGACAAGGTCAATGATGGTGCCAAGCGGGCATATCCATCCGCAAAAAAACCTGCCCAGAAAAGCCGAAAAGACAAACATTAATATTCCAGGGAGAATAAGTATCACCAACGTTTTTGTGGAGAGAAGATAACTTACTGCAACGAGGGGATTTGCCCTGAAAAAGCTGTTGACAGCAGCGGAAATTTCATCCTTTCCCCTGTATTCGGTGTTGATGAAGAGGACAAAAAATATTA
>CAYMTB010000065.1:9822-15403 GCA_964393225.1 uncultured Syntrophorhabdaceae bacterium
GTTCATTTCGCCCAGACCTCTTTTATAAGCAGTAACGGTGGTGGAGATATCCTGCGGGTTGAGGCCGAAGAGTGTTGTTGCATAAGCATCTGCTGCTACAATATCGGTTGAGGCAATGACTTTATTGACGACCTTCACATCGTTAAGGCTTCCGCCCTGCGGTCCGTGGTTGAGCAGGATTCTGGTTGCGTCGATAATAACGAGATGGCTTTTAACAACCTTATTGATGTCAGACAGAGAGTCGTCCATATTTCTGTGGATATATCCCCTGTTTCCTCCCATGATACCCATCATGTTCTTCAAAGCCAGCGTCAGCCGGGTGAGGCTGTGATGTTTGGCTATGGGAACATTTATGAAGACATTTGCAGACAGGGCTTCATCGTAGAGTTCCCATTCCTTGAGTGCAACCCCGTTTATCTTCACGTTCTTAAACCGCTCATCCTCCATCTGCTTTAATTCCACATCTTTTATTCCCTTTAGTGCTCCATTGGTACCGCTGTTCTCATAGCATCTTCTCGGGTCATTACAGGGGTTATCAAAGACCTTTACCTTTTTTGCACCTGCCTTTAAGCATTCCTCAACGATGGCCTTAAGAACGACAGGACTGGTATTGGCCGCATATTCCGGTTTTCTGTCCCAGCCGAGATTTGGCTTAACAACTACAACATCTCCTTTTTTGACGAATCTCTGTATGCCGCCGAGGGCGTTGATGGCGTTCCTCGTTATCGCGGCATAGTCTTTTCCCTCTGCAACAGAAAGGGTTGACTGAGCCTGAGCAAAGATGTTTTTTGGAAAACCTGCAAAAAGGATTGATGAAAGCCCTAATTTAAGAAAGTCTCTTCTGTCCATGTTTGATAGTCTAACAATTTTATCCGATTTGTCAATAGTGTGGTATAATATTAATAAAAAGGGTCAAGGGTCTATATGAATAGACGTGAATTTATAAAATTAGCAGCAATGCTCGGAGTGGGTTCCGTAATCCCGAACTCTTTTCTGAGCGCTAAGGAAATCGAAAGAATTCTTGATAATGAAGACAGGGAAGGTTTTTATATAAGGTTTATCAAGCCCATAAAACCTTTAAATCCCTCAAAATGGACATTGAAGGTGGGCGGCCTCTGCGATAACCCCGGGACATTTACCCTGTCAGACATTAAAAAGTTTGCCAGGGACAGCCAGGTTTCCCGAATGAAATGCGTGGAGTCCTGGTCAAGCAAGGCAAAGTGGGGAGGGTTCCGGCCAAAGACACTTTTTGATGTTGTGAAGCCGAAAAAACAGGCGAAGTTCCTCTACTTTTACTCAGCCGATGATTATTATGAATATATTTCTCTGGAAGATATTCTTAAGCCAAGGGTCATCTTTGCCTACGAAATGAACGATGGACCGCTGCCTGATGAATATGGAGGCCCGTTACGGATCCTTGTGCCCTCTAAGTACGGGTATAAAAGCGTCAAGACGATACTCAGGCTTGATTTTGTGGAAAAAGATGGAACAGGCTACTGGTCGAATTATGGCTATTCAAAAGATGGAACAATAAAAAAAGGCACCGACCATGCCCTTGACCTGAAGACATACAAGATATTGACGAAGGAAGGGGAGCCGGAGTATTGAAGGCAGTTTTAAGTGTTGAGTTTTGAGTGTTGAGTGAAAAGACCTGACGCTCAAACCGAAGTAAATGTTTCCCGTTATATCGGTTTCAGAAATCCGCTGGCGTAGCGTAATGCTTCCTCTTTTTCACTTATTTCACCCGCAATCTGTTTTTCGCGTATATTTTTGAGGATTTTACCTATTTCAGGTCCCTCCTGGAAACCCAGGGCAATAAGGTCGCGGCCGTTAATGAGCTTTGGCAGCGGTTTTTTCTTCCACTCAGCATATGCTTGGAGAAGCTCACTGCACTTTTCATGAACGCGTTTTGTAGAAGGATTGTCCTGTCCGCCCGAACTGCCGTACATATCACATATGGTCAGTAAAGCGAGGGAAGGGGTAAGCTCGCCCATCCTGTATACAAGTCTTCGTATTGCCTTTTCAGTCGACTCTTTATTGCTGATGAGGAATATTCTCATGTGATTATCGATAAGCGCATCAATTGTTTTTATTTCATGTGTGCTGAATCTCAATCTTTCCATGATATGAGAAGCTGTTTCACGGGAAAAACGCTCGTGATAGAAGAAATGTACCGCATTTTTTTGCTCATCATATGAGAAGGTGAATGCCTTGCCGAGGTCGTGGAATAGAAGGGCGTAACCGACATTTCTAAGACTCTTTGCGTCCAGCCGGTAAGTTTCGTTATATTTATTCAAATACATGAACCCATCGACTGTATGTCCGTATGTTTCAAGGACAAATCCCTTTTCAATATCCAATTCCCTGAGAGACTGAAGTTCAGGGAATATTTCAAACAGCAGGGCGGTTTCCTCCATCATCTTCAGGCCGGCATGCGGATCTGGAGATACAACTATCTGATCCATCTCATATTTGATTCTCTCAGGGGCTATTTCCTTGATAAGGTGTTTCAATTCCTTTATTGAATCTATCACCTCATGATGAATTGTAAACCCTTCTAAGAACGAGAAATGCCGGACGGCCTTCAGCATCCTTAAAGGGTCATCTTTTATTGTTTCTTTCCCGGGACATTTAATTAATCTGTTTTTAATATCATCAAAACCGCGAAGGGGGTCAGCGAAGACATCATTTTTGAGATCGAAAGCGATTGCATTCATGGTAAAATCCCTTCTTCGGAGGTCTTCTTCCAGAGTGGTATTCAGAAAGGTAATATCAAGGGATATATCTTTTTTTGCCAGCCTGTACGTCTGAATCGGTTTTTTGCCGAGTATGAAGGCCCCTGTGCCTGAAAATTCTTCGATTATGCTTAAATCTTTTTGCTCAGAAAGCACCAGGTCGTAATCATTTGGGGTATTACTGAGGTATAATTCCCTTATTGCTCCACCGACAAGATACACATCTCCGCCGAAATGCCTGCCTTGCAGCTCTTTTATAACCCTCTGTTCTTTTATTCTCTCTTTGAGGGTATCAAGAGAGGTATACCCAGGATCAGACCTTTTCGGTGAAATCGGCAATGCCCCTTGCAATCCTTTTCAATGAACTGGTCATGTCAATATACAGATAAGATGCCTTGGGCATACAAATACCTGTTATGAGCCTGTTTTGATGAACAACATCATAATCGGTAACAAGGTCGATAAGCTTTTCTTTTGCCGCCAAAACATTCTGCTTCAGGATCGGATTTTTCGTGAGAATGTAGTCTTTTGTATCTTTGAACTGGCTGTACGTAATTTCGAGCAGAGATTTTATCTCCTTTGTTGCTTTGTCACTGAAGAGGGTTGCTGATTCAGCCTTGACAAGCATTTTGGCAATCAGATTGTCTAATGCTAAAGCTATTACCTGAAGAGAAAGAACCTGATTGACATACTTTATTTCGATTGGATCCTTTTCTTTTTCTGTAACGATTTTTTCCACAAACGGTAAGTTTGCAGTAAGTATGCTCTCGAAATCGGATAAGCATTTTTTCAGTATGGTCGAATTATTTGCAAAAAATCCTTTATACACGTTTTCAAGAATGGGCAAAACCGCATCAAACGTTTTATGAAATCGCTGGGTTAATTCTTGTTCTTCCATTTCGCCTCCACAAATAATTATTTTTTTGATTGCTATGTTTATTTATAGCACATGAATGTCAGGAAGTCAGCATTGTATTGAGCAGTGTGCATAATACTTATTTAAAAAAAAGGATTTTTTTGTTAAACTTAATTTATGCAAATGAAAAAATCGAGTGAAAATAAGCGAAAAATAAAGGGTATCTTTCTTGAGTTAAGGGACAAAGCCAGGTCAAAGGATAAAAAGACTAAAAACTTTACTTTCATTTATTTTATTATTGCCTTCATCGTCATAATAGTAATTAACAGCTACATTTTTACGAGTGAGGTAAAAAATATACCTTACAGCGAATTCAAGGATCTTATTACCAAAGGCAAAATAAGTGATGTTGTTATAGATACAGAAGCAATACAGGGAAGCCTCAGCCTTGAAAGCGGCAAGAAAACTAAATTCCTTACGAGCCGGGTGGACGATCCGGATATCGTTAAGGACCTGCAAAAAAACAATATCAGGTTTTCAGGCCAATATGAGAACAAATTCATAAAAGCGATAATATCCTGGGTGCTGCCGTTTGCCATAATCATTTTGGTCTGGAATCTGCTCATGAGAAAGATGGGCGGTGCCCCGTCAAGCGTCCTCAATTTTGGAAAAAGCAGAGGGAAGATATACGGAGAGGATGAGATAAAAATAACATTCGAAGACGTCGCAGGTGTTGATGAAGCAAAAGAAGAGCTGAAAGAGATTATTGAATATTTAAAGACTCCCGATAAGTTTCTCAACATCGGCGGCAAGATACCAAAAGGTATACTGCTTGTGGGCCCTCCCGGCAGCGGTAAAACGCTCCTTGCCAAGGCTGTGGCAGGCGAGGCAAATGTGCCGTTCTTCAGTATGAGCGGATCTGATTTTGTTGAGATGTTTGTAGGAGTGGGTGCCTCCAGGGTTAGGGACCTTTTTGCACAGGCGCAGGAAAAGGCCCCGTGTATTATTTTTATTGATGAGCTTGATGCTATCGGAAAGGCAAGAGGGATGAACCCGCTTTCATCAAATGATGAGAGGGAGCAGACGTTGAACCAGCTCCTTGCCGAGATGGATGGTTTTGACACAAAAGCGGGCGTGATCATTATGGCTGCAACGAACAGGCCGGAAATTCTTGATCCCGCGCTCTTGAGGCCCGGCAGGTTCGACAGACATGTCCTTGTTGACAGGCCGGACATAAAAGGGAGGGAAGAGATATTAAAGGTTCATATAAAGGGCGTAAAAGTTGCGGATGATGTGGATTTATCGGTAATTGCCGCAAGAACGCCGGGTTTTGTCGGGGCAGACCTTGCAAATATCGTGAATGAATCAGCCCTCCTTGCTGCAAGAAAAGGAAAAAGCGCTGTTACCATGGGAGAATTTGAAGAGGCCATTGACAGGATTATCGGGGGCCTCGAGAAGAAAAAGAGGGTTATGAATATAAAGGAAAAGGAAATTGTGGCCTATCACGAGACGGGACACGCGCTTATGGCCGAATTCCTTGAAACTGCCGATCAGGTGCATAAAATTTCTATTATACCAAGGGGTATAGCTGCTCTGGGTTATACGATGCAGCTTCCCACCGAAGACAGATACCTTATGACGAAAAAGGAGCTTCTTGACAGGCTGGGCGTACTCCTCGGAGGCAGGATTGCCGAGGAAGTTGTATTCGGCGAGGTCTCTACGGGCGCCCACAACGATCTTTTCAGGGCAACGGATATTGCAAAGTCTATGGTTAAACAGTACGGTATGAGCGAAAAACTCGGTTATGTCACATTTGAAGGCGAAAGGAAACCGCTTTTTCTTGATATCAACCCTTCGTTTGGCGGGAAAGACTATAGCGAAGAAACCGCACGGGAAATTGATAATGAGGTTAAGAAGATAATCGATGAATCATGTGTAAGGGTAAAAAACCTGCTGAGCGAGAGGAGGGATATTCTGGAAAAGGTTGCCC
>CAYMTB010000066.1:0-15240 GCA_964393225.1 uncultured Syntrophorhabdaceae bacterium
ATCGCAGGCTGTCGTTAAGGACTTCCTCTGGATAACGCGGAAGCTCCCCGCAGGGTATGGAGTAGGGCAATTGATCTCTACAAAGTTGTCCACAACAGCAACGTATTGGTTTCCCTTTTCCAATTGAAAATCCGAATACAGGGGTTCCTTTAGTGGAGATATACCCAATGGAGTTGCAGCAGTGGCTGGAGGAGGGATCTGGGCGGTCATATATCCGTCTGCCTCGGTAGCGGCGAGGTATTCATACCTCCGGAAGACGGACCCTGTTTCAAGGTTTACAACATCCCGTCCGACCATCATGAGTGCTTTACCGACAACAGGACGGTCCAGTTTTATCTTTATGGTAAGCGGTTGTTCAAAAACATCGGGGATGCCGGTAATCTGAAAGACACCGCTGGCATGACTCTCCTCGCCTAAGGGACTGCCGGAAACAGGCGTGATCTGTATCGGGGCGGATTGAGCCCAGGCACCCCCCGGAACAACAACAGAAGCCCGAGGGCCGGCAACCGTGCCGCCTGCAGACCCGATCAGACCGTATGCTTCGGATTGGATCTTTAGCCAGTATGCTTTGTTGTGATGCAACGTTTCAAGGGCCTTTACTTGAAGATTTGTTGCACCGTTGAATGCGGCAAGCCATTCGCCCTTATCCCATGTCCAAAAGGTGATCCAGCCATCCGTCAGGTAGTCATGGACCCCAGCAGCCGTCCCTGCGCCGTCCGTTCCCGAATAGCCGACGAGATTCCACCCCGGATCGAGTTCAACATCGGGCAGCATGGAAGAACCGGCCAAAACAATGGTTCCGGCCTCTTTCATGTATATCCAGTACCCTTTCTGCGATTCCATTTCCAGAAGCAGGTTTCCCGCGGCACCAGGTTTGTAGTGCAACCATTTTTTCAATTTGTTGTCGTACCCCCACACGATCCTTACCTTTGACAATACAGGGGCAAGGATATTCTCGATAGAACGGTCATTCGGCTGCAGCCTGAAAGAGATGAAATTCCATCCTGCCTTCAGTTCGAGAGATATCGTAAGGGCATCCTGGGTAACAGTAAATGTCTGGCCACTGACCGTAATTGTGCCTGTCCGGGAGGCAGTTTCCGGATTGGAAGCTACCATGAATGTTACGGTGCCGTTTCCCATGCCTGCGTTTCCGTTAATTATGGTAATCCACCAGTTATCGCTCTCGGCAGTCCATTGAAGGGAAGGAGCGCTCGATGGAGCAACGACATTGAATGACCCTGTACCCCCCTCAACGGGGAAGTTCTGTGTTGTCGCAGAAAGTATGCTCTTTTCCGCCTCCGTTACGGTAAATGTAAGGGTATCGACAGCTATTGCCCCTGTCCGGGGGACAATCTCTGTATTAGCCGCTACGCTGTATGTAACTGTTCCGTTGCCTGTTCCGGTCGAGCCTGACTTAATGGTTATCCAGTCGGCGGCTGGCGTCGCAGTCCAGGAACAGGAACTTGATGATGCGGTCAATTGAACGCTCCCTTCCCCCCCGTTGGACGAGAAGGATTGTTGGGAAGAGGTCAGGGTAAAACTGCAGGGCGCAAATTTCTGTATACGATGATTGTTCTGATCGGGCACGTACACATTGCCCTGGGCGTCTACCCCCGGAAAGTACGGATTATTGAACTGACCATCGCCGGTGCCTTTGGATCCCCATTTCCTGATAAACGTTCCATCAGCAGTAAACTCCTGCACCTGGTTGTCACCGTCCGTCAGGAGGATTGAACCGGATGGGCTCACGGCAACACCGGAGGGGTGATATGTTGAATATGTACTATAGGGCCCGCCAAATTTTTTTATAAAAGTTCCGTTCGAATCGAATTTCTTTATGTAACTGTTGTTCGAATCTGCTACATAAACGTTACCGGAACTATCGATAGCAACACCTTTCGGATAGTAGAACTGGGTATCTCCCGTTCCATAAGTACCCCATTTTGTAATAAAGGACCCATCGCTATTAAATTTTTGGATTTTGCTATTGCTTGTTTCGCTAACGTAGACATTGCCGCCCGGGTCGACAGCGACACCCCATGGGTTACTGAATTGACCGTCTCCGGAGCCACTGGTACCCCAGGTCACGACAAAATCCCCTTCCGATGTAAACTTCTGTATGCGTTTGTTTCCATTGTCCACAACATAGACATATCCGTTCTTGTCTACGGCGATTCCTATGGGGCAACTGAACTGACCATCTCCGGAGCCTTCAGATCCCCATTTCTTTACGAATTCACCGCTGGATGTGAACTTTGCCACACGCCGATTGCCGCAATCCGTGACATAGACATTTCCCGATGGATCAATGGCAACGGCATAGGGGTAGTTGAATTGCGTATCCCCTGACCCATTGGAACCCCACTTGCTCAGGAACTGATAACCTCCTGCGTGAACCATTGGAGCCGCCAATAAGGTGAAGCAGATCACCGTGAATAAGAACAAATTACTGATTAGGAGTTTATTAAGGACTGTCGGAACAGAAGAGTGTTTATGTTGAACCTTGAACCAACTTTTCGTTTCCATAGTATGCACCTCGAAAAATTAAATAAAACTGTTTTGCTGATTTTGGTATTTCAATTGTTACCATCGGTCCCAAATCCCCTTCCCTGCTTTTTGTATTTCTTATCTTTCCACGTAAGCTAAAGCCGGCGGCTGCCAATTTCGCGTTTCGCAATCCGATATCCGCAATCCACAATTTCTCGGCTCCCTTCCCTTTATGAATGGACGCTGAACAACGATTAGGGAGAAATTGTAATTTTAATATTATTTTTTAATATTATTAATGTTATATCGCAAATTTCACAAATGTCAAGAGGAGTAAGCGGGCTTTCCGGACTCTGTATAGAGGTCCTGCCGGAAAAGAGATAAAACAAAAGAAAAATAACAGCAATAATAACGATAATACCGGCAACCCTCCGGCCGGGGAAGAACGTTTTTCATACCTTCCCACCTTCTTGGTTTCACACCTTCTCAGCTTTATAATGTAATGCCAGCCAGATAGTCTTCTGCGTCGGGTCTGTCCATTCAACTCTATGTCGTTTGTGGGCGGAGATATGGATATAATCGCCGGGTTTCATGGTCCTTGTATGCTTTTCACCTTCAAAGCATAATCCGGCGCTGCCCTGAAGCAAAGCCACCCATTCATCGCTATCCTGGTCGTACCATTCCCCTGGCGGCGTTGTCTGACCGCTGGAAATAATCCGTTCAAGTCTGAGATACTTTGTTTCGAGAATCGTTTCAAATTCTTCTGATGCAGATTTAGTCAGACATTCAAAAAGGTTTTTCATTACCTTTATTCATATACACTATATTGGGCAGAGTTATTTTCTGCGGTTTTTGCTAAGCGCATCTGATCCTCCGGTATTTTTATCATTTCATTTACAGTATCAGTGGGCTTTAAAAATAAAGTCGCCCCGAAACTGAATGCAATGGGCCATCCGTTTTCTTCTGCCGTTTTTGCAAGTATCCCCTGGATTTTTGCAACAAATACCTTTACTCCATTTATCTCTGCCTCAGGCATAAGGAAAACAAACTCATCACCACCAATGCGGGCAATTATGTCACTTATCCGAACGTTTCTTCTTATTTCCTGAGCTATTGTGAACAGGACTCGATCGCCGGTCGTATTTCCAAACGAATTGTTTATTGTTTTAAAATTATTTATATCCATATAAGCAATGGCAATAGGTCTTTTATACCGTTGAAGTTTTTTCATTTCTACTTCAACGATCTCATAAAAGGTTCTGCTGTTGAAAATTTTCGTAAGTGGGTCGATTCTTGGCGAAAGCGCGTTATCAAGATTCAATTCTGAAACTTTTCCTTTAATCTGTATGATGAAATACGCAAAAAACAAAAAAATGACAGTTTTCATGGCAATATTCCAAAAAAGGAGACCTACAGATACATACTCATGAAAACGCCAATTTGCAATTGCGCACGCAGCAATACTTACCAACGCAATGCCATAGCCGCTCCATTTCCTTCCGAACCATGCAGAAATAAGGATTGGCAATAAATAAAAGAGGGTAACCGGCACTTCTGATCCAACCCAGTAATCGTATAAACCTATCAATACAACAAGAACAGCGGATAGTACCTCAAGAAAAAATGTTTCCTTTTTTAAATAGTGTTCTAAACTGGATAACCGGTTCATATCACGCCTCCTTATACCTCCAGCCAGGAATCGGAATAAAGGGTCTGACCAAGGAGAACTTTGGCTGTTTTCACATAATAAGCCTGTTCCTTTGAAAACACTGACATATCAATACTATCTCCATCCATTACCCTATATACAAGGTTTTCAAGCTCTGGCCTTTCATCTTTTGCAATTGCCTTCAACTCCGCATCAAAGGCATCAACGATTGCAGAATACATCCCGTATCGTTTAATCATGATGAGGTAGGTCCTGTTTAAAATCCCCCTGAGATGAGCTGGAGCTCCGTTTGACACGTTTGAGAGCCCACAGGTGGACTTTGAGCCGGGGGCAAGATCTGCAAGCATCATAACGAATTCTGTGCAGCCCTGGACCTGTATCTGCTGGGTATTGATCGGAAGAACAATCGGGTCAAACCAGATATCTTCTTCCGGTATTCCGTAATCTGCCGCCTCTGCGATAATCTGTGCCGCCAGAAAGCCTCTCTCATTGGCATCTCTTGGTATACCCTCTACCCCGAGCGTAAGTCCGATAAAACCTGCGTTATACTTCTTTGCAAGGGGCATAAGAGATTCGATTCGTTCGAGCCGGGCAGATATGGAATTAATGAGCGCCTTTCCTCTGTACGCACGCAGGCCCGCCTCCATAGCCTCAATATTCGTAGTATCAAGAGAAAGAGGAAGATCAACCGCTTCCTGGACAATCTTTACCACCCATTCCATAAGTTCCGGCCCTTCTTTTCTCGCAGGACCGAGGTTTATATCAATCATATCCATACCGGCCTTCGCCTGGGCAAGGGCCATCTCTTTTATCGGTACAGGGTATCTCTGTTTCAAGGCATCACCGATCTTTTTTGATATAACGTTTAAGTTTTCACCGATCAGCAGCATCGTTCCTCCTCCTTTTAGCGCAGAGCGGATAGCGGATAGCGTTTACATAAGGCCGAAGTTGGGAAGATGAGACCCTGAGGGGTTGCGCGTAACTTCGTACCTTCGTACCTTCCTATCTTTGGGTTTATACGCTCTACGCTATTTATTGCTCTACGCTGTACGCTACGCTTCACGTTTTCCATGTCTTAAGATAAGCGGGTAAATGTGCTGCTTCTCTTGGACCAATGAGGATTTCCCATCCTGGAAGCTCCTCTTCAAGGTCTCCCAGTATTGCAGCAGAATAGCCTGGTATAATAACCTTTTTATGCGTTATTTTTTCTGCAATGTCGCATTTTTTTATAAAGGCCCCTACAGTATCGCCGACAAACTTTCCTGCCGCCCATGCTGTCATCACCGACAAGCCTTCTGTATCCATAACACAGAGCCATGCCGGTACCCTCGAATTCTCTATTTCACCACTGACAATAAAATACGTGAGCGAAAAATTGCACGTTACCAGTATGGGTGAATTCTCGTCAGGATTATTAATCGGATAGATACCTTCCTTTGTAGTCATGGGTCTCTGCGGATCCGTATATATGTTCAGCCTCTGGAGGAGAAGCGGGAAAAGTGACTCACCAGAAAAATCGCTCAGCACAATAATGCCTGCATATTTGGCAATGAACGTGGATGCAATCAATGCCTCTTTCATGACATCGTCTGTCATTTCGCAGGGAAAGGTAATGGTAGGAAACCCTAATGGTTTCATTTTACTCAAAAGAGCGGCCCTGCGAATAATTATCTGCTCGTGGAGGCCTTCTTTTAATGTGCGCGTTGAGGTATCAATCACCAGATCTTTCAAACCCATTCCGGATAGCTTATCCGTTAAACCTGCCACTTCGTCAATCCCCTGCCCTTTCACGGCTAAAGGGCAGGCATATTCCTTCGCAAGCATACCGAATGCCTCGTAATTAGCTCCAGTGGCTGCATAAATGAGGGGTTTTCTGTCCTTCGCAATCTCCAGGGCCTCTTTCATTATGGCCGGATCACCCGATATAAGGATTATGCCATAAGGTTCAGTGCAGGCCTTTTTCACCATATTAAGAAATTTTTCTTTATTTCCCGTTTCCTTCAGGGCAAAAAGTTCCGGTCTCAATGTTAACCCGACCCTCTCATATTGAAATTGTCCGGGCTTTGAGAATCTTTTATCTATCTCGTCATCATCCATGCTGTCTGTGATGAGAATGGCAATGCCGGGCTTATTAAAAAACGTCTTTTCATGCCTGAACATGACCGTCTCGCCGCCTATTTTTATCCCGTAATCCCCGGTTCCAATCGATACCTGCCTTATGGGAGGCGCACTCGCATCAGAAAGCTGATCCCTTGCCTCATCGGATACATGGGGACACGCATCGAGCTCGGCCTTCGCTGCCGCAAGCGCCATGGCAAAAGCAAGGCAGGTAGGGAACTTGCATTCACCGCAATTTGTCTTTGGAAGAAGCTTAAATATCTGTATTCCGGTAAGTGCCATGAATAGTCTCCTTTATAAACATTCGTAATGTGTGAATGGTGACGCGTGAACAGTTATTTAAAATTTTTTACTCTTCACTGTTCGGTTTTCACCTTCCACCTTTCACCTTTCACTTTTCACTGTCTTTAAATCAACGACTCCATCGTAAGACATGGATGTCCCTTTGCTGTTATGTATTCCAGCACCTCGTCTTCGGTAACTGCAACCGTTTCATCGGCGATCATATCAATGAAGTTCGGTATGCCAAGCTCGTCTCCCCTCTTCTGCAATCTTTCTTTGATCTCTTCCTTCAACCGTTTCGGCATCCATACAAGCCTCGAAAGACCGCCGTCGCCTTTTAAAAACTTCCTCTGGGCTATGTTGTATTTACTGTGCCCCAGGAAACCGGGGCTTTGAGCACCGCCGCCCACAGAACCGGCAAGGGTTGTAAATTTCATACCGCAGGGGGTCATATCCGTAAAATCCCTGTCAACTGTCATTATACCATTGCACATGGGCATTATAGCAGCAATGCACTCACAGCACCCGCACGTTGTCATGGGGTCCACCATAAGGCTGTATAAACTGACATTCTGAATCTTCTGTCTCGATGCCTTACTGACATATTCATTGCATCCCTTGAACTGGCCAAACCTCTCATCAAGACACTCACCTTTCTGAATAGGCTGATTCGGTCCTTCAGGGCTTATCTCGAAGGCGGCACGACAGTCAAGCCAGTTATAGGCGCCGCAGAGGCCTGTCCGTTCAGGGCTTATGACGCATACATGGTTGGGGGCAAAAGACTGGCATAAAATACAGGAGTAAAAGGTATCAATGCTCTCATCTGTCATACCTTCAATTCTTGCGTCCCTGTGATTATAAGACGCCCTCGCCTGCTCGAGTATCTCCTTTACCTTTTCTTCTTCGGTATAAATCTTTATTTGAACTTTATCAAAGATTGCTCCGAAATCCTGATGATATTTTGCATGAATTATCTTCCCTATGTGCTCCAGTTTGAAACCTTTTTCTACTGCTTGTTTTGAGACCCTTATCCATGCGATATCCCTCTGGCCGATGTGCATGATACCCTGTGCCTGATTGATCAGATGGTGATTCTGGCGCTCAAGGATAGGTTCAAAATCTTCCTGAAAACTCCGCCCTGCAACCTCTGCGAGCATTGCAAAGTGCAGTCTTGTTCCCGGCACAACATCGGCTACATTAGGGCCGATTACCTCGACCTTTCCGTCCTCCACCTCTTCCATCCTTCTCGTCGTCGTCCACTCTACCGCGATAGTCCTGCCACCGCCCATCTCGAGGTAGATGTCCTCGCCGCGCACCCTCTCACCCTCAAATGCAGGTCCATAAGAAACAGGAATTGGAACTTTAGCGACCTGCACCTTGAGACCCCTTACCTCAACCGCCTTCTGCACTATCTGGTCATGAGAAATGTTAGAAACTACATGCTCATAGGTGCATATACCAGTGGGCAAAACCTGCGGGATGGGCGTATCCGCTATAGCTGGAAATCCCCAATTTATCGCACCTGCTGCATTGGCATACCATTCGTCAGTCACATTTCCAAGGGCAAGAACAAAGGCATATGTTCTGTCTTTGTTGTAAATAAGGTTTCTTCTGAAGTCTCCCGGTTTGATACCGCCAAAGGCCATGGCAACACGGCACGCAAAACCTATTGCAAAAACAGCGGCAGATATATCCGGGCCAAACGGGACAAGACGTGTCGGCCATCCTATCTGGACATCCGCTTCGATAAGCTGCTCGGAAAATCTTTTCCCCTCATGTTCGGCACACATAAAGACATAGAGGTTCTTTTCCTGCAATTCAAGGGCAATCCGTGCAGCAGTCTGCGGGTCAGGAACGGCCCCGGCGATAGCAGCAAAACCCGGCGCTGTTCCATCTACAAACTCTACGCCTCTCTTTCTGAAAATCACATCATTCGCTGCGCCCAGCCACAAGCCACCGTTACCTGCAGGATTTACTTCTTCACTGTTGGCAAGGTAAAAATCAGGTTCTTCGAGATATCTGATAGCTTCTATTATCTCTTCAGCAAAAAAGGTCGCCATTCCGGCATCAAGGGCCGGGGCAAGGTAGGGAAGAGAAGTCTTCTCCTTTACGGGAGGCGGAATAAGCCTTTTACAGATATCGAGAACCCTTCGTATATCTTCTAACTTTGATACACCTATACCCGTCATGGCATATATGATGGGGAGGTAATAAGCGGTATTGGGAAAACCAATCTCCTGCTTTGGCCCAAATCTCTCCAGGGCCTCTTTATGTTTTTCTTCAGCCCTATTGTAAATCTTATGTGCTCCTCTTATTGCCGCCGATGCTATAATCTTAGACATCTAAACCCCCTTGGTTAAATCAGAAGTTGGGAAATTGCGAAGTTAAGAAGTTGCATAATTTCGTATCTTCGTATCTTCTCAACATCATGCACCTCATGCCATTGCCCTTCTCATTGCCATATCAAACAACACCCTTTCCCGCGCCTTATCAAGGCCGAGGGCTTTTCTCTTCTTGTCTATGTGCTCTATCATTAGATGGGCGGCCTTTATCGGATCGGGTTCGTATGCCCACATGGCCTTGAACATTTCCTCATATTCCTCAAAAAGGTGACGTGTCACCTTCTCACTGCCTGATGTCGGCCATGTGGTACCAAAGACTGTAAAGACACCTGATGCTACAAAATATTGACCTATAGCAAGGGCCTTTTCGCTCATCCATTCCGGCGCCGCTCCTGCAGCCGGGAGATCGCTTATATCATCACCGAGCCCCCCTTCTTTCACCATAGCGGTTGCGGCAATAAGTATTCTTGAGTTATCAACGCAGGAACCCATATGAAGAACAGGCGGTATCCCCACTGTCTCACATACTTCAGCCAATCCTGATCCGGCAAATTCACGCGCAGCCTCGGGCGTTAAAAGCCCGGCCTTTCCGCACGCCATGGCAGCACACCCCGTTGTCAATACAAGGACATCGTTCTTAATGAGCTCTTTGATCATCTCTATGTGACCAGAATCGTGAGGTGTTCTTACATTGTTGCATCCTACAACCCCTGCAACACCCCTGATCCTGCCATTTATAATATTATCGTTCAAGGGCCTGTAACTCGCCCTGAAAAGTCCTCCGAGAAGATAGTTGATTGTCTCATGGCTGAAACCAACCACAGTATCCTGTGAATAGGAAGGTATGCAGACGGCATGTCTCCTGTTAGGGTAATTCTCGACGGCTATCTGAAGAATTTTCTTTGCCGTATCAAGCCCGTTTTCGGGATGGAATTCCATGTGTGCGGCGCCTTCTATTCTTGCCCTGTCCGACGTAGAGATCAGTTTTGTGTGAAAACACTCGGCCACACTCTGCAGCCCCTGCATCTGGCACTGGACATCAACCGTCATCAACTCCACTGCCCCGGTAACCAGTGCAAGTTCCTGCTGAAGAAAATTTCCGGCACAGGGTATGCCGTGCCTCATGAGTACCTCATTGGCGGAACAGCACATGCCGGCAAGATTAATACCCTTCGCTCCCACCTTCTCGGTAAGCCGCTTAATCTCAGGGTCACGGCTCGCGACAACAAGCAGTTCCGGAAGCAAGGGCTCGTGCCCGTGGACAATAACGTTTACCTGGTCTTCCTTCAACACGCCAAGATTTATACTCCCCAGAACAGGCACAGGTGTTCCGAACATAATATCCTGCAGGTCCGTTGAAATCATGGAGCCGCCCCAGCCATCAGCAAGCGCGCACCGTGTTGCCTGAAGGAGGATATGCTCATAGTCCTGGTCAACGCCCATATGTGTTCTATGCATGATCTCCACGACTTCCCTGTCTATCCCTCTCGGGGTAACCCCGTACTTTTTCCAGATTTCCTGTCTTTTCAAAGGCGCCTTTTTAATATATACAAGTTCGCCACGCTGTTTTCCAAATTCATTAAGGGCCTTCTCGCCCAGTTCAAGGGCAATGTCCTTCATGTCTCTCCCCTCGACTTCAATACCGAAATCAAGGGCGACTTCAATGAGTTTTATTTCATCTTTAATGGCAAAACCCTGTGCTTCGCCGCGTGCCGTCTTAATAAAAGTTTCCGCAACCTCCCTCGCGTGGTCACCGTGGGACGCAGAACCTGCAGCAACCTTGCGGGCAAAATTTCGCGCAACAACTGTCTCTATTGTGGCGCCGCAAACCCCTTTCCTGTCCTTTTGCTCATCCTTTTTAGAACGGGGGAGCCTGCATGGCCCCATGGCGCATATTTTACAGCAACTCTCTTCGACGCCTATAGGACAAGGCTTCATATCATCGGCACGGGAAAATACAGTGCTGATATTTTCTCTCTGAGCCTTATCGAGCAGCTCAATCGTTGCGCCATCGATGCTTCTCATCTTATCTTCGGGCATACAACCTCCTTAGCCCGCATAAATGCGGGAAATTCGAATATCGAATATCGAAATCCGAAATAAACTCGGATAACCATAAATGCTTGAAACTGTCTTCCTTTCCATCAGGCAGTTAATTCCCCGATCATATCCTTGATGAGCATAATGCTATCAGGATGTCTCATAACCACAATATCGGCCCCTGCCATAAGAAGACTCATGGCCGTGATTGCTTCCATTAATATCGACCTCTTCTTCTCGTCTCCAAGTTTAGGGTCTTCCTCTTTTGTCAATCTCGTTTCCCTTGTCTTCCAGACTTCATGGGCAAGATTGCAGATAACGGGGTACTGAAGTTTTGCATCCTCCTGGGTAAGTGCTGCCATTCTGTCTCTCTCCATTACGGAGTAAGTATATTCAAGGCCGTAGCCAAGACCGCCGGTTGTAGGATCAACAACAATCTTTTCATCAAGAACACCAAGATTGCCAAGGAGAATATTCAACTGCTTTGCAAGGTTAACATCTATCGGGGTTGATGCCATAACAACCTGATTATAACCGATAGCCATGGCACCTATCTGTTTGTAATTCTTTTCGGCAACCGGCCCTATTGCAACATTTTTACCCTCGCACACCTCTGTCACCCTGCGTAACAATGCGGCATCCTTCTCATCGTTCGACGTACCCCATACAATAAGGGGAACGGCTATAGTATCAACAACATTTTTAACAACTGCGACAACCTCCTCCACATTCCTGTCCATACCGTTCGGGTCGGCACTCTTTAATTGCAGTGCAATAAGTTCCGCTCCATATACATCAATACATTTTTTTGCCCAGGCTGCAGGATCTTTTATGACATCTTTGAATGGCTCTACGGCCCATTCCTGCCAGTCCTGCGGCTCATGATCCCACACTTCAAAGGCTACTTTCGGAGGATTCGGCATTTCCCCCTCAAAAACATAAAAGGGGTAACAACTTTCTCCGCCCACCTTGACTGCCTTAGGTCCGGTTCCGATGGTTACTTCCTTTATCCTTCCTGTATACTTTATTTTTGGTATTTCAAAAGCCATTCTTCCTCCCTTTTCTGAGCGGATAGCGGATAGCGTTTAGCGGATAGCGTTTAGCGGATAGAAAAAAATCAATTTATATTAAACTCTACGCTATACGCTCAACGCTCTACGCTATAAAATCACGCTTCCTGCTTTCTCTTCTCGCTTCCGTACCATTCCTTGCTGTACCAGTATCTCAGGGCTGTTTTTATGTAACCGATTTTTTCTTCCCGGGTCCCAAGCTTTACTCTCCAGTCCTGCATGCCTTCCGGTTTGCCCTCATCATACGTCGGCCCTAACACTTTTATTTTTTTACCTTCAAAATCCTCTTTTTCTTCATATTGGTAATCACTCATAAAACCTCCCTGGATATCAGCCTTTAGCATATAGCTTAAAATCGAAGTTGCGCTTAGCTTCTTATCTTCGTAACTTACTATCTTCGGGTTTATACGCTCTACGCTCTACGCTATTTTCTGCCTTTCGCTGCCTTTACCGTATTGAGCATCAGCATTGTTATTGTCATCGGTCCGACTCCACCCGGGACAGGTGTAATTGCTGCGGCCTTCTCCTTCAATGCCTCAAAATCGACATCTCCGCATAGCTTTGCCTTACCTTCAAGCGTCATGCCAATCCTGTTTACACCAACGTCTATAATGACAACACCTTCCTTAACCATATCAGCAGTTATCGCCTTTGGCCGACCCGCTGCCACAATTAGAATATCAGCCCTTTTCGTATGAAACGCAAGGTCTCTTGTTCCGGTATGGCACATGGTAACCGTCGCGTTTGCACCCTTTGCCTTCTGGGCAAGCATCATGGAAATCGGTTTGCCTACAATGTTGCTCCTTCCCACAACAACAACCTCTGCCCCGTCTATCTGCACATTGCTTCTCATAAGGAGTTGCTGAATCCCATAGGGTGTACATGGATAAAATCGTGCTTCACCGATCATTAATTTACCTACATTAACCGGGTGAAAACCGTCCACATCCTTATCCGGGTCTATCGCATAGAGAATCTTTGTTTCGTTAATGTGTTTCGGGAGAGGCAATTGAACAAGTATACCATGTATTTTAGGGTCTTTGTTATATTTGCCGATCATCTCGAGAAGTGCTGTTTCTGAAACATCATCCGGTATATCTTCCTGAACAGAATAAAAACCAAGTTCTTTGGCCGTCTTCTGCTTTGCCGTCACATAGCTTATCGATGCGGGATTTTTTCCCACAATAATAGTTACAAGGCCGGGTTCAATTCCATGCTGCGCCTTTAATTCTATTACTTCCTGTCTGATTTCCTCACGAATCCGAGAAGCTATTTCCGTACCACTGATTATCTTTGCTGACATGCATAACCCCCTTTATTAAATGCCGAAGATATGAAGTTACGAAGATATGAAGATATGACCAGGCTTCTACTTCGCAATTTCGCAACTTCGCAACTTCGCAACTTCCGCCGTAGCATTCAGTGTTCTTTCAAAAACTCTATACGCATCATTGAGTGCTAATGATTCATCACCAAGAGAGAATATTGTTTTTCCCTCAATATCGTCCATTGCAAGTATTTCATCGTGTCTTATCAGGCCATCCACTTTCACATCGTTCTGTGTCGCAAGGTTCATCAGACCCTCTTCTTTCTTTTTATCCAACCTGTTTATGACTACATGAGTATTTTTGATATTGAGATTCAATTCCATGATAAGGTCAAGTATTCTTTTTGCCGTTAAAATACCGCGGGGCGTTGCGTCGGAAATCACGTAAAGATGGTCGATATCCTGGGTAACCAGCCTGCTCATATGCTCCATACCTGCCTCATTGTCAACCACCACATAGGCATAGTTTCCCTTCAATGCATCAATAGATTTTTTCGCAAGACTGTTTGCTGCACAATAACATCCCGGCCCCTCAGGTCTTCCCATTACAAGGAGATCAAACCCCTTCCCTTCAATAACCGCTTCATTCACTTTATATTCAAACCACACGTCCTTTGTCATCCCTTCCGGCACATCCTTTTTCATAAGCTCACGAGCATCACCGATTGATATTTTTACGGTAACGCCGAGTAATTCGTTCAAATTTGAGTTAGGATCAGCATCAACAGCCAGCACAGGAACATCCCTTAATTTCTCAACAATATATCTGACAAGCATTCCTGTAAAAGTAGTCTTGCCAACACCGCCCTTCCCTGCAATCGCTATAACCTTCGGCATATCGATCCTTTCATTTTGATATTAGCTATTAGCCTTCAACCTTTAGCCTATCGCCCGCTCCGTTGCTCCTCTCATCTTCCCAACTTCCCACCTTCGCAACTTCGGTCTTTCCCCTTCAGTCTTGCAATCACTTCCGGAAATGCCTTCTCGTCAGTGTGAGGCAGGAACATCGCTGCCACAAACTCCTCTATGAATTTATTCGTATTAGACAATTCAATGTTTGTCATCATTTTTGCAATCCTCTCCGCTTCATCTATAAATCCTTTCGAAAAGGAGAGCAAACGTGCGCCGAGGAGCGAACCATTACCCACAAATATAAACCGTTTAAGAGGTAATTCAGGCAAAAGTCCGATAGTCTGGGCCTTTTCAATGTCGATGTAATGCCCGAAACCGCCCGCAATAACAACCATCTCGATATCGTTAAATGAAAGGCCTGCATTTTCTATCAGCACCCTGCACCCGGCATATATGGCAGCCTTTGTACGGATCAGGTTGTCCAAATCTGCTTCGGTAATGACAATATCCCTGTTTATCTGCGTCTCAGTGGTATAGCAAAGAACATACTCATAACCGCTATCCCCTGCCCTGAGTCTTTCTGTATGTAAATCCCTTTTAAACTTGCCATTCTGGTCAATCAGTCCTACCCCCATCAGTTCTGCAACAATGTCAATCAGTCCGGAACCGCATATCCCTAAAGGTTTCACCCTTCCTATGGTGAGAATCATCGGTTCAAAGGTCACCGGATTAATCTTTACCTGTTCGATAGCACCCTTCCCTGCCCTCACCCCGAATGCAATACCGCCACCCTCAAATGCAGGGCCCGCAGAGCAGGAAGCACACATGAGCCAATCATGATTGCCAAGCACTATTTCGCCGTTCGTACCTATATCCATAAACAATGTAATTCCATCCCTCTTCAAAATACCTGAACCAAGCACCCCGGCAACAATATCACCTCCCACATATGAAGCAACACAGGGGAATATATAGACATGCACAGGCTCATTCACGTTAACACCGATATCAGCTGCCCTTACGGGCGGTATCAGTGCGGCAGCAGGAGTATAC
>CAYMTB010000067.1:0-15180 GCA_964393225.1 uncultured Syntrophorhabdaceae bacterium
GTCTATTATTAAATCAAATTCCAAGGTTGCATGCATTTATGGATCAAACATTTAAAGCTTATATCGAATATCCAGCAATTTATTTTGACGCTTGACATTATTTAAAACTTAGGTAATAGATAATTTATAGGAAAAAGTTTTATTATAGTTGTATGTTCGTGCACTTGCTTGTTTGAATGGTCCGCTTATCCAAGTTAATTGTTGAGCTTTTTGTGTTTGTATGCTCTCAAATATTGGAGGAAAGATGATGAAAAGAGCGTTCATTCTTGTAATTTTATCAATTTTTATTGCTCTCTTTCTCCTGCCGCAGCAATCGTTGGCACAAACAAGTGAAACATCCTCCATTACCCTTTCCCAGGGGTGGAATTTCATATCGCTTCCCAAACAACCTCCGAGCACGAGTATAAACGATGTTCTGAAAGATATATCCGCGAATGTGAGGGTTGTCTGGGGATATGATAACTGGCAAAAGCAGTGGTTGAAATATAAGGGTCAAGTGGCAGGGGTCACGGGTCAGAACACCCTGACCAGCATGGAAGCGGGGAAAGGCTATTGGATATATCTGGTCGGAGCGGGTACGATCGACATGACGGGATGGACTGATCCAGACAAAAACATACACCTCTACGAGGGGTGGAATCTTATCGGATATCTTGGTGAGGATGGCGAGACGGTACAGACCGCTTTATCGAGCACATTCGACAAGTGGACGGTAATATGGACATGGGAAAACGGGCAATGGAGCGCTGCCCATATCATCAAACATGATCTGCCTGTTCCGGTCCTGAGCACTATGCAAAAGGGAAAGGCATACTGGGTAAAAACAGGGGCAATAACAGATATGGACTGGGGTCCCATTCCGTCAGAGGCAAGAGAGAATGCGATTGCCCTTATGGCCTCCATCCCCATACCGACAACATCCAGAGTTATGTTCGCAGGCCCTGTAGAGTCCGGAACAATCCTTATGGAAGGCAGTGAATCGGAAACAGGCGCCCAACTTCGCCTGCCCGACGCGCAGGGTTCTTACTATGTGTTTTTTATTGATGATGGTCCTGTGGCAAGGTTTGCCCATGACGTACGTTTTGCCTGGGTGAATAAAACCGACGGAACTACAGGTTATATATGGGCAACAAACAGGATGAGGATTAAGCGGCCCAGTGCAATATTCCGCCCCTTTACACGTATTGGCATGGAGACAATCGGGGGTGTGGTGTTCCACTTCATGAACGGAGAAGGTGCTCCGGTCAATATGGGTACGGAAGGCGCAGTATCGTCTCAAGCCGTCGGACGTTTACCTGCCAATTTGCAGGAAAATCAGCTCCTTCCACTTCTGACACCGTCTGAAACAGGGCAATTGAAGCGTGCCATTGTTCTCGATGGGGGAGATGAGGCTGTCCCTGATAATCAAGCGGCAGACATGGCCGCAGATGCCGACACCATGGTGAGTTATTTAAGATCAAACGGATTCTTCGTCGATTCCATAAGCCAGTACTGGATGAACCGCGAGCCGTATGTTCGCTCGAAGCGGGTCGCAGGAGGGGATATAAAGGTTATGGATGAGTCAGACCTCTGGTCGAAATTCGAGAATGTTGTCAACGAATTTATACAGACTCCCCCAGCCGCAGTGTGCCATGAGTTTTTCATTTATATCATCGCCCACGGTGAAGAAAATTCAAGATATGGCAATTTCAAAGTATACCCGAAATTAGACAATGATGAAGTTTTCCCCCTCAAGGTCGATATGACAAAACTCCATCGTATCCTCAAAAAGCTTCCCTATTATGTGAAGGTAACCATATTTCTGGATTCCTGCTTCAGTGGACAGCTCCTCGGCAGGTCCCATACGCCTTTTTTTGAATCATTCTGTAAGAATCATTGTGGCCTTACCGTCATGACAAGCGCCGATGAGCACTCCACATCCTATGGACGGAGCGGCACTTACGACAGCAGCACCGAGGATTTCATGGAGGGAGCATCTGAGGATAAAGATGGCGACGGAAAGGTGGGGGGTCTTAAAGACAGGTTCCTCACCATGCAGGGGCAGACGAAGCCATACAAAAGAAAGATTAAGGCGGGTGGTGATACTGTCTTGCAGACCTCCTCTCATGCCATGAGCTGGATCTGCAAGGATCAGCAATCATGGTGCAGTCTGGATAAGGGCCCCACTCCGACATCCCAGGCACCTGCACCATTGAGTTTAACTATAACCTCTCCGACGGATCAGGATACATATACCGCATCAGGGCCTATAGTAAGCCTTGCGGCGAATGTGACCGGAACGAATATTACGGCCGTCACATGGGAGAACGGCCGGGGTGGTTCCGGTAGTGCTCTGAAGGTAGACAACGAAAAATGGTCAATGAATGGTATATCCCTCCAATCAGGGGAAAATATCATTACCGTAAAGGCTGTTACAGCGGAAGCGTCTGCCGCTGACACGATCAAGGTCATTTACACCGCGACAAAGGTCAGTTTTACCGCCCCGACCAATACCGGTACATTTATGGTTGGCAATTTAGGAGGAAACAATTCCATGTTTTTAGGCGGGGCCATGAGTGGCCCCATCGACAGCATTGGTGATATCATATGGGTAAACAGCCAGGGAGGATCGGGTACCCTGCTGCCGGGGCTGGTTCTTTCTCCATTCGAGGTCCAGCTTCAGCCCGGAGAAAATACCATTACCGTGAAGGCCCGTGACAAAACCGGAAACGTTATTTCAGAGGACCAGATAATTGTAAATTCAATATTGCAGCCGAACGTCTCCATTACCTCTCCGACGAAAGACCCAAAGCCTGTTACCGACAAATCTCCGATTATCATTTCAGGTACTGCCTTTGACCCCTACGGCAGGGTAAAGAAGATAGAATACAGTAATAACGGTTCTGCGAATGCAACAGCAACAGGGACGGGAACCTGGGCGGCATCGGTCACTTTGAAATCGGGAGATAATTCAGTTCAAGTAAGGGCACTCGACGAAAATAACTTTCCCCTTGCCTCCGACACGATTACGGTGACATATAATCCTCCGCTCCCTGCAATAACCATTACCTCCCCCACCGATCAGCATATGTTTACAGCAAACGAATCGACGATAGACATCGGAGGTACGACCGCCAATATTCCCGAAGCAGCCGGGTCGGAGGCCAATTCTATCAGGTGCTTGGTAAGTAAGGACGGTAGTCCCTTTATGGAACAATCTTTGGATTGGATATCAGCGAGTACCAACTGGGAGATAAAAGGCATCAAACTCAGCCCTGGTGACAACATAATCAAGGTAGTGGTATTCAAGTTTTTTACGTTAAGCGAACATAAGGTGGAATACGCAACGGACACTATTAACGTTCGGTATATCCTGCCGCCTCAGCCTATGATTCAGCTCTGGTTTGGCGGGACGGGAACAAACGATGTTAACGGCACATGCATGGATCCATCCGGAAATATTATTGCTGTGGGCACAACTACTGTCACACTGGGACCCGTAAGCGGACCTGCGCCACAGGCAACCGACTACAATGCCTACGTGAGAAAATTCGACAGCAGCCTCAATTCCCCTAACGTGGTCTATCTTGGAGGGACCGGCAACGAAACAGGTAATGCCGTGGCAACGGATGCAATTGGTAACGTTTACGTAACGGGGGACACGACCTCCGATGCATTCCCCGGAGCATCCAACACCTACAGCGGTTCAAACGATGCGTACCTGGCCAAGCTCAGCCCCGACCTGACCCGGGTACTCGGGGTTGTCTACTTTGGCGGCAGCAGCATTGATAAAGGTTATGCCGTTAAAGTTGATGGTACTAACCATATTTACATTGCAGGAGAGACCGCTTCGGCAACACTTCCTGGCGGTGTATCATGCCCGGCCAATAGCGGCTCAAATGTTTTTGTGGCCAAGTTCGACAGCAACCTTTCTCTTGTCCGGGCCACGTGCTTCGGCGGCACCGGAACCGACAGCGCCAAATCGATCGCGATTGACGGCAGCGGTAACATCTATGTCTCGGGGAACACAACATCGCCGGATTTCCCTTTATCGGCCGGTGGCGCACAACAGACATTCGGGGGTCTTGGTCAAAAATATATCTATCCCGATGGTTTTATCGCAAAACTCAGCCCGATGCTAACCCTTATACAATCGACCTATTTCGGTGGTCTTGGCCAGGAATTTATACCGTCAATCAAAATAGGTCCTGAAGGCAGTGTGTATGCTGCCGGCTGGACAAGCGGACTCCCTGATTCCTATACAAACGGCGGAGCCCAGGCAGTTTTTGGAAATGCTGGAACTACTAAGACAGATTGCATTAAAGTTGATGGCTTTGTGGCAAAGCTCAACTCATCCCTAACGGTGCTGGAGCGTGCGACATATCTCGGCGGCAGCGGTGAGACCTGGGATGGGGACGGCGCAACAGTTCTCGCTCTGCACCCGACAAACGGCGATCTCTATGTGGCAGGCTGGACGGATTCAACTGATCTGTTATGGACGGCGGGCAGCGCTCAGCAGTTCCATGCTGCGGACAATGCAACCGATGGGTTTGTCTGTCGTATTTCGCCGGACCTTACAACAATCAGACGATGCACCTATGCGGGCAGCGCCAAAACAGGATATATCAATGAGTATCCCATGACAATGGCGATTACGAGCGGCAATCCGACGGGAACAGTATGGTTGTTTGGTCGCGGGAATGACTGGTTGCACGACACTCATTATCCTTATATCAATGATGGTTTTGTGATCACGATGAGTGACAGCCTGCAATAAAACGTGTCGAGCAACCCTGAGCCGGGACCGGAAAACGATGGTTTTGTGATCAGCGTGGACGATAGCCTCTGACGGTTTCGAAAACAGTATCTTTCAGGGTACAGGCCTTCCGCCCGTCTTAAGGTAGTTGAAATAATCAGCGATGATTACCCTATGGTCGAAAGCAATAGCCCCTGGAAGGGTGCTTTCTGTAAATATTTCTGCTTTCCGGGCATCATCCATCCCTTTCAGAACCCCTTCTCCTTTCCCGATAAAAACCACAGACACCGTATGAAACCTCGAATCTCTGTCGGGTTTTGAGTAAGCGTGAAATTGTTCAATTAATGAAACATCAAGCGAAGTTTCTTCCTTTGCCTCCCGTATTGCGGCGTTTTCGATAGACTCTCCAACATCTACAAAACCTCCGGGCAGCGCCCATCCCGGCGGGGGATTTTTCCTCTCGATGAGCACAATGCCGCCTTTGTATTGAATAATGATGTCAACTGTAAGAAGCGGGGTCTTTATGTCTTCTATCCCCATATGAGTTCCTCCTGTGAACCGTGAACTGTGAACCGTGAACCATTCTTTACATAAGCATATCACCTGTGTTATGAATCCTGCAACAATGGATTTTGAGATCGTCATAGACAGTCATTCTCACTGGGGTCCCTCAATAACGCTCGGTACGGATGTTACGACAGGAGAACTTCAGGGCCAGATGAAAGAATCGGGGATTGATTATGTTGCTATAATCCCTTTTCCGTCGACGGCTATAGAGAATAACAGCATAAATGTAAAGATTCTCGAAGAATCAAAAAGAGCAGGGGGCTTCATACCTTACCATTACATAAGGGAAGACTACGACAGGGAAGGGTTTGATCCGATCCCTGAGCCGTATTGCGGAGGAAAATGGCACTGGATGAGGGGGTGGCAGGACTCGGCGTCAAACTATAAAGTCCTTGATGATAAAAATCTGCCTCAACTTGTCGAAAAGATCAAAAAAACGGATAAACCGGTTATCTTCGAAGAAGAGCTGCGGTTTACCGAAAGGTTTGCTGATATGGCCGAAGGCATGAAGATTATTATTCCCCATCTTGGCATGCTCGGCGGGAACCCTTATGATTTTTTAAAAAGCTTTAAAAACAGGGAAAATGTGTACTTTGATACTGCCCTTGGTTCACGGGACGCAATATTGGATTTTGTGAAAACAATAGGGTCTGAGAGGGTGCTGTTCGGGTCTGATGTCCCCTTCGGATCCATGAGGAGCGAGCTATCGAAAGTCCTTTCGCTCCCGATACCGGAAGATGACAAAGAACTTCTCCTCTCGAAAAATTTTATCCGTCTTACAAAATTTAAACCTTAATCAATCCCACTTCTTTTGGCTGAGAAAATCTTACCCGGGTCTCTTGAGTGAACATTTGCAGCAACAGTTGCTGCAACTTCTATAATTGTAATAAATCCAATAAATCAAATGTATTAGCGTTCAGTTGTCACCAATCAAAAAAACTGAGAATCAAATCTTTATCATAGATTTTGGAGGATAAGCAGCTTCACTGCTACAGTATCAACCTCTGGGGGTCGACTTCCTCCCTGAGAACCCTGAGATCTTCTTCAGAGGGCGGAAGGGATTCTACCGCCCTGGATACATCTATTTCAAATCCTGTGCTTTCAACGATTTTTTCAACACTTATTCCGGGATAGTATTCAGAAAGATACATCTCTTTTGTTTGATCATCAAACTTCATCACGCATAAATTTGTAACAACCGCTAATGCGCCGCCTCTCTGCAGGCCAAGCTCTTTTCTTGAATCTCCGCCCTTATACCATCCTATGCTTGTAAGGTAATCAAGTTTTTCAACGAACCTTCTCTTCTCGTGCTGCATAAAGGTAATAACACCGGATGCGAAAGATGACACATCGCAGGCGCCGCCGCTTCCCGAGAATCTTGTTTTCGGCCTGTGATAGTCGCCGATAACGGTAGTATTAAGGTTGCCGTACCTGTCAATCTGCGCAGCGCCGAGGAATGCGATTGTGTGGAGTTTTCTGTGCCCTACAATGGAGAATGCTTCGATAAGGCCGGAATTTAAACAGGTGCCGCTCATTACCCTCAGGTCGGAAACCGCCATGGGGATCTCGTCGAGTGCAGGGTCGACGCCGCCCGTTTCAAAGAATATTACTGCCTTTGGCGCATATATCCTCTTGGCCGCCGTAGCTGCAAGCATGGATACGCCTGTGCCCGCAAAGACGATATCACCGTCTTTAATGAATCTTCCGGCGCTGATTGACATCATTTCATTGTCAGTATATTTAACAGCCATTTATATAACCTCCATTATAAAATCCGTTATTAGTTATTCGTGATTCGTAATCCGTGATTCGTTAAACTAATCACAGGTTTTTACCAATCACCAATCACTGCTTTCATCACTTTCTGTCAAGTCCCTGGGCATACCCCACTACAGGATTTGCCTTAATTTTAAAGAGCATTTCCCTGCCGACTTTATCGAGGTATTCATCAAAGGTCGAAACACCGTATACCCATTCATCGAGGTACTGTTTGAAGAGTTCGTCGTCGCCCGCAATCTTTTTGTAAAGATTTAGGTGCTTCGGATCATAATCATAAAACGCAAAACATCCTGTAGGATGAGCGCCGTAGGGGACTTTTACTATAGCATCAATAAAAAAGGGCGGCAGGGTGTTTTGATCCGGATCGAGCCTTATAAATGAACGCGGGACAATCTCCTCACAGGTAACTATGACAATATCTGCTGATTTTGCCTGTTCAACATCGGCGAATGTTAGTCCTTTAATGCGTACCGTACCGTCATCACCGACATATTGGGCATGGACGATCGCCACATCCGGCGTGAGCGCCGGAAGCAGTACCACCTTGTCATCCTCTTCGTTGAATGGATTCTGCATTATGGCAAATTTTTTATTTGCTACTTTCCGTTCTTTTCTGATTTCCTTCGGGAATCCCTCCAGGTTGAGCAGGTCGGAACCGAGCCCTGACTTGGTAGATATAAAAGGGATGCCCAATGCCCCTGCGAGGAACCGCAAACTCATCTGATAATTGGAATAGTCCTCAAACTGGAGTTCTCCCTGTTGAATTGCCTTTTTAAACCTGATGCATGTAGGGGCATATCTGCCGTTACCGCCATAAGCAATCTCCAGGCGTTTGACACAGCCGGCTCCAATAAGAACATCAAGGGCCTGACCGTGGGAGTGGCATACAAGATGGATATCTTTAACCCTTTGTCTCACTATCTCATATGCGACCGCCATTGGATTTCTTACTATCGTGAAACCGCCGATTGCAAGCTGACAACCGTCTTTGATAAACCGCTTTACCGCCTCATCCAAACCCATCAGTTTGTCGGCTATTTCTGGATACATACTCATGGTTAATGCTCCTTTAGTCCTTTAGTGGGTTGTTTTACTTTTAACCGGAACCGTTTTTATATATCTCTTTTACCGCACGGCTTGTCAAGCTTTTTCATATAGTGTGAATAGCGTTGAATCTGCGGGGAATCGGTGAAGCTGTAATAATCAAGAAAACGTTTGACAATCACATAATCAATACCATAATATGGTTATTAAAATAAGGTTAAATTATCTAAAACGCAGGTATGAAAATGTGTTTGATGATAATAAGCATTCAAAAAAATAAAAGGGGGTACATTGATGGGTATTAATTCTTTTTTTGAAGAAGACAAAAAATTGAATCGCCGTGATTTCCTTAAACTGACAGGCATTGCCGGCGCGGCTGTGCTTTTAAGCAATCCTGCTGATGTTTTTGCCCAGGCAAAGAAAAGGATCTCTATTGCCACAGGCGGTATGGGCGGGGTCTATTTTGTAATGGGCGGGGCAATAGCCAGCGTTCTTACAAAGTATGCAGGTGTTGAAGCTGCGGCTGAGGTTACTGCCGCATCAGTTGATAACTGCAAATTGGTTAATGCAAAGAAGTCCGACCTTGGTATTGTCATGGCCGATGTGGGTTATGATGCATACAAAGGGGTCGGTAATTTCAAAAATAAACCGATACCCATAAGGGCGCTCGGTATCCTTTATGCGAATTTGATGCACATTGTAGTACCCGAGGGGAAAATAAAGAATGTGACTGATTTAAAGGGTAAGAGGGTTTCCACAGGTGCCCCGGGCAGCGGGACCGAAGTTAAGGCGTTAAGAGTCCTGGAAGCTTATGGTTTGAATCCTGACAAGGACATAAAGAGGGAGAGGCTCGGAGCATCCGAGTCAGCCGGTGCCCTGAAA
This sequence comes from uncultured Syntrophorhabdaceae bacterium, assembly GCA_964393225.1. Taxonomy (GTDB): domain Bacteria; phylum Desulfobacterota; class Syntrophorhabdia; order Syntrophorhabdales; family Syntrophorhabdaceae; genus MWEV01. The sequence goes on from CAYMTB010000067.1 coordinate 9,008, forward strand.
GACGGCAAGGTAGATGCCTATTTCTGGGATGGCGGCGTGCCAACCTCATCGGTTCTCGATATCTCTGCAACACCGGGCATGACAATAAGGCTTCTTGCCCACGATGACGCTATTCCAAAAATGGTTGCGAAACATGGACCCGTCTACTATAAGTCGGTTATTCCCAAGAAAATATATTCCGGAGTGGATTATGATGTTCCCGTAGCTGCAGTCGGGAACCTGCTTATTGCCCATCAGGATCTTGATGAGAATATGGTATACAATATTTTAAAAGCCATGTTTGACCACCAGAAGGATCTGGTGGCTGTGCACAAAGAAGCGATCCACATTACGCTGCAGAACATGACAAGCGGGTCTCCAATCCCTTATCACAAGGGAGCCCAGAAATATTACAAGGAAAAAGGAATCAACGTTCCCGTTTGAAAAAATCATCGCGGCGCAGGAGGACGACGGTTATCCTCCTGTGCCTTTTGCTATGTATTAGTGCTGCCTGCTTCGCTGTTTTGCTGATAAAGGTTCAGATTTTGAAGATTGGTGATTCCGGACTTTATTTCCGGGTTACAAATGGTAACATCATCACCCTCAGTTATACCCACTCCATGTATGGTGTTCCTGTAACAGAGCGGTTGAGGGTTGAAAATGGCCGCTTTGAACTTTTTCATGTTGAAACGAGCGATGCAGCGCTTGAATACTTTGGTATAGAAGAAAAAGGCGAGAACAATGTGAAAAATTCAGTGAAAGAATTTACCATACCCGCAGACAGCGTTGGGCACCATACGCTTTCTGTGCAAGGACATGAAATTTCGTTAAGCAATATCCCCGCAGAAAGTAAAAAAATTTATATAACCGTTGTAAAGCAACCGCTCATATTATATTTGTTTAAATCTTGTTGGAGGTAAAGCATGGAAGATGAAAAACTCAGCATAATACCGGATGACAAACAGACAGAGTGGGTTACGGAAGAGCAGAAAAAGAAACTTGAAGAGGTCATGGAGGAGGAGGAAGGGGTTACCAGAAAGCTGAAAGGTTTCTGGGGTTACCTGATTACGGCGCTGGCAGTAGCGATGTCTGCTTTTGCCGTATATGCTACAGTTGCCACTATTACGCCCCAGATTTTAAGGGGGGTATATGTTGCCCTTTTTCTTGTTCTTGTATTTCTCTACTATCCGGCGGCAAAACGATTCAGGAAAAAGGTGGGTTTTTTCGATATCTTCCTGGTCCTTTTAAGCCTTGCCTGCATCCTGTACATGCTTGTAGATTTTGAAGATTTTATCTACCGGGCCGTTACGCCGGAATTATGGGATAAAATTCTCGGGGTATGCCTGATACTCCTTGTATTGGAGGCATCACGGAGAACTACGGGTCTCATCATGCCCATAACATGTATCCTTTTTCTCATATATGCTTATGTGGGACCGCAGCTTCCTGCTCCATGGACGCACAGAGGATACGACATAGAGCGTATTATAGGTCATATGTATATGACTCTGGAAGGCATCTTTGGAGTGCCGATCGATGTCTGTTCTACGATCATCACAATGTTTTGCATATTTGGTGCTTTTCTCCAGGTTTCGGGCGCAGGCCGTTTCTATGTGGATTTTGCTTTTACCGCAATGGGCAGTAAACCGACAGGGGCCGGCCGCACCGTTGTTATCACCTCATACCTCCTCGCCATGGCATCAGGCTCCGGCGTTGCCAATACTGTAACAATAGGTTCAGTTGCGTATCCTATGCTCAAAGAATCAGGATATGCAAGGGACGATGCAGGCGGCTTCCTGGCTGCAGGCGGGATAGGAGCGGTTCTCACCCCGCCTGTCATGGGAGCGGCGGCATTTCTTATTGCTGAATTTTTAAGAATCACATACGTTGATGTTATCTTTTTGGCTACAATACCGGCAGCGCTCTATTACTGGGGGCTTCTCCTTATGGTGGAGTTTGATGCGAAAAAGTTTGGAACAAGGGCGATACAGGTGAAAAGGGTATTTACACTCAAGGAACTGACCAAAAGGTACTGGTACCATTTCCTTCCTCTTATCGCGATCGTAGGTTTCCTTGTTGCAGGTTTTACGGGGGCTGTTTCAGTTCTTGCCGCAATATTAACATGTTTCTTCGGATGTTTCCTCCGGAGAGAAACCTGGTTTACCATACCGAAACTTATCGAAGCCTTTAAACAGGGGGCTATCAGCGTTCTGAATGTTGCCGCTGTTTGCGCGGCAGCGGGTCTCATCGTGGGGGTAGTAAGCCTGACGGGTTTAGGCCTAAAACTGTCCTCGATTATCATAGGATATGCAGGAGGCAATCTTCTTCTTACTGCCATTTTTACCGGCATACTTCTCTGGATCATCGGCCTTGCCGTACCTATCACCGCGACATATATCATCGCTGCGGTTATTGCAGCACCTGCCCTTGTACAGCTTGGTGTTCCCGAGTATGCAGCCCATATGTTTATCTTCTATTATGCGGTGCTTTCAGAGGTTTCTCCGCCCACCGCCCTTTCACCATTTGCCGCGGCTGCATTGACAGGCGGTGATCCCTTCAAGACTACGCTGCAGGCCTGGAAGTATACAATAACGGCATTCATTATCCCCTTTATGTTTACGGTCCTGCCCGCAGGAAGGGTTTTGCTCCTTAAATGGGACGGTATTGGTGTATTTGAAGGTATCTGGACACTTTTTACTTCTTTCGTCGGTATCGGCCTGCTCGCATCGGGATGCTCCGGATGGCTGCTTAAAAGATCCAATATTTTCGAAAGGGTGATTACAATTATAGGCGCATTGGCGCTTGTATATCCGGATACCATGGGGGATGTTATCGGTTTTGCATGTATAGCTGTTGTTGTTGTAATGCAGAAGCTGAGAAAAGGCGGCGCGGGACCAATAAAGGCGGCAGCGTAAATTCAGAAGTTAAGAAGTTGAGAAGGTTGGAAGTTAAGCTTTATTTCTGATTAAACAAAAATGTCATGATAAAAAAAAAGAGCCGGAGGATAAACCTGCCGGCTCTTTTAATTTATAAGTTTTTAAATCATGCTGTTTTTTCCATTGCTATTATAGCTGCACCGAGTGCGCCTACTATCTGGGGCTCAACGTGGATTTTTATCTGAGTTCCGAGTGCCTTCTCGAGGGCCTTGACAACTCCGATATTTTTGGCAACGCCGCCAGCCATAATAACCTCATCCTTGGCACCGCCCAGCCTGCTGATAAGACCCATTGTCCTGTCGGCAATTGCTTTATGGATTCCGTAAAGGATGTCTTCCAATTCCTCTCCTTCACTTACGAGCGAGATGACTTCTGATTCGGCGAATACAGTACAGATACTGCTTATAGCCACATCTTTCTTGTGTTTTAATGAAATTTCACCGACTGTATCAAGTTCAACGTTTAATGCCTTTGCCATAACTTCAACAAACCTTCCGGTTCCGGCGGCACATTTATCGTTCATCTCGAATTCAACAACCCGGCCTTTTTCATCAACTCTTATTGCTTTTGTGTCCTGTCCGCCGATGTCGATGATTGTTCTTGCGCCAGGGAAAAGATAGTTTACTCCCTTTGCTATACAGGTAATCTCTGTGACTGTCTGCTGTGCAAGGGAAGCCCTTTTTCTTCCGCAACCTGTGGCGATGATATATGAAACATCAGATACTGTTTTTGCGGGATAAGCAAGCACCTTTTCAAGAGCCATTTCGGCGGTTTTCCTTGAATCGGCACCGGTTTGCATTATTGTATATCCGAGAATCCCCTTGTCTTTATCAAGGAGGAGAGCCTCAGTGGTTATTGAACCTATATCAATTCCGGCAACTATCATGTCGTTATCACCCCTTTATTCAATAATAGCGAGAACTGCGTCAGCATCAACTTCCTGACCTGCTACAACCTTAATTTCCTTTATAACCCCGGACGATGGAGAAACGATCGGCATTTCCATTTTCATTGCTTCGAGAGTTGCAATCTGATCGTCTTCTTCTACCTTATCCCCTACTTTTACGAGCACGTTTACAATTTTACCTACCATTGGGACTGTCACTTCTGTAGCCATAAGTATACCTCCTTTAAGATTTGTACTGTTTATACTTTTCTGTATCCCAGAGCAAACTGGGCCATAATCATCTTCTGTACGTTGGATGTACCTTCAACGATCTGATAGGATTTTGCGTCTCTCAAGAATCTTTCAACAGGGTATTCTGAAGAGAAACCATATGAGCCGAATATCTTCACTGCTTCTGAGGCACAGAAGTTTGCGGATTCTGCGCAATAGTATTTTGCCATAGATGTTTCGAGTGTATTGTTTATTCCCTGATCTTTCTGCCAGGCAGCCCTGAGAAGCAGAAGTTTTGCTGCTTCGTGTTCAACTGACATTCTGCCGATTTGTTCCTGGATCATCTGGAACTGACCGATTGCCTGTCCGAACTGTTCTCTCTCATTTGAGTACTTGCATGCTTCTTCAATACAGCTCTGTGCTACACCAACAGCCCTGGCTGCCGAACTTAACCTGGTGAAATTAAGCATGGTCATACAGATCGCAAAACCCTGGCCTAACTTTCCAAGGAGAGCGGTCTTCGGGATTTTTGCTTCTTCGAAAAAGATTTCGCCGGTAGGGGCGCAATGCAGACCGAGTTTTGTGGTAATTGCCCTCTGGACAACTCCGGGTGTATTGAAATCAATAAAAAAGGCTGACATGCCTTTGTGCTTAGCTGCCTTGTCTGTCATGGCGTAAACGACGCCGCATCCGCAAAAAGGAACGCCGGATATCCATGTTTTTGTTCCGTTCAGAATGAAACCGTCATCGACTTCTACTGCCGTTGTCTTCATGCTGGCAACATCTGATCCCGAGTTTGGCTCAGTAATAGCAAAGCAGCCGCCGCTTGTTCCCGCAATCAGTCCAGGCAGGAACTTTTCTTTCAGTTCTTCAGTTCCGTATTTCAGCAGAACATTCTGTGGTCCATTCATCTGAAGGTTAAACGGCAGACCCCAGGAAGGACTTACCCTTGCAACTTCCATTGCCATAAGGGTTGCAGCCATGTTGCCTTCTTCGAGTTCAAGTCCTCCGAACTTTTCAGGGGCCAGACATGCAAACATGCCCTGATCACCCATCTTTTTCAAATATTCAGGGCGATACTTGTGTTCCTTTTCATCCTCTTCCATTGTGGGTTTAATATTCTTTACTGCAAAATCATAAGCCATTTTTCGCATTGATTCTAATTCGTCAGAAATCCTAAAATCCATAATTTTCCTCTCCTTTCCTCTCGAATTGTGAAACTATTAACAAACTATCTTAGCAAAGCACCTTTTGCATGTCAAGTTTATTTTGTAAAAATTCAGCATCTTAGTATTCTTAATGTATTGACACCTGCATATGCGATTGATACCATTTATATAAGGTAAAGGGAAAGGCAGGGGCCAAGGGTCCAAGTGAACCGCTTGAACCCTGGAACCCTAAATCCTCGAACCCTTAAGATTAAGGTGAAAGATGATTTTTAACAAAACAGGATTAGTTGAAAACAATCTGTATGTTGCCGGATTTCCATGGTCACCAATATATGTATTGGCCGGGGAACAGCCGGTAATTTTTGAAGCAGGATTTTACTGTATGGGTAAAATCTACGAGAATGACATAAACAGGTTCCTCCCGGGTAAAACGCCAAAAACCCTTTTCCTTACACATGTTCATTACGATCATTGCGGTGCAGCAGCATATCTGAAGAGGGTTTTTCCTGTGATGAACATTGCTGCATCCAAAAGGGCATCCGAGATTATACAGCGCCCTAACGCCCGGAAATTGATGACCGAGTTAAGCCGTAACGTGCTTGAACTGATAAATAAAATGGGCACTGTAGATAACAAATTTCTTATAAGAGATCCCTTTGAAGCGTTTGAAGTGGATACAATCATTAACGACGGTCAGGTTATAAATTTGGACAGCGGCGAGAGTGTCCATGTTTTTTCAACTCCCGGTCATACCAGGGATATGATGAGTTATTATATGCCGGAGAAAAAGATTCTTATCGCTACCGAAGCAGCTGGCTGCATGGGGTACACGGGCCGCATTATCACCGAGTTTCTCGTTGATTATGATGTGTATGTAAATTCGCTGAAACGCCTTGCATCACTGGATGTGGAGATCTTTTGTCAGGGTCACCACTTTGTTTTTACCGGCGAAGACGTAAAAAAACATTTTGA
>CAYMTB010000068.1:0-13658 GCA_964393225.1 uncultured Syntrophorhabdaceae bacterium
ACCCTATGCAGAGTATTATCCCAAATAAGTCATTAGAAAAGGTGTCGGGGCATCCCGGAGAAAACCGTCGTGAGGCGAGGAAGCTTGGTCTTTTGCTGTTAAGCAAAAGTTCCGAAGCCGAACGCGAGCGATTGAAGCCGCCGGAGCGGAATGAGCGTGTTTTCGAGGGATGGCTCGACACCGATACTCATCCTAATGGGAAATATGGTATTATTTTCCGAATGTCTTCTTGAGCAGGTCGGTTACCCTTGCTGCCGGGTCTGTTCTAATCTTCTTTTCTTCCTGACCCACCATATAAAAGAGCCCATCCAGGGCTTTATTCGTAACATACTGGTCGAGATCGAGGGATTCCAGACTGGCAAAAGGGACTGCAGAGGTATATTTTCCGGTCATTTCCTTGTATGACCGCGTAACGCCCGTATCATTCATGCTTTTTGAAACAACAGGCTTGAACTCATTGAAGAGTTTGCCGGATGTTTTTGATTTAAAATAGTCAGTAGCCGCTGTATCGCCACCGCTAAGAATCTTCCTTGCATCATCAAAAGACATTTGCTTGATAGCATCAACAAAATATGCCTTTGCCTTCGGGGCAGCCTTCTCGGCGGCCCGGTTCATACTGAGAATAAAATCATCCACCTGTTTCTGATATCCCAGCTTTCCAAGCACACCCGCCATAGCCTGAATGTTGTCGGGTAACAGAACCTTGATCATCTGATTTTTGAAATATCCGTCAAGCTTTGAGGTAGAGGTCACAGCATTACCTGTGCCTATTGAAAGCGCCTCCTTGAGACCGGATGCAACTGTGCTGTCATCCTGACCGGCGCCGGGCAGGTTAACCCCCGCGGGGAGCTTGGCACCTTTCAGCATATCATCCAGCGGCCCGGCATAAGAAAACATCGTCAGGCCAAAAACAAAAATTATAATAACTGCTGAAATATTCTTTTTCATATCCACCTCGATAAATTTAGACTTTAGTAAAAACCGCATCACCCTGTTTTAATGGAACTCCTCGCAATGATTTTTGCAAAGGTCATAAAATGGGTCTATCTTTTCTGCTGTTCTCCTGTCATGGGGACAAACACCACGCCACCCAGTTTCTTTTCGATGGTTTTTCCCTTTTCTTTTATTACAAGTGTCAGGTTCTGGTGCAAAACAGTTCTTCCGACAGGCATAATAAGCCGTCCTCCTTCTTTTAACTGTGCAAGAAGCGGCGGCGGGATATGATCCCCTGCGGCAGTAACCATAATAACATCAAAGGGGGCATACTCTTTCCAACCAAAAAAACCGTCTCCGTGCTTTACTGATATATTTTTATATCCCAACCCTTTAAGCCTTTCTCTCGCCTGATCGGCCAGTTCCTTCTTTATCTCTATTGTATATACCTCTCTTGCAATCTCGCCGAGGATTGCAGCCTGGTAGCCCGAACCTGTCCCTACCTCAAGCACCTTTTCATCCCCTTTGAGGGCAACTGCCTCAGTCATGAGGGCTACAATATACGGCTGCGATATGGTCTGTCCTTCCCCGATGGGCAGGGGATGGTCGTTATAGGCCTTGCTTATCTGTGATTCATCTACGAAAAGCTGCCTCTGCACCTTCAACATGGCGTCAAGGACCTTCTTGTCCTTTATGCCCCGTCCCTTGATATCATTCTCCACCATCTCCTGTCTTCTCTTCTCAAACGTATCAGCAGAAACAGACGGGAATATTATGGTTATGCATAAAAGACAACTCATTAATATTGCTGTTAGATACTTCATAATATCCTTATATCGTAATTCGTGATACCGTGATTCGTGATTCGCACCCGGTTTTCATTATTCACTATTCACTTTCAGCTTCCCCCATACTCAACTCACTTAACTTACCCAACAGCCTTTTCCTGTTTTCCTGCCTTCGTAACTTCATATCTTCGTAACTTCGTAACTTCAGTCTTTCCTTCGGCCCGCCCCTGTTACCGCTTTCCTCTAAGAATGGCCTGTATCAGGTCATCGAGACGCTGCAGGAAACGGGATCGATCCCGCTTGTCGTATGGAGCTGCCCCACCGGTAATATTTCCCATGTCGCGAAGATAGGTCATTAAGTCTCTGTTCGCAAGGGCACTGCCGATAGATTCTTCGGTGAAGATGCGCCCCTTGGGGTCGAGCACCTTGGCACCCTTTTTCAGGCACCGTGACGCAAGGGGAATATCGGCTGACACTGCGATATCGTTATCAGCAATGTGATCTACAATCCAATCATCTGCAGCATCCAGATGGCCGCCTACAACTATCATTTCAACCAATTTGTCTTGTGGAATCCTTATCACAGAGTTGGAGACAAGGTAAACTTTGAGCCCATAACGTTTGGCCACTCGAAGCGCTTCATTTTTCACCGGGCTGGCATCGGCATCAACATATATATCGATCAAGCAATATCCTTTTTTAAGATTTTACGCCTGAATAACCTTTCTGTCAAAGAAAAATAAATGCTTCAGACAATCCATGCAGGCGACACGTTACAAGACCTTATGGGGATGCATGATTTTTTTTATTGACAGCTAAAAACCCATTTTTATAAACTCAGATCACCATAAAGGAAATTCTTATCGAAACGAAAACAAGATACTGCATAAATTGCGACAACAGACATGGCTGCAAATCAAAAACCCCTCCATGCCTCACCGAAATGATGGAATACAATGTCACAGATATGTCAGGAAAGCAATACCTGATAGAAGGCCATAAAACTGACATATGCCGGGATTGTCCATTTTTTCGTTCATGCTGGAAGACGGAAGAGTATAATAGATTTTCATCAACCAGGACAACACATTTATGAAATTAAATGCCATCTATAACAAGGCAGGTTCAAAGTCAACACAGGCAGCACCCTGCAGATACTTTAAATTTCTTGACAGTTTGCGGGCGCTCTGGTAGTATATTCAGCCAAGCGGAAAAGTCTCCTGTTCATCTCTGAGATAATTGCCAGAGAAGAGAACCGGCGTGATTACCAAAATATACAATAAATCCCGAATACAAAATACATAGAAAATCACGGAAAATCAAGAATGGCAGAGGGCGATATGGATGAACAGAATATATTAGAGAATAATTTAAACAGCAACAATGAGACTGAAGAGAATTTTGAAACCCTCTTCAAGGAAAGCTCAAAGCTGCCAAGCAGGCTTGAACCGGGCCAAAAAGTCAAATCCATCGTGGTCGGCATATCGGGAGATCTCATTTACATCGACCTTGGAGGAAAAACAGAAGGCGTAGTGGAACTTAAAGAATTCCTTGACGAAGCAGGGGAATGCCTGGTTAAAGCAGGAGACGAAATTGAGGTATACTTCGCCTCAGTCCAGAATGGATTGAAACGCTTCACCACCCTCACCCGCGGGCTATCCACGGCTCACCTTTCCGATTTGAGAAACGCCTTTGAGGCCGGTTTGCCTGTGAGCGGAAAGGTTAAATCTGAATTAAAGGGCGGATATGAGGTCAATATGGGAAAGGCACGGTGCTTCTGCCCCTTCTCACAGATAGATGTGAGGGGAAACCGTGAGACCTCAACATATATAGGAGAAATTTTTCCTTTCAAGATACTCGAATTTGAAGAAGATGGACGAAATATCATCGTATCGAGAAGGGTTTTGCTTGAAGAGGAACAGGCGGTACAAAAGGAAAAATTAAAAGATGCATTAAAGACAGGCATGGAGATTAAAGGGAAAGTAAAATCCATCCATGATTTTGGAATTTTTGTCGATATCGGCAGCATGGACGGGTTCATCCCCTTGAGTGAATTAGAATGGGACAGGACCAAGAAACCGGAAGATGTCCTCTCACCAGGCCAGGAGGTAACGGCAAAGATTATCTCCTTAGACTGGGTAAAGGACCGTCTCACCCTGAGCCTGAAGGCGATGCAGCCCGATCCCTGGATAACAGCAGCGGAAAAATACATCGTAGATAGTCCTGTTAAGGGCCTTGTAGTGCGTATGACCCCGTTCGGCGTCTTTGTCAATCTTGAGCCGGGCATAGATGGTCTTATACACATCTCAAAACTCGGGGCAGGCCGAAGAATAAAACACCCCAAGGAAGTAGTCGAGGATGGACAGTGGATTGAGGCATATGTGACAGGCGTAGACGCGGTCAATAAAAGGATATCTCTCTCAAAGGAACAGAATGTAAATCCCGAAAAGGTCGCACTACCTTCGGAAGGTGATATACTCGAAGGTGTTGTTGATAATGTTATGCCCTACGGGATCTTCCTCAAATTGAATAACGGTCTTTCAGGACTTGTACCGAATGCTGAAATGGGTACCCCTAAGGGGACAAACCACAGCCGCATGTTTCCGGTAGGGACCTCCATGACGGTGATTGTTACAAAGGTCGACCCCGGGAGCGGGAAAATTTCCCTGAGCAAAAATCTCGTAGGAGAAAAGTCTGCTCATGCAGATTTCACCAAATATAAAGAACAGGCAAAGACTGAAGAAAAATCGGCCTCCGGTATCGGCAGTTTCGGGGAATTGCTCCAGGCAAAACTGAAAGGGAAGATTCCTTTTAATTGATTTTTTTTACTAAACCCATTATAGTAATATAAAGTAGCATACATGTGAGACCGTACATTGAGGAACATAGTTGTGACAGGTGCGGTGAATGCGTTGACATCTGTCCGTACGATGTTTTCTCCCGGGAAAATGGTGAAATCATAGTGCTGAGCCCTGAAGATTGTATTGAATGCACATCCTGCGTGGAACAGTGTCCGGGTAAAGCCATCTATATGGATGATTGATGGTAAAAAAAACGGTACCCCTGCTCGATAAAAAGGCCGTTGACAGAACAATAACAAGAATTACCCACGAAATCCTCGAAAAAAATAAAGGCTATAAAGACCTGTGTCTTATAGGCATCAGAACACGGGGGATCTATTTAGCAAAAAGGATCAACGACAAGATAAAAACCATTGAAGAGATTGAACTCCCACTCGGTATCCTCGACATCACCATGTACAGGGATGACATATCCAAGTTAAAACTGCCGGAAGTTAAAAAAACAGACATACCTTTCGATCTGAACAATATGACTATCATCCTGATTGACGATGTGATGCATACCGGCAGAACTACGAGGGCGGCAATCGATGCCATTATGGACCTCGGCAGACCCAGGAAAATACAGTTGGCTGTTCTTGTAGACAGGGGCGATAGGGAACTCCCGATGCATCCCGATTATGCCGGCATTTTTTACAATGGCAGTCCGGAGGAAGAGGTGCTTGTGCGGCTTCGCGAAATCGATGGCAAGGATGAAGTCATCGTTGTGAGAACATAATGAAGTGGAGTAAAAAAGACCTCCTTGGCATCAGAGAGCTTTCTAAGGAGGAGATTCTTCTCGTCCTCGATTCAGCAGATTCTTTTAAAGATATATCAAGAAGGGAAGTAAAGAAGGTTCCCACCCTCCGCGGCAAAACAGTCATAACCCTATTTTATGAACCGAGTACAAGGACACGGACATCCTTTGAAATAGCCGCAAAACGCTTAAGTGCGGACACCATCAATATCTCGGCAAGCACAAGCAGCCATGTCAAAGGTGAAACCCTCAAAGATACAGCAAGGAACCTAGAATCTATGAGACCTGATGTCATCGTTATCAGACACAACATGCCTGGCGCCCCGCATATGTTATCCAGGATCGTGGACTCTTCTGTGATAAATGCCGGAGACGGAGCGCACGAGCATCCGACCCAGGCCCTCCTTGACCTTTTCACCATGAGGGAGAAAAAGAACAAAATTGACGGACTTAATATAACAATTGTAGGGGATATCGCCCACAGCAGGGTGGCACGGTCCAACATATTCGCATTAAGACACTTTAACACCCGCATCACATGCTCGGGCCCGCCGACCATGATCCCGCCTGACATAGAAAGTCTGGGCGTCCACGTAGAATACGACATGAATAAGGCGGTAAAAGACGCCGACGTGATCATGATGCTGAGAATACAAAAAGAGCGGGGCGGCATTTCATACATACCCTCTGTTAAAGAATATTCAAACATCTACGGGCTGAAGGCAGAACATATCAAAAAGGCAAAAAAGGATGTAATCATCATGCATCCAGGCCCCATGAACAGAGGGGTGGAAATTACAGACGAAGTGGCTGATGGCCCGTATTCAGTGATACTTGACCAGGTCGAGAACGGTGTTGCTGTGAGAATGGCCATCCTCTATCTCCTCACCGGGAGGGAGGCATGAAAATCCTCATTAAAAAAGGAAGGGTTATTGATCCCAAAAACGGCAGGGATGAAATCCTTGATATATTCATCAATGGCGGCATCATTGAAAAGATTGACAAAAATATCCGTGATAAGGTCGATAATGTCCATGTAATCGACGCTTCAGGCCTTATTGTGGCGCCCGGACTCATTGATATGCATGTCCATCTGAGGGAGCCGGGATACGAATATAAAGAATCGATTAGAACCGGCACACTGGCAGCCGTTAAGGGCGGCTTTACATCAGTAGTCTGTATGGCCAATACCGACCCCGTAAATGACAACAAAAGCGTTACAGAATATATTATAAAACAGTCAAGGGCAGAAGGGGTATGCCGGGTTTTCCCCTGCGGAGCAATCACCAGAGGCTTAAAGGGCGAAGAGCTTGCCGAGATCGGCGAAATGTATGCCGCAGGTATTGTAGCCATATCAGATGACGGTAAATCTGTAAAGAATTCCGAAACCCTGCGAAAAGCCCTCGAATACGCAAAGCTCTTTCATATACCCGTCATATCGCACTGTGAAGACGAAGACCTCTCGAAGGGGTTTGTCCACGAGGGCAAGGCATCGGTCATGTCCGGCCTCGATGCGGTTCCTGCTATTGCAGAGGAGATTATCGTCAAAAGGGACATGGCCATAGCAGAATACGTAAATGCTCCGCTCCATCTCACGCATATGTCATCAGGAGGCAGCGTGGATGCTATCGGGGAGATGAAAAAAAGGTATAATCAAATCACCAGTGATACATGTCCTCACTATTTCACGTTAACAGATAAGGCAACGTTATCCTTCGATACAAACACAAAGGTAAACCCCCCGCTCAGATCAAAAGAGGATGTGGATGCCATGAAAGAGGGGCTCAGGAATGAAACGATCGACATTATCGCCACAGACCATGCACCCCATGATGTTACCTCAAAAGATGTGGAGTTTAATATCGCCACCTCAGGGATTTCCGGGTTGGAGACCGCCCTCGGTCTTTCCCTTGCACTTGTCCACGAAGGCGTCCTCTCTCTGAAGACGCTCCTTAAGAAATTCACGGAAAATCCTGCAAAATTATTGAAACTTCCCTATGGTGAATTGACACCGGGGAGTCCTGCCGACGTCATTATTTTTAACCCTGACTTTGAATGGACGGTTGACAAAAACGCTTTTGCATCTAAAGGGAAAAACACCCCCTTCCACGGATGGAATTTGAAGGGAAAAACACTGCTCACCATTGTGGATGGCAAGATCGTTTATAAAGACCCGTTTTTCAAATAGGGTTCAAGGGTTCAAGTGAAAATAAGTCCGCATTTCGCAATAACATCAGTCATCAATAAATAGTCGTCGGTTAAAATATCGCTTGCAAGGAGGATCATGAATGTCTTTCTATGATGAAATTGCGGAGCATTACGATCATATATTTCCCTTTAACAAAACACAGATTCAGTTTGTCAAAAGCTATACCAGAGAACCATACCTGCATAAAGCGATATTGGATATAGGGTGCGGCACCGGAGACCTCGCAGTAGCTCTGGCAGATACCGGTTTTCAAGTCACGGGCATTGATACTGACGAAAAGATGCTCTCCAAGGCAAGAAAGAAAATGAATACCCCTGTTGCCTTTATCGGTATCGATATGAAGATGATCGCACAGCACTTCGTTTCACCCCTCTTTGATATTGCTCTCTGTTTCGGCAACACACTTGTCCATTTAACCAGTGTTTTAGAGATAGAATTGCTCTGTAAGCAAATAAAAGCGCTATTGCAAGAAAACGGTGCATTTCTTTTCCAGATCCTCAACTATGACCATATTCTGGACCACAATATCAAATCTCTGCCGCTAATAGAAAATAACACCATCACGTTTGAGCGATATTACACGTACAATGACATAAAGAATCTCATGTCGTTCAGAACAATCCTGACGATCAAAAAAACAGGCAAAAGAATTGAAAATGAGATTTACCTATACCCGCTGAGAAGACATGAACTGGATACAGCACTGAAAAAGGCTGGTTTCACTGATATATCCTATTATGGAGATTTCGATAAAAGTAAGCTAAAAGCGGACAGCCTGCCGTTGGTAGGAGAAGCTAAAGTATAGAAGTAAAGAGATGGTGTAGTTAATTCTATAAAGGGGTTGTCCGCTGCGCCAAGCAGGTGTGATAATGTGTTGATACCTTGTTTTTAAATTTGACAACATATCAGTATCATGATATACTGATATTAAGGAGGATAATTGATTATGAGCATGACAAAAAGAATACAATTTTTTTTCCCCGATGATCTGTTAACCGAGATAGAAAGAGAATCTCAAAGAAGAGATGTTTCAATGGCTCAACTTGTCCGGGAGGCAGTAAATAAATATCTGGAAGAGACAAAGGGGAAATCTTCAGAAAAAGATACTCTTGATGAACTCGCAGGGTTTGTTGAATGTGGAACTGATCTTTCTGAGAATCACGACAAATATCTTTACGGAGAACAAAAATGAGGGTCTTTATTGATACCTCTGCCTGGGTTGCTTACTTCGATAAGAAAGATACGAATCATGAAAGTGCCCTTAAGATATGGCAACAAGTGAAGCAGGAAAAAGCAATCCTTTGCACAACGGACTACATCCTTGATGAGATGTTGACGCTTCTCAAGATAAGGGCAAATAGTAACGTAGCACTCATTGCAGCGAACGCAATTATGCAAAGCCAGAACACAGAAGTAATCTGGGTAAAAGAAAAGCTGTTCATGGGCGCCTTAAAATTATTCAAAAAATACAGCGACCAACGCTTCAGTTTTACCGACTGCACATCTTTTGAGGTCATGAAAGTATCGAGCATCAAGAAAGCCTTTGCGTTTGATTCTGATTTTGCAAAAGCAGGATTCGAGACAATATAGCAAAATCCAATCAGTAAAAAACCCTTAACCGGCAATGCTTTAAGGGTCTTTTTTTTATGCTAAAATATCTTCCGCAGAAAAATGGTCTCCAACTACAGGTTCATCCAGTTGCTACCAACTCCTTATTCCATCGGCTTGATACTGCGCCAAGCCTCCCTCCTCTTTCACCTTTCCCCTTCAACTTAACACTTAAAACTTAAAACTGTCTCTTTCACTGCTGCCAGACAACTCCTTCAGTTGTTTTGATCCAGTACGCCTTACCCCGGTAAAGGCTGTCGAGTGGTTGAGTAGTTGAGTAGTTGAGTGAGGGATTCGGCTTCGCATACCACTGTCCATTCTCCCATCCCCAGATGATTAACCATTTATCTGCAAGTCCCGATGAAGAAATATATGCATCTGTTATCTGGGTGTTGTCGCTACCGCCATAGCCTACCAGGTTCCATCCGGCAGAGAGAGTTATAGCGGGTGAAACATCCTTGCCGGTAACGGTGAGGGTCGCCGGAGAATTAATATACATCCAATAACCTTTGCCGCTCTCGACGTTGTCGAGAGAGTTCGGAGTTCGGAGTTCGGAGTTCGGGGCATACTTCAACCAAATCTTGTTCTGATTATTATAGCCCCAGACAACTCTTACATTCAATGAGATGTCTGTCAGTACCGTCTCTATTGAGGGGTATGTCGGCTGAATGGGGATAGATATGAAGTTCCAGCCGGAGGAGAGGGAGAAGGTTGTTGATGCGGGCTGAGGTGTCATATTGATAGTATATGTTTCTGTTTTTATCGTCTCCTTGTTTCCTGCAGCATCAATTGATCTGAACTTCAGAGTAGTCATAGTAGTTATGGGGATTGAAGATGTATAGACCGGTGAGGTTTCAGTAGGATCACTGCCGTCTGTTGTATAGAAGGTTTTATCACATCCCGAACCTGTATCGCTGCATGTGAGCGTTATGATTTGAGATGAAGCGAAGGTGCTGCCTCCCGGTGATGCCCGTGTAACCGGATCAGTGCTGTCAAAGCGCAGGGTGAATGTTGTGGTCCGGGTATTGCCTGCCGTATCTGTGGAGGTAATGGTAAATATGTTCTCCCCTTCGGTGAGATTGATAACATATGCCTCCCATGTGGTGGGTGCGGGATAGATGATACTCGCCTGTGCTGAAGGACAGGTGACTGATACGGTTGTGTTTGCCTCCCGTGTACCGGTGACTTTCTGGTTATTCACATTCGTAGGGGTGATAACAGGACTAATGGTGAGAGAAGGAATGGTGATGTCATAGGTAATGTTCCGTGTAACAACGGTCTCATTGCCTGCTTGATCGGTTGCTTTCACCATAACCGGATAGGTCCTCTCTGTGGTGAAGGAAAGAACCTGCTCAAACTTCACGTTGGTAAGAGAGGGCATATAGGTCTGAACGTTGTCCATGATGGCAACAATTGAAATGGTTATATCGGTGACCTCTCCTTTCAGGGTGATGGTACTCTGGTTGGTGGCCATATCCTGGGCAGGATCTGTGATGGTGACAGAGGGGTTCACATTGTCATAGACGATGGTTCTTTTGGCAGAGGAGGTATTGCCTGCACGGTCAGTGGCTGTTACTTCTACGGTATTGATGCCATAGGTGAGAGAGGGGGAAACGGTAAAAGTGTTGTTATTTACCTGTAGCGGGGTTTCTGTCCCGTTGTTGATTGTAATACTTACCGTTGACGTTTCATCCACGGTTCCTGTTATGGTCACTGTGGACTGGCTTGTCACCGTGTTATCTGCAGGAGCGGTAAGGATAAGCACAGGAGCGGATGCATCGTAGACGATCGTGCGGGTATCGGTAGCAGCGTTATTGGCATTATCGGTAGCAACGGTGGTGATCGTGTTTATTCCCTGGGCGAGGGTTACTGCATGGCTAAACACACTATTCTGGAGGGGAACGGAAGCATTGTTAACGGTAAGGCTCTTCATACCCGATGTAGCATCCGTTGCTGTGCCGGAGATGTTTAAGGTCCTGTTGTTCGTATAGCTTCCGGACGAGAGGGTGGAGACCGTAAGGACAGGAGCAGTGGTATCCAAGGTGATGGTATAGGAGTAGCTCCCTGACCAGTTACCTGTAGTATCTTTAAACTGGGCATAGATGGTCTTTGTACCGTCACCGGAGGGGAGGCTCCAGGAGAAGTTTCCCGTATAGGCCTGTTCCGACCAGGTGTTTCCATCGATGCTGGTGCGGAAGGTAACCGTATCGGAAGGTGCGGTAAAACTTACCGGTACCGGGGTACTGCCGGTTACGGGGTTGCCGTTATTGATTGTAGCGCTAGCAGAAGGGGCAGCGGTATCGATGGTCCATGTAGCAGTTGTGGGTGTTGCCTCCGGCTGCCAGTTCCCTGCTGCATCACGCCCGATGACAGAGACGATATGGGTGCCGTCAATAAGGTTCGTCAGAGTGATAGGGGTGGCAACAGGAGTCTCTTCGGAGTATGAAGCGTCATCCAATTTGTATTTATAGGCAGTGATGCCGGTCCCGGAGATGGTGAGGGCAGCGGATGTAACTTTGGTTATGAATGGAGGGGCACCGTTAATGACAGCCTGTTTTATGGTAGTATCCACCACAATTGTAACCTGTTTGCTCATTTCATTCACTGCACGATCAGTGGCAGTAACGGTAATGGTGTTGCTGTCCAGAGAGAGGTCTGTAAGCGTAACGCTCCAGGTGGTCTCTGTGGGATAACTCACAGTGCCTGCGCTTGCAGTTGGACAGGTAACGGTGATAGTTGCGTTAGCCTCTCTGGTTCCCGTTATGGTTTGACTCATCTGGTTGGTAGGTGAGGTAACGGGATTTATCGTGAAGTCGATTGAAGCATCATAGACGATGTTTCGCTGGACAACGCTTGTGTTCCCCGCCTCATCAGTGGCAGTTACCACGATGGCATAGGTCTTTTCCGCAGTGAAGGCGAGGGGTTGAGAGAAAGTACCGTTGGTAACAGGGGAGATATAGGTTTTGCCGTCCATGGCGATGGTGATAGTTATATTCGTAAGATCAGTTACTGTTCCGGTAAGTGTGATTGTCTTCTGGTTGGTTGCCATATCCTGTACCGGTTGAGTAATAGCGAGACTGGGACTGGCGTCATCACAGGTGACCGTTCTCTTTTCAGAAGTCGTATTACCTGCCATGTCGGTGGCGCTGACGATGACCGTATTCATGGCCCCGGATATAAGTGAGATTGGGAGAGTGAAGACATCCCCTGTCATAGGTACATTCTGGGACGCATTATTATTAACCTTCACTGTCACCACAGCAGTCTCATTGATAGATCCGGAGAGGGTTGCAGTCTTCTCCTTTGTCTTACTGTTATCCGCAGGGGTGGTGACAGTAAGAATTGGGGCGATAGGATCATAGTTGATTATTCTCGTATCGGTGGTCTCATTGCCGGCATTATCCTTCACTGTGGTGGTAATTGTATTGGGGCCTTCAACAAGGGGGGTGGCCTGACTGAAGGAGCCGTCAAGGTTGAATGAGGCATCTATGCCGTTGATCGTCAACGACTTGACTCCTTCGTTGTCGGAAACGATGCCTGCCATGTTGAGTGTTTTGTTGTTTGTGTAGCTTCCGTTAGGGAGGGCGGATAGGGTGAGGGTCGGGACAAGGATATCACGGAAGGTTGCAAAAACAGAGCAATTAGCAGTTACAGCACCGGTCGTGTATGCGCTTCCTGCAAGGGTACCGCCGCAGCCGCTTACCGAACCGATGTGGTAACCTGCGGTAGGGGTGATGGTAAAGCTCGTTGCTGAATTATGATCCACGGTTTTGCTTGCCGGATTGATGGCGCCTCCGGTTCCTGCCGAGGTGCTCACCGCATAGGTATTGATTGCATACGTGGCAGTGATGGTATGGTTACCATTTACATTTGTGAAGGCATAGCTCGATACTGCACCGACTGATTGCCCGTCTACTTTTACATCAACAATGTGGTAACCCGTATCAGGGGTGATGGTAAAGGTCTGTGAAGAACCGTAGCTGGTTGTTGAAGTCCCTGAAGGGGAGATGCTTCCATTGCCACCGGGTACCGATGGGGCAAGGGTATAGCTATTGATGGCAAAGACGGCGGTAACGGTATGGTTTGCAGAGACGTTTGATAGGGTATAGGTGCCTGATGCATCAAGGCTTACCGCTGTCTCGTTATCAGTTACGGAGACGAGATGATACCCCGTATCGATGGTGACGGTGCAGGTGGCGCTGGCATCATAGGTGACAGGAGAAGTACAGACAATGGTGCCGCTCCCATCTGCTATACCGGAGATGGTAAAGGTTTTGAGCGTAAAGGTTGCCGTACAGGTCTTTGAAGCATCCATGAGGATTGAGGTAGGTGATGTATTCCCTGAGCAGTCACCTGACCAGGAGGTGAAGAGAGAACTGATACTTGGTGAGGCATCGAGGGTTATGGAGGTGCCGTGGGTATAGGTAGAAGAACAGTTAGGGCCGCAGATGATCTCTGAAGGGTTGGAGGTGATGGTACCGGTGCCCGTGCCTGACGGGACGATGGTAAGCGGATAGGTGTTG
>CAYMTB010000068.1:13758-15100 GCA_964393225.1 uncultured Syntrophorhabdaceae bacterium
TCCTGCTTGCGGGATTGATGGTGCCTCCGGTTCCTGCCGAGGTGCTCACCGTATACGTATTGATGGCAAAGGTGGCACTGATTGTATGGTTCCCGGTCACATTCGGGAAGGTATAGCTCGATACTGCACCGACAGAGGCACCATCTGCCTTGACATCAACGATGTGGTACCCTGTCTCAGGGGTGATGGTGAAGGTCTGTGAAGAACCGTAATTGGTGGTTGGAGTCCCTGAAGGAGAGATGCCCCCGTTGCCTCCTGTTACGGATGGGGTGAATGCATAGGTATTGATGGCAAAGACGGCGGTAACGGTATGGTTTGCAGCGACGTTTGATAGGGTATAGGTGTCTGGTACATCAAGGCTTACCGCTGTCCCGTTATCAGTTACGGAGACAAGATGATACCCGGTATCAGGGGTAATGGTACAGGTGGCGTTGGCATCATAGACAACAGGAGAAGGAGAACAGTTGACAGTTCCGTTCCCGTCTGCCACCCCTGAGATAGTAAAGGTTTTGAGGGTAAAGGTTGCAGTAACTGTCTTTGCTTCATCTATAGTTACCGTACATGTGGTTGCAGTTTCTGAGCATCCGCCGCCCGACCAACCGGTAAAGGTGGAGCCGGCAGAGGGTGTAGCAGTAAGGGTCACAGAGGTGCCGGAGGCGAAAGATGTCGAACAGGTAGAACCACAGTTGATGCCGGCAGGGTTACCTGTGACGGTACCGCTACCAGTGCCGGGTTTTGAGACGGTAAGGTCAACGGGTGAGCTGACCTGCCCGCCGCGGACGGGCCACACGTAGTAGTCGCTGCCCCTAATGCCCCAGCTCACACCGCCATTCCACACACTGACGAGCCATGCGACGTCTGTATTGCCGGTGTTCGTGGTAGACGACCAGCAGTAGCTCCCCTGCACATTTGTGAATGGGTGATCCGAAGGCAGGGCAGGTGCAAATTGGGAATAATCAGAAAGGCTGCGCAATTCCTTCCTGTTTGGCAATCGCCAGTCATTGTAGCCAAGATAATTCTGAGTATTGAGGCACTTCACGTAATCCAGCGCTTCCTGCCAGGCCTTGGATCCTCCCAGAGAGCAGTCAGAGGGTCCCGGGGCGTTGGCATCCTTTGTCCAAACAAGACCGGTGAGGTCGTCGCTCACAGTCCCGTTCCCCTTGTCGGCAAAGCGGGGAGTTGGCCAGGAAACTCCCTGTTGCATTGCCCCGTCGTCGCCAGCTCTATAGCTTACTGTCTGACCCGTACGCCAAAGGGCCGAAGAACCGAATGATCCACCCTGTCCGCCCCGGACCGGCCACACGTAGCCGACGCTGCCCTTACTGCCGTAGACCACGTAGCC
>CAYMTB010000069.1:0-15039 GCA_964393225.1 uncultured Syntrophorhabdaceae bacterium
GGCATTCGTTAGCCTTTAGTCGTCGATGGGGGGAGGATGAGTTACAGAGGCGGACAAAATGACGGCAGCGGCAACGTCTACAAAACGAAACTGATGTTGAGGAGGTGCCTGTGGAATGGTTTGTGAATACCCTTCGGCAGTATCCCGAATTAGCTATTTTCCTGACACTCGGTCTGGGTTATTTTGTCGGGAAAATCAAGCTGGGCAAGGTTGCCCTCGGTGCTGTCACGGGTACCCTCCTTGTCGGGGTATTGATCGGGCAACTGAGTATTACTATCTCGCCGAATGTGAAATCGGTTTTTTTCCTCATGTTTCTCTTTGCTGTCGGTTACGGAGTTGGTCCACAGTTCTTCCGGGGACTTAAAAGCGATGGTCTCCCTCAGGTAATTTTTGCAATCATCCTGTGTCTTGCGTGCCTGCTTTCTGCGTTTCTGGCAGCAAAGATACTTGGTTTTGACATAGGTTCTGCGGCAGGGCTTTTATCCGGCGCCTGCACGATCTCTGCGGTGATCGGCGTGGCAACTGATACGATCAATCAACTCAGCATTTCTGCTTCTCAGAAATCATCTTTTATCAACCAAATTCCTGTAGCTTATGCGGTAACCTACGTTTTCGGTACTGCCGGATCAGCATGGTTCCTCTCCTCCGTCGGTCCTAAACTCCTGAGAGTGGACCTGGCAGCGGAATGCAGAAAACTGGAGGAAAAAATGGGTGCAGGTCAGCCCGAAGCGGGCGTTATCTCTGCTTACCAGCAGATTGTCGCCCGTGCCTACCGGGTAGCTAATGCGAAGTTCATCAACAGGACTATAGGAGAATTCGAGTCGAGTTTTATGGCAGATGTCAGTTCAATGAGGATCTTCGTGGAACGGATCCGCCATGAGGGCAAAATCATGGAGCCTGACCTTTCCATTGTTATTCAGCAAGGCGATGTGCTGGTGCTTGTTGCCCGCCTGGAGTTGCTGGTAAAGCTGGAGAATGAGAATGCGATCGGCCCCGAGGTGGACGACAGGGAACTCCTTGACTTTCCTGCTGAGGCGCTTGACGTGGTGATTACCAGTAAAGCCATTGCAAAAATGACCCTCAAAGAGATCGTAGAATCGGATGTTGCGGGGAATGGCCGGGGAATATTCCTGAGGAAGCTAATGCGCGCGGGGCACGAGATGCCTGTTGCACCGGGTACTAAGGTGGACCGTGGTGATGTGTTGACCATAGCAGGGGCAAAACGTGATGTTGAACGGGCCGCAAAGATTCTGGGTTATGCGGATCGCCCTACTGATATGACCGATATGGTATTCGTAGGTATCGGTATTCTCCTTGGTGGTCTTATCGGAGCCCTCTCCATCAAGATAGGTAAAGTCCCCTTGAGCTTGAGCACCAGCGGTGGCGTGCTGATCATGGGGCTCGTATTCGGCTGGCTGCGATCGGTTCATCCAACCTTCGGCCGCATCCCTACTCCTGCCCTCTGGATGATGAATAATGTGGGCCTTACCACCTTTATTGCCGTGGTGGGTATAAGTTCCGGCCCGGGATTTGTTGCAGGTCTGAAAGAGGCAGGACTTATGCTGTTCTTTGCCGGTATTTTTGTCACCATAATGCCATTTGTGATGGGAATATTCGTGGGTAAGTATATTTTTAAGATGAACGCCGGCATTATCCTGGGCGCTTGTGCAGGGGCGCGTACCACCACGGCAGCGCTGGGCGCCATACAAGACGTTGCTAAAAGCAAGATACCGGCCCTCGGTTATACTGTAACTTACGCTGTGGGCAATACGCTCCTCATTATCTGGGGGGTAGTGATCGTTATAATGCTCGCATAAATTAAAAACTGGTAATATTAAATCAAATATGTCGTTAGGAAGGTGTCGGGGCAGTCGAGCAACATGAGCGTGTTTGCGAGGGATTGCCTGACACCAATGATGATTCTACTGATAAACCAGGGATTAAAAGAAAAACTGGCATGTAATAACAGAAAACATTGTCTGCGCCGCTTTTCTAAAACCTATGCATAATATTTACAATCAGTGAACCCCAGATGGTCAGCACCACGTTTGCGACTGCGTAGGCAGTTGCGTAGCCGATTACTGGCAGTGAACTTTCGGCCTGTTCCTCAAGCGGAAGCAGTGCCGCTGTCTCGTTCCGCGAACCGGTGAGCGCGCCATACAGGAAAACAGGATTTAGTTTCATAAACAGCTTTGCAAAGAAAAGGCCTGCCAGAACTGGAATGATTGTCAGGATGACCCCGGCAATGAAGACCGATAACCCCGTAGTTTTCAAGGCGGCCAGCGCCTGACTGCCCGCACCCAGCCCGACGCAGGCAATAAAGAGGTTCAATCCGAGGTTCTGGAGAATCCAAAGACTTGCGGATGGAATCTGTCCGTATGTCGGATGCAAAGTGCGTAACCATCCGAAAATAAGGCCGGAGACAAGGACGCCGCCGCCAACGCCAAGAGATATCGGGATACCGGCAATATTTACTACAAGAAGCCCTATCATCGTGCCGAGCACAATCCCGCAGCCTACGACAACCATATCGGTCACATCCGTTTTGCGTTCCGCGAATCCGATCATTTTGACTGCGCGTTCCACGTCTTCCTTGCTTCCAATCAACTGAAGGACGTCGCAGCGCTCAATTACGGTTTTGGGCAAAACAGGCACTGCATTGCTCTGACGCGTAATCTTGCGGAGGAAGAGGCCGCGCGATTCGTTTAGACTTCCGAGTTCGGCAATGGTTTTCCCGACAATTTCCTTATTCAGGACGCAGACCTCCATAACTTCTCCGACAATCTCTACCATGTCTGCGATATCCTGTTCCTGGCCGATGAGTCCCGGCGCGTCAAGCATACTTTTCCTGTATGGACTTCCAATAATAAGGATGTCACCTGATTGAGCGGTTAGATCAGACTGAAGTGTCAGTGTCTGTTTGCCTCTTTGAAGGGCCTCAACAAAGGCATGCCGGGAGAAAAGCCCTTCAATAAAACTGATAGTCCTGCCGAATATCTTTTCGTTTTCCACGCGGTATGCGCGCAGGCTCAACTGCTTCGACCAGGAAAACAAATCAGGGGTTTTGTCCAGATCATCTCCTCCTCCGGAATAGCTCTCTTCAAGCTTCTTGGCTTCTGCTTTCAGATCATCGCCCATCATTCTGGGTACTAAGGAAAACATAAGGATGCCGCCAACCGTACCAAAGATGTAAGTTATAGCGTATGCTATGGCTGTATCTGTTTCCATAGCGGCCCTGGCGGTCTCGGAAAGTCCGGACAGATGGGTGATGGCGCCTTCCGCGGTCCCTATTGCGGCTGATGTGGTCATAGCTCCGGCCAGAAGCCCCGCTGTTGTCCCCGGACTGAAACCGAAAATTTTCCCGAGCGCAAGGGCTGTGACCAATGCTGCCACAGCCACAATCAGCGCGATCCAGATGTAGCTTAGCCCCTGTTTCTTCAATGCCCCGAAAAACTGTGGTCCGACACTATAGCCGATGCAGAACACAAATAAGGCAAAACTGACAGTTTTCAACAAAGCCGGGACTTTTACACCCGGGATTTGCCCCAGAACAAGCGCCACTATCAGAACCGATGCGGTGGCTCCCAGGCTGAATCCCTTGAATTTTAATTTGCCGATGTAATAACCAACACCAAGCGATAGAAATAACAATATCTCGGGTTGTTTACGGCAAATTTCCAGAATATCATTTAACATGCATTCCCCCGTTATTTGCCGGATTTTTTCCAGGTGTCACAATATTCGGCAAGCAGTTCGCTGATCGCCTTGCCGATTTTCACGTAATCGTTCTTGAAAAGGTTCGCAAGAGAGACGCGAACGGACATTTCCGGAGCAGCAAAGCCGCCGCCATCCATCAGGACAACACCCTTTTTATCGGCAAGATTCCACACGAAGTCAATTGGTTCGTGAGTTGATTTGAGCCACTTCGCAAAATCCGCTCCGAATCGTTTTTCGGCAAGTTGCGGAATATCAATAGTTGTGTAGTACATTGCGTAGCAGGGCAGTTCGGGTGCCTCGACGCCGAGCGACTTATAGAGCGCCTCGTAGCGTTCTCTCACCAGGTCCTGCATCTCTTTCTTGTAGAGGTGACTGTCCGAGTCGAGGAGTTCCTGGAATGAGAATAGCGCCATCATTACCTGCTGCGGCGTCGAGAGACCGGCGGTATGGTTCAGGGCGACCGCCCGGCTGTCGGCGACTAAACGGTCAATGAGCTTGATGCTGTCCGGATCCGGCGAGATGGATTCGTAGCGTTTGTGCATTCCGCCGCGTTTGTCCCGGGGAAGGGCCGCAATCATTTCATCCATAACATTGTCCTGATATATCCCTATGACGCCCAGCCTCCATCCGGTAGCTCCGAAATATTTTGAGAATGAATATACCAGAATAGTGTTTCTCGGGGCAATGGCCGCCAAAGATTTGAATCCGTTCACGAATGTTCCGTAAACATCATCGGTAAGGATTATAAGATCTTTCCTGCGCGTTTGAACCAGCTCCGCTATTTTCTCAAGAGATTCCTTGGCGACGCTCGTAGACGGCGGATTTGAAGGGTTTACGATAAAAAAGGCCTTCACGGAGGGGTCGCTCAGCTTTTCAAGTTCCGAATCGGGATACTGCCAGTTATTGTTTTCATCCATCTTGATATCAACGACTATCAGTCCATAATCGTTTAGGGTTGGAATATCGAGGTAGGGAGTAAAAATAGGCGTGCCGATGGCGATTTTATCTCCCGGATTGACGAGGAAATTTTCTTTCAGCGTGTTGAAGATATACGTCATTGCCGCTGTTCCGCCCTCGACCGCGAAAAGGTCCATGGTTCCGGCCGGCGGCTGGCATTCGCACATCGTGTTATCAAGATATGCCTGAACAATCTTTTCGCAGTTTATCAGCATGCGGTCAGGTGTAGGATAGTGGTCGCCGAGTATACCGTCAATCATCTCCCCGGTAAAGGAGTCTCCGTCAAGACCAAGATTCTCTGTCGCATACTTGTATGAATCGGCAAGGAACTGGGAGCCGCGCGATTCAGAATGAATGCTGCAGAAGTCGAGCAGACGTCCTCCCATGCCCTTTGATTCGGGGGCACCGGCTATTCCGGAACGGCTCATAACCCGATGCGCTTCTTCAAGGGCAAAATTTCCAAGCAGGAAAAAGGCATATCTCGGGATTGTCGCAACCCAGTTCGGGTTTCCCCTTCCCGCATTCAACATCATACGTTCACGGTTCGAGCTTGCCATCTCAATCTGCTTGTCTTTCAATTCAAACGGACTCAGCCCTTCATAACGTTTCTCTTCCGTCATATCTGCCATTTTGTTGCCCCCTTTTTTATTTACCAAGTCTGGTACTTTTTCAAAACTCTCAACGTTTCACAATAATGCTATCACATAAAATAATATTTTACGAAGCGAAATTTTCTGTGAAAGGAGAGAGGCATGTGCTAAAATTTGACCCTGTCATGCTCTTTGGCATCAGCACAGAAAGTTTAATCACAAGAATTCCTCGCAGCTTTGTTTTGGGGTAAGAATTCAGAATTCAAAATCCAGAAGGAGGATTAAAATATCTTAAAAAAAATTCTGACTTCTGACTACTGTATTCTGTATTCCAAATACCTCGCAGCTCTGCAGCGGGGAAGTTTAATGACCTATACTGTGGGCAATATCCTGCTTGTTCTGTGGGGACCGGTCGTGGTGATGTTGAAATCATGAGGGGTCAGGGGGTTTTCTTAGATGCTAAGCGGACAATTTAATCTGCCTGTTGGATTCGACCTGGCGGCGGTATTCCTGTTCGGCCTTACGGGCGCTCTTTTTGCCATGAAGAAGGGCTATGACATTGTTGGAGTATTTGTAATGGCTCTCATTACAGGGGCGGGGAGCGGCCTGATCCGGGACGGGATATTCCTTCAGCAGGGCCCGCCTGCTCTGGTGACGGATGAGCGGTACCTTTACGCAGTCGGGATAGCGGGATGCCTCGGTCTTTTGTTCGGTCGGCACGTTGTTATAGTCGAAAAGTGGTTTGACAGAGCGGTATCCGTAGTTGACGCGGCGGCATTGGGGACATATGCCATTGTCGGGGCACAGAAGGCCATTAATGCCGGTCTGGGTATATCGGCGGCATTTCTGATAGGTGTCATCAATGCCGTGGGGGCCAGCCTGATTCGCGATGTATTGACACAGCAGGAATCCATTCTGCTGAAACCTGGTCAATTTTACGCTTTTGCGGCTGCAGTCGGCTGTACTGTTTTTCTCATTCTCGGCCCGGGGATCGGGGTTGCGGCCGAGGCATCGGCTTATATCGCCATCGCAGTCACCTTTTTGCTCCGTGTTGCGGCGATCCGCTTCAACTGGCGGACCCCTCCGGTGGGGACAGAGAAGATACGGGACAAATCGTATTGATGCACGGGAATCTTTAAAATTCTCATTGCTCATATCTTATTAAATCTGATAGAGTAATAACAGCGTTAATCGGACAGCAGGGGGATGATGAGAAGACATTCAGAACAGGATAAGGGGCTAAGCGGATTGAATTTCAACCGGTCGGCAGAGGGTGTTCTCATCATAGAACTCACCGGCGATTGGACAATCAATGATAAACTCCCGTCAGCAAGCGATATCCAAAAAGAGATTGAAAAGCTGCTGCCTGTGCAGATTGCCTTTGATACCGGGAACCTCGGTAAATGGGATAGCGGTTTACTCACATTTCTTGTGAAAATAATAGAAGTCTGTTCACAGAAGGATATCCAGGTGCAGGAAGATGGGCTGCCCCAGGGGGCACAGCGGCTTTTGCGCCTTGCCTTTGCTGTTCCTGAAAGGAAAGGTGATCGAAAAGAAAGTTCACGTCTTCCCTTTCTGGCAAAAGTGGGTGATTCTACTGTTATGTTCTGGAAATCTATTCTTGAAATAGTTACTTTTGTCGGTCAAATTTCTGCTGCCTTTGTGAAGATGCTTGCCGGCAAGGCCCGTTTTCGAGGTTCCGATCTTCTCCTGATCATCCAGGAATGTGGTGTAGATGCGCTTCCAATTGTTTCGCTTATCAGCATCCTGGTGGGTTTGATTCTTGCCTTTGTGGGTTCTATACAGCTTAAAATGTTCGGTGCCCAGATATATATAGCAGACCTTGTGGGTATTGCCATGACACGGGCTATGGCAGCCATTATGACAGGCATTATCATGGCAGGCCGCACCGGAGCTTCCTTTGCTGCCAGGATAGGCACAATGCAGGTAAACGAAGAGGTTGATGCGTTGAAAACTTCCGGCATCTCGCCCATTGAATTTCTCGTTCTTCCAAGGATAATTGCCCTCTCAATAATGCTGCCCCTCCTGACACTGTATGCGGATTTAATGGGTATCCTGGGCGGGTTAATTGTGGGTGTAGCCGGGTTCGATATAAGCCTTATCGAGTATTACAACGAGACGAAAAGTTCGCTCACCCTTACAAACTTATGGATCGGACTTGTAAGTGCTTTTGTCTTCGGTATACTCGTTGCTTTTGCCGGGTGTTTACGGGGCATGCAGTGCGGACGGAGCGCTTCAGCGGTTGGTGATGCCACGACATCAGCGGTAGTGACGGGCATTGTAAGCATTGTTGTTGCAACGGCAGTGATAACGGTAGTGTGTAATATATTGGGCATATGACTTTGGAAAATTCTAAATTAGAAATTCTAAATTCGAAATCAAGCGATCCCCATATTGTTGTTCGCGATCTTACCATGGCCTACGGAACGAATGTGATTCAGCACGATCTTACTTTTAATGTGAACCGGGGGGATATTTTTATCATCATGGGTGGGAGCGGGTGTGGGAAAAGCACCTTGCTTAGACATCTGATAGGCCTCCAGCAACCGGCAAAGGGCCAGGTATTTTATGGAGAACAAAGCCTCTGGGATATGGACCCCGACGAACGGGAGCGCTTTATGAGACGTTTCGGGATTCTCTATCAGAGCGGCGCTCTCTGGAGTTCCATGACCCTTGCAGAGAATATAGGGCTTACGCTTGAAGAATATACAGCCCTCAATCATTCTGAGATTGGCGAGATTGCGTCGTTTAAGCTTGCCCTTGTGGGTCTTGCAGGATTTGAAGACTATTACCCCTCAGAGATAAGCGGCGGCATGAAAAAGCGTGCAGGCCTTGCACGTGCAATGGCCCTTGATCCTGAGATACTGTTTTTTGATGAACCATCAGCAGGCCTCGATCCTATCAGCGCACGTCTTCTCGACGATCTTATCCTTGAATTGCGCGACAGTCTCGGATCTACAATCGTTGTGGTGACCCATGAACTGGCCAGTATATTTGCAATAGGAAATAACTCGGTTTTTCTCGATGCGGAGACGAAGACGATGATCGCCGCGGGAGACCCGAAGAAGCTTCTTGCAGAATGCAAGAATCCAACGGTTCATGCCTTTCTCACGAGAGGAGAACCTGCTAAGGAATAGCGTGGAGCGTGGAGTAAAAACCGGGGATAGGAAGTTACGAAGGGGCAAAAAATAGAATCTTTTGTCCGCATTTGTCGAGCGGCAGCGGGCGGCAAAAGAATTATAAAGGTTTTGAGATAACAAGAGCATTAGAAGAGGAGGGAAAATAAATCATGAGCAAACCCGCCAGTAAAACACTGATAGGCGCTTTTGTAATAGGTGCAATCTTCCTTGCCGTGATAGCAGTTATTATCTTTGGCTCAGGAAGGTTCTTCGTTAAGAAGTGGCCCATCGTTATGTACTTTGAGGGCTCTGTTGCCGGGCTCAATGTGGGTTCGCCTGTTATGTTCCGGGGTGTTAAGATAGGTTCGGTCACAAGTATTGCACTCCGCTTTAATCCCTCTTCTGTCTCAATCCTCATCCCGGTTTATGCAGAGCTTGACCCCAGGAAGGTTTCTGCCAAAGGGAAATTAAGCGATGATGATGATATCGGCCAGGTACTTATTGACAAGGGACTCCGTGCCACGCTTGAGCTTCAGAGCATGGTTACCGGCCAGCTCATGATAAACCTCGATTTCCATCCTGGTAAACCGGCAAGAATAGTGGGTCTCGACAAGCAGTGTCCGGAGATTCCCACTATTAAGTCGGCTCTTGAGCAGCTTCTGGAGAATGCCGACGAAATTCCGCTCAAAGAACTCTTCAACAAGCTTCTCCATGCGGTCGAAGGGGTCGACAAGGCTTTCAATTCCCCTCATCTCGCATCAAGCCTTCAGTTGATTAACGATGGCCTCAAAGACGCGAAAAGGATACTTTCGAAGATTGACAAAGAGATTGATCCTGTCCTGGAGAATGTCAAAGTCAGTTCTCAATCGGTTAGGGGAATATTAGAAAAAAGTGAAGATGTTCCTGCCCAGATCGGGCAGACCTTGCTTATTATCCAGAATACCCTGAAACAGGCAGAGAACACGCTGCACTCAGTCCAGGGACTTGCTTCGGAGAATTCAACAGTTGTTCTCGAGGTTAACAACACATTGAAAGAAGTTTCTGAAACCGCCCGTTCTGTCAGGTTCCTCAGCGATTACCTCCAGCGTTACCCCGAATCCATCATCTGGGGGAAGAAACCATTAAAAGGAGAACAGCCATGATACGTATCCTGCCCATTATCATTATGATATCCCTTCTTCTTGGCTGCAGCACCAGTTCACCAACCCCGAAATATTTTACACTGAGTTCTCTTGCCTCTTCCAAAGCCGCTGACATTTCCCATTCAAGAAGCAGCGCCGCTGTTATCGGCGTCGGCCCTGTGGAGATCCCCGATTATCTCGATAAACCCCAGATTGTGACCCGCACCGCCACGAACGAATTGCTGCTCTCCGAATTCAACCTCTGGGGTGGTTCACTCAAGGCAGACGTTATGAGGGTAATTATAGAGGACACCTCCTCGTTTCTCGGATCAGAGCCGGTTACTATTGTTGCCTGGAGAGCCCATGTCCCCGGTTTTTACAGAATCCCGATTTATTTCTCCCGCCTTGATGTAATCCCTGACGGCACTGTTTCCCTCAATGCTAAATGGGGTATCGTAGCGAAAGACGGCAAGACCATAGAGACGATGCAGGAGTCATCCATAACAAAGCCGGTAAAAGGAAAGGAATATAACGATATAGTCAACGCAATGAGTGATGTCCTTGCGGATTTTAGCAAAGAGATTGCGTCAGCTGTGAAGGCTTTGGTGAGTAAGACTAATTAGCTCATAAAACGATTCATACGAAAAACTTTCCAGGATTCATGAGGCCTTTGGGGTCAAGAAGGGTCTTGATTTTCTGCATTAGCGCAAGGCTTTCCCCATGTTCAATCGGGAGAAACGGACATTTGCCGATCCCTACACCGTGCTCACCTGTGCATGTGCCTTCAAGCTCAAGGGCTTTGAGAACGATGTTACGGTTGGCCTCTTCCACGCGAGCCCACCTTCCTTTATCTTCAGGGTTGTCCATAACTACTACGTGGACATTTCCGTCACCTGCATGACCGAATATGTACGCGGCAAGGCCTTTCACCTCTTCCCGGGCGAAAGCCACAATTTCGCTGTACCGTGATAGAGGCACGGCCACATCCATGATAAGCAGCAGCAAATTTACGTGAGACCTCTTAATCGATTCGAACGTCAGATGGCGCATATCCCAGAGACGGCTCCTCTCTGCAGCCCCTATCCCCTTGTCAAGGAAAGAGCATCCATTTTCAAGGCATATTTCTTCCACACAGGCCATTTCTTCCTTCAAACCTGTTTCACTGAATCCGTTAAATTCCATGAGCAGAGTCGGCTGTTCATGGAGGGAATATCCCCGGTCACGGTTCAGCACCTCCATTACTTTGCCATCGAGCAGTTCCATGGCAGACGGCGAAAGACCTGAGCTCATGACCTGAAAGACCGTGTTTGTTGCGTTCAGGACTGCCGGGAAGACAGCCCTTACTGCCATAAAATTCACCGGTAATCCCACAAGGCGGAGCGTTGCTTCTGTTACAATCCCGAGGGTGCCTTCTGATCCGGTAAAAAGCGCACAGATATTATAGCCTGATGAACTTTTTCGTGCCCTGTTTCCTGCGTGGATTATATCGCCTCCGGGCAATACAACGGTAAGCCTCATGACGTAATCTTTGGTTGCGCCGTATTTCACCGTGCGGATGCCGCTGGCATTATTGCCGATCATACCCCCGATTGTAGCTGCTGCTCCGGGATCAGGGGGAAAAAGGAGTCCATGGTGACCCAGTGTTTTGTTCAATTCCTTGTATACAACGCCTGACTGTACGTCTACCTGAAAATCCTCCTGTCTTATGGCGAGGGCCTTGTTCATTTCCTGAAAATCTATTGAAATGCCATTGCGGACAGGGATGGGGTTCCCTTCGAGGCTTGTCCCTACACCCCACGGGGTAATAGGTATATCCTTTTCATAGGCCCACTTTACAATGCTGCTAACCTCTTCTGTGGAATGAGGCCATACAACCACATCTGGAAGCGTGGGGGTATGGAAGGATTCATCGTGAGAGTGAAGTTCCCTTACCGACTGACCCGCAGAAACCCATTCCTCACCAACGATTTCTTTAAGTTCCTGAATGCCATGTATATCAATCATATAACGCCTCCCTTATCCTTTTTTTGTTTCATCAAAATCTACTTTTGCCGCCCGCTTACGCTCGACAAAAGCGGACAAGAGCAGACAAATGATTATTTTGCCAGACGACGACATTGCCGTCTGTCAAATATTCAGCCCTGATGGGCAGATATGTTAAATTTTCATTCAGCCCGAAGGGCATGGAGCATATCGGGTGCCGGGTCGGCAGCCGATATAGAATAATACCGTCCGGTTTTTGTCTGCGGCTGAATAAAAAGGGTTTTTCAATCGAGACATTTGCAAAACCCTCAAGATAATTCATCTGCCCAGAAACATCCTGATAAGGCCGAGTACACATAGGTGCCCGGGATAGAAGATGTAAAAAAGGTATTTTGCATTGGGGCCGCGCTTGCCGTTATAAAGCGCTATGAGAGGTACGGCGAGCACTGCAAATGGTTGAACCAGACCTGCTACCGAGTGTTCTGCAATATAGGAAAAACTGATAATAAAGTTCGGCTCGGTAAAATATTTCACTGCAATCGAGTGCATTCCTGCAAGGATATTTATAATAAAGACCCATAACGCCATACGTTTATAGTCATCAAAAAACTTGTGGATTACAAAAATCATAAGTACACCGGTAAATCCGTAGGACGCATTAACAAGTTCGGCTCCTGCCATCGCAAAAAACATGGGAATATAACTTTTTGTTTTTTCATAGGCATAAATGGCATAGAGGCCGGCAGCAAGAGTAAAGAAAACGTTGAAATGCAGTGTCGGGTATTTGAAGCCGAACACATAAAAAGGCTGAGAAATAAGGGCAAAAAGGAAGAGTCTTCCAAGGTAGGATGTGGGGTCTTTTGTATGCCGGTAGCCTTCAGCGATAAAATAGGCAAACATCGGGAAAACAAGTCTGCCGATAAGACGCATTATCGCACTAGTCGGGAAAAATATTATTGCCACATGGTCAACGACCATAAGCGCGCATGCAAGAATTTTCAAGGTAAAAGAGCTCATATCAGTTCTCCCTGTTTTTTCTTTATTGTCTTTCAGTTCTCCCTTTTTTGCAAGAAAAAACGAGAAGATGATAAGGGAGAGAATTTATTGCGGAGATCATGCAAGAGCCATCTTATAAATTTCAATCAGCATTTTAGCTTCATCCGCAGGTCCGGGCCACTGCTTCGACCTTGTAAATCCTGCCTCCCCGAAAGATTTTCTTAGAGTGGCGTCATCAATGAGCTTTAAGGTCTGACAGATGAAATCTGCCTGGCTGTAAAGGTCAAACAGGCAGCCGGCCGGCTGTTCGCCGTTGTCCCCGAGGATTGCCCGGCGGTTACTTTGGATATCAGATGCAAGGATTGGTTTGCCCGATGCCATAGTTTCAAGGAGGACATTGGAAAAACCTTCCGAGAATGAGGTATTAAGCACTACATCGGCGCCGCTGTACGCAGAGCGCATGGCCTCCGGCGGTATAGCAGGAATCCAGCGGGCAAAGCTGCCGCACTTTTCTAACATATGAAAGAACTGCACGGCGTATTCAGTGTCGAGAACAGGACCGGCAAATATGACTTTTGTTGATGGCCTGGCTTTATGAACTTCGTTAATGGCTATTAAACACTCAAGGTTTCTTTTTACAGGACGGATACCTGCCGGCAGAAAGAAAAGGATGTGGTGTGGTTCACACCCCGCTGCCCCCCTCAGATCAAATGAATCGCTGCCAAGCCATGTAAATGTCGGGGGTATGTAGTGAACGCGTTCGTAGAAACCATCTGGCAGATCCTTGAGCTTGAGATCTATGTCCTGGCTCTGGGTAATGATTGCCCGTGCTGTTTTGCATACTTCGAGGATTATTACCCTTCTCTCATTTAATGTCAGGTCCTGGTTTATATCTGTCCCGGCGCAGGAGATCACAAAAGGAATGTCGTAAGAAGCCGAACTATTACTGTGATTAATAAGTAATCTGCCTGATTTGAAGGTGTGATGACCATGGATAATGTCCGGCTGGAAGCGCTGAATTTCCTCGTGAAGCATTTGGGGATCAAGACCTTGTGCTGCTATCACTTTTATTGTAAGCCCCTGTTTTTCTTGAGCGCGGCGCCACCTTTCAACGGTAATGGCGTTACCGGTTAAAGAGGGGAATGCGGTGGGAGTAAGGATCAGAAGACGCATGTTAAAAAGTGGTCAGGGTTCGAGGGGTCAAGGGGTCGAGGGTCCGAGGGTTGAAGGAAAGAAAAAGATGTCATATCAAATCTCCGGAAAGGGTGAGAGGATTATTTTGTATTTCTCAAGCAGCAAAGGGAGGCCGGGGTGGAGCAGTGTTGTGAGTTCTCTTTCCCTGTCATGAGTTGAGAATGCCGAAAAGGGCCCGGGTAAGTGTCCTGTGTGAGCATGTCCGGGATGGGTCATGAATTCAGTGAGACCATCGGGCAATGTCAGAAGAAGCTCCTCCGCCAGGGGAAAGGAAAGCCTTCCTTTTAAATATATGCCTCTAAAGTGGTTTGAAGCCCGGATACCTGAAGTTTCAATCCGGGTGCGGGCTTCTGTAGCATATTTACTGAACAGACCGGCTTCTGCAGAAACTTCTTCTGAGATATCAAGATTGCGGTATGATGGCTTTGCTTCCTCAGGTATGCGTATCCATGGAATCTTATGCTTTTGTGTCATTTCAATTGCTGCTTCGATTACTGCAGGGAAGACGTGAATGTGATGGTGACCGTCAATATGTGTCACGAATACACCTGCATCGATTAATTTCTTGATTTGAGCGTTAATTTCAGCTGATATCTCCTCCTCCAGAGCATTACGGCTGCTGCTTTTTGTGTCGCAGGAGCCTATCTTGTTCCATCCCTCATTCAACAGTGGTCCAGCTGGTGCATTGCCCCGGTTCGGCAGCTTGGACGCAAAAATCTTGATAGCGGCCGATTTACCGTGGAAACACCCATCGGGTCCTGTCAGAATGTGCAGACCAGACGACAAAGGCTTCCCTTCTGACAGGTTTATGTGTACTCCCCATGATACCTTCTCGTTGTTGATTGATTTTATCCGCTGCATGGCGTCATCGAATGCCGGCCCGTTAGGGAGGATACTTACGCCTGTTACAACACCCTTTTTAATGGCCTCAAATATGCCTGCATTTCTTGCCTCATCGGCGCCGCAGTCGTCAGCATTTATAACGAGTCTTTTCATCGAGGCCCCGAAGCGCGGATAAAAAGGTTACGGAAGGCATATGTTCCATTGGCGGCTTCGATAAATTCGGATTGTCCGGAGGCACGGAGTTTCAGGAGGTATTTCATGAGCCCATCATTCATGGCATTGTATTCATCGGCAATAAAGGGTCTCTCTGTCTCGTGTACTATTTTGACTTCCTGGAACAGTTCTTTAAGCCGGCTCAAAAGGGCAGGGGGGTTGGCGAGCGAGATGGCAAGAAGCCACAGTCTGCCGCTCTCAGGCTTAAGAAAATATTTCGCGCCGTCGATAATCTTAAAAAGATGAAGAGTACCGTCCGGACCGCCATAGCGCGGACTGAATGGT
>CAYMTB010000070.1:0-6115 GCA_964393225.1 uncultured Syntrophorhabdaceae bacterium
ATATGGAAAAGAATCCGAAGAACCCGACATAAATCGGCATTATTTTGCCAAGCCCAGCATTATCCATAATCTCACGGGTGTGCGTCCTCTCGTAGATTATGCCGACACAGAGAAAGAGGGCCCCAGTCGTAATGCCGTGGTTGAGCATCTGGAGAAGTGCGCCTTCAAAACCGAATAACGTAAAAGAAAATATACCAAGGGTCACAAAGCCCATGTGCGCAACGCTCGAATAGGCAATAAGTTTCTTCATGTCAGTCTGACTCAGGCATACAAAGCCGCCGTAAATTATCCCGATTACAGAAAGCGCCACCATATACGGTGCGAAATAAAGACTCGCCTTCGGTACAATGGGAAGACAAAACCTCATAAAGCCGTAGGCACCCATCTTTAAGAGCACGCTTGCAAGGAAAACGCTTCCTGCCGTCGGAGCCTCGGTGTGCGCAGCCGGTAACCATGTATGGAAAGGAAACATGGGCACTTTAATGGCAAATGCTATGGCGAAGGCAAGAAACACCCAGATCTGGAAGGAAAAGCTGTAATTCCTGAACATTGCCTCAGGTATGTTAAAGGTTCCGTTTACAAGATAAACCGCTATAATGGCAACCAGAAGGAAAACGCTTCCGAATAGCGTGTATATGAAGAACTTGATAGAGGCATAATCCTTCTTAGGCCCTCCCCAGACTGCAATAAGCAGATACATGGGGATAAGCATGGCCTCCCAGAATATATAGAAGAGGATAAAATCGAGGGAGCAGAATACCCCGATCATTGCCGTCTCCATGACGAGTATGCAGAACATGAACTCTTTTACACGGTCTTTAATTGCTGTCCAGGAACAGAGCACGCAAATGGGCGTAAAGAGCGTTGTTAAAAGTATCAGAAATATGGTGATGCCGTCTACCCCGAGGATATAATTAATATTATACAGGGGTATCCACGATAAGAACTCTCCGAACTGAAAGAGGTGCGTTTCAGGGTTAAAGTTGGCGAAAAGGAAAATAGACATGATAAAAGTAACGATGCCCGAGGCAAACGCGGTTATTTTAATTACTTTTTCATTACTCATGAGGAGGACCAGGATCGCACCGATTAAGGGGAGAAAGATGGTCGCTGAAAGAACAGGGAAACTAAGCTTATTCATCAAAAGATATTGTTCCATAACCATATTAAACCTTTCACATACCTCGTATTAATAGCCACACAATCAGGACGATGAATAATACAGCAAATCCCATGTACGCCTGTATCTTCCCTGTCTGCAATTTTTTTACAATCCCGCCGAACCCCCTGACACCAAGGGCGCTTCCGTCAACCACACCATCAATTACCTTTCTGTCAAAACCGTATGATATTTCCGCATTTTTGAAGAGCGCCCGCAGTCCGCATGTCCTGTAGAGCTCACCCCAGAAAGTATCTATCGGGCTTATAGCCTTATTGTCGATCCACATGAATACTGCGCCGCCTTTACGGTAAAACCAGTCTACGTCAAGGTTCAACTTATCTTCAGGCGCAAGTTTCTTTACGAGCAGAAAGAAGACAAGACCGGTAAAGGAGAGTATCTGGAGCATCTCGGAAAGATGCATGCGGGTATATGGATGGTATTCTACGGGAAATGGCAGCAGCCTGTACAGTGCATCAGGGTAAATCCCTATAATAAAACAAAGGGCTGATGTGAGGCCCATGGCCCAGAGCATATTTTTTGGAGGCTCTGCTGCCTTTATCGGCGCTTCTTCTTTGCTGAAAAAAGCAAAATACGTGACTTTCAGACCCACAGACAGGAATGTACCTATGCCGGCAAGGTTCATAAGCAGCACCAATATAATCCTGCCCTCTTCGTGCGCCGAGGCAACGATCATCGATTTACTCACAAAACCTGAAAACAGCGGGAAGCCGGAGATGGAAATAGCGCCAACTATATAGAATATCATCGTAAGCGGCATATACTTATAAAGACCGCCAAGCTTCGACAGTTTAGCTGTGCCCGTCATATAGAGTACAGCGCCTGTGCCCATGAACAGCAGCGCCTTGTAAAGTATATGAGCAAAGGCGTGCGCGCATGCCCCGTTCAGGGCAAGTTCCGTACCTATTCCTACGCCTGCCACCATGTAGCCCACCTGACTGACGATATGGTACGCGAGCACCCTTCTCATATCGTTCTCGATAACAGCGTAAAAAACACCATAGATTGTCATGGCAGTGCCTAATATGGCAAGTACCTCAAAACCGGGGAAACCTCTCGCGAGCACATATACAGCAGTCTTTGTTGTAAAGGCGCACATGAAAACCGCGCCTTCAATAGTTGCCTCAGGATATGCGTCAGGCAGCCAGGCATGCAGCGGTATTACTGCGGCATTGAGCGAAAAACCCGCCAGAATCAGGTATTCTTCAAGACCGGCACCGCCCTGCGACACCCTGTCAAACAGGAGATTGCCTGTCTTGTAGTAGTAGAGCATCATGCCCGTGAAGAACAAAAGTCCGCCGAACACATGGACGAGCAGATATCGGTAGCCTGCATCTGTGGATTTCTGCCTTTTGCGATACCAGATAAGGAATACGGAGGAAAAGGCCATTATCTCCCAGAAGATGAATAAGGTCAGGTAATCGCCTGCGAAGATTGCACCGAGAGAACTGCCCACATAAAAACTGCCTGCAATGTGGTGACCATCTTCTTTAACATGGAGTGCATAAAGGGCACCCAGAAACGCCATAATCACAAAGACCCAGGCAAAGACAAGGGACAGCTTATCCACCCTGCCGAAGATCATCGTTGTGTTTAAAAACTGAAAACTGCCGTAAACACCTTCCTGCATCAGGGATACATCAATAATCGAGAGGACAGGGATAAGCAGCATGAAGAAGCGCTTTGCCTTTTCGTTTTTGATAAAAGGCAGGAGCAAACTCCCTATAAAATAAAAGACAGCAGGATGCAGCCACTTATCCATAAAAATCCTCGTCCTTTGATAGGAATGCATGGGCTATGCCCTTTGCAATCTTGATGAGCAAAAAGCAACCGATGATGCCGAATATCGTCCAGAATGCCGGTATATTATCCACAAAATAATGGCCGTGAAATCCCAGATGTATAAGGATGTCGAATATTACAAGAACAGTGAGATAGGCAATCAGGACAATTTTCAGTGTTTTCATATTGCCCCGCAACAACTCGATATATCTTAATACGTTCATACTAAACACTCCATAACGGTGTAGTTCCCGATGTAGCTATAAATTATATTCGATATTCGATATTTGTTTTTTGTTTTTTGTTTTTTCATGGAAACATCCTCCCTACAAGGCCGACAAAAAAATCAGGGAACAACCCCAGTGCAATAGATATGCTTGCAGCAATAACTATCGGCACAACCATTGTAGCAGGCGCCTCTTTGATGTCGCTTCTGCTCCAACCGGATTTCTTGCCCTGAAAAAATGCCTTGATGGTAATGGGCGCAAAGTATCCGGCATTCAGGATTGTACTCACCATGAGGACAATCACTATAGGAAGATTCTGGATCTCCAGCGCCCCGTTCAGGAGATACCACTTCGTTACAAACCCAGCTACAGGGGGAACCCCGATCATACTCAGGGATGCTATGGCAAATGCAGCCATAGTAAAGGGCATTGCATAGCCTATTCCTTCCATATCGCTTATCTTCCTTTTGCCCGTTGCCACAAATATAGCTCCGGCACAGAAAAAGAGCGTAATCTTGCTGAAGCCGTGATTGGCAATATGAACAATGCCGCCCGTGATGCCCGAAACATCGAGCATGGCAACACCAAGTACA
This sequence comes from uncultured Syntrophorhabdaceae bacterium, assembly GCA_964393225.1. Classification (GTDB taxonomy): domain Bacteria; phylum Desulfobacterota; class Syntrophorhabdia; order Syntrophorhabdales; family Syntrophorhabdaceae; genus MWEV01. The sequence continues at coordinate 3,783 of CAYMTB010000070.1, forward strand.
ATATAGGAGAGCTGACTGACGGTAGAATATGCGAGTCGCGCTTTGAGATCATCCTTTGTAAGGGCAATTACAGAGGCGGCAAGAATGGTAAACGAGACCAGATATGCGGTATACAGACCAAGGTGTGAGGCTTGGAGCAATTCCACACCGAAGACGGAAAGCATTACCCTTGATATACAGAACACCCCTGCCTTCACAACGGCAACGGCATGGAGCAGGGCGCTGACAGGCGTAGGCGCTACCATGGCCGAAGGAAGCCAGTTATGTAGCGGCATAATAGCAGCCTTCGCAAAACCGAAGATAAAGAGTCCATAAGCAACAGCAACCCAGAGGCAATCGGTTTCTTTCCTGAAAATACCTGTAACGATATTATCGGCAAAATCGAGTGTGCCTGCGAGGACATAGGTAAGGATCATAGCAGGCAGCAGCAGTCCCTTTGATGTGCCCATCAGGTAGATGGTGTATTTCTTGGCACCCGCATAGCCTTCCGCGTCCTGATGGTGCGCAACCAGAGGGTAGGTAAATATCGTAATGATTTCATAGAACATATAGAGTGAAAAAAGGCTGCCCGAAAAGGAAACACCCTGGGCTCCGAGTATGGCAATGGCAAAACAGGTATAGTACCTTGTTTGTGCATGCTCATTCAGAGTCCGCATATAACCGATATTATAAAAAGTTGCAAATATCCACAAAAAGGAGGATATGATGCCGAAAACAAGTGAGAGTCCATCCACTCTGAAGTTGAGGGAAATCCCCGGAGCGATAGTTGATAATGTGTAAGCAATCGTCTGGCCGCACCATATATCCGGCACCATGCTTGCCACCGAGATGAATGTAAGAACCGAGCCGGCGACAGACCAGAATTCCCTTACATTCGGCCTTTTTTTCGAAAAGGAGATAAGGATAGTGGTAATCAGAACGATGATGATAGGAATAAGGGGTCGCGCGCTGTCAATGATCATAAATTAATCCTTCATCTCTTTTAATTCCTGGCCATCAATATGCCTGAATTTTTTGAAGATTAAAATAATGATGCCCAATGCAATGGCCGCCTCGGCGGCAGCAATGCCCATGATAAAAAGCGTAAATGACATGCCGTAAGCATTATCAGGAGACGTAAATCTGTTAAAGGCCACAAAATTTAGGCCTGCGCCGTTCATTATGAGTTCCATTGATATGAGCATGCCTATAAGAGTTCTTCTGTAAAGAAGACCCAGAATGCCGCAGCACAGTAAAAAAAGGCCAATGAACAGATAAATATAGAGATTGTTATACATAAGGGTTCCTGTCATTTTTCCCCCCTCGAAAAGAGCGCAAGCATTATTGCACCGACAATGCTCACAACGATGAGCAGAGAAATGAGTTCAAATGGGAGCATAAGTTTATCAAATAGCGCTCTGCCGATGGCCTCTGTTGAAACCGTAAAGGCCTTTGCCTTAGTATTCATCCAGGGAGCATGCATTATAACCTTAAACAGGATGGCAAACGAAAACAGGGAAACCACTAAAGCTGCAGCAAATTTTACCGTCGTGGTCCATTCTTTAGGCCTCTTGTAATGAGGACCGGTAAGCATGATCGCGAAGGCAATGAGAATCGATATAGCTCCAACATAAATAAGGATCTGCATCATTCCCAGAAACGGGGCATTAAGGTAGACGTAAAGGCCTGCAATCCCGAACATGGTCGCCACAAGTCCAATCATGGCATATATGATGGAACCCGAAAGTACGGTTACTAATGCTCCGATCATCGTCACAAAAATAACCAGAACAAATATAGACTCAGCAAAGTTCATCATGACCTCGTAAAATCCTTACCACGGGTTTTCAAAATCCTTTCGGGTATACACATAATCTCTAAAATATACATAACCTTCCGATAAGCCTATTTTCTCTTTTCAAATTCCTTAATAAGATCATAATAAAAATCTTCCCTGCTGTATCCTACAGCATTATAGTCCGCCGAAAAGGCGAGGGCATCTACAGGGCATGTCTCCACACATAATCCGCAATGGCTGCACGTTGTAAAATCAAGTATGTATTCTGTGGCGGTCTTTTTCTTCTCGCCTTCCATTTTTTCGCCCGAAACCCTCTTGATCGATTTAGAGGGGCAATTCCTTTCACACATGCCACATACAATACACTTTGTTCTTTCTGGGTTTTCTTCGTCTGCCACGAGCTTTGTGTGACCCCTGAAACGCGGGCTGATGTTTATTGTCTGCCTCGGGTACTGGACGGTTACAACAGGCATGAAAAATGCCCTGATGGTCACACCCATGCCGACAAGCAGAGAAAAAGCGCCTTTGACAATATCCACAACATAGGTCATAGCTT
>CAYMTB010000070.1:6215-13415 GCA_964393225.1 uncultured Syntrophorhabdaceae bacterium
CCGACAAGCAGAGAAAAAGCGCCTTTGACAATATCCACAACATAGGTCATAGCTTAAGTATTCCTCCTGTAATGATAAGGTTTACAAGAGAAACGGGTATCAGTATCTTCCAGGAAAAATTCAGGAGCTGATCGAACCGGACCCTGGGGAATGTCCAGCGAAACCACATAATTACAAAGACAAGGAGATATGTTTTTATAAAGAACCAGACAATGCCCGGCAGCACAGGTCCGAGATAGCCGCCAAGGAAAAACACCGTCGCAATAGCGCTTACAATCATTATGTTCGTATATTCGGCAAGGAAAAACAGGGCAAAACGCATACCCGAATACTCTGTGTGGAAACCGGCAACGAGTTCGCTCTCCGCCTCCGGTAAATCAAAGGGTGTTCTGTTTGTCTCTGCTACGCATGCAATGAAAAATATGAGGAAGGCAAATGGCTGGTACACCACAAACCATACACATTTCTGTGCCTCAACTACGTCTTTGAGAGAAAGTGAATTTACCATAAAAACAACCGCAAGCAGCGAAAGGAGCAGCGGGATCTCGTAGGCAATGTTCTGGGCAACACTCCGTATGGCACCGATAAGGGCATACTTATTGTTCGAGCCCCAGCCCGCGATCAGTATGGAAAGTACTGAAAGGGAAGAAAAGGCTAGAATAACAAGGATTCCGACATTGATATCTTTCACCTGTAGATATGAATCAAATGGAATCACGACAAAAGATACAAGTACAGGGACAAATATCAGGATCGGGGCAAGAAAATAGAGAGGCCTGTCAACGTTTGCCGGTGTGAGCAGTTCCTTGCCGAGCAGTTTGAGACCGTCTGCAATGGGCTGGATGAGGCCGAAAGGGCCTACTTCTTTGGGGCCTATCCTCCTCTGCATGCGCCCGCTGACCTTACGCTCGACCCATGTAAGCAGCAGGGCGTTGACCACAACGATGATAAGCACCCCGACAAGACCGATAATCACCCTTGCCGCCTCTTTTCCGATGATACTTATTATATTGTTTAGTTCATTCATTTTAAGCTATCAGCTATCAGCCCTCGGCTATCAGCTTGCTCCCTTTTTATATTCTTAATTCTTAATTGCCATTCTATCTTCCCATCTTCGCAGCTTCTCAACTTCTCAACTTCGGCATTTCTATCTGTCTATCTCCGGAATCACAAGGTCATAGCTTCCAAGGGTTGCAATGGCATCGGCAATGAGCGTGCCCTCCGCAAGCTTCGGAAATGTCATCAGGTTCGAGAATGAAGGAACCCTCCATCTCATTCTGTACGGCTTATCGCTCTCATCGCTCACAATATAGACACCGAGCTCGCCTCGCGGAGATTCCACAGTGTGATATAAATCGCCCTTTGGCGGTTTCAGCTTCTTCGGTACCTTCTCTGCCTTAAACGGCCCCGAAGGAAGCTTTTGAATTGCCTCTTCAATGATATTCAGACTTATTTCCATCTCTTTTATGCGGACCATATAGCGGTCCATATTATCACCGGTTTTGCCGGTTGGAATCTCGAAGTCGATCTTGTCATAAGCCGCATAGGGTTCGACCTTCCTCATATCGAAGGGAATGCCCGTACTCCTGATGATCGGCCCGGAACATCCGTATCTTGGCACATCGCTTTGTTTGAGAATGCCTATGCCTTTGACCCTGTTTATAAAGATTATGTTGCCGGTAACAAGCTTTTCATACATCCCGAAACGACCACGTAAATACTTTATGAACTGTTTTACGGCGTCTATAAATGTGTCATCGATATCGTTGTAGAGCCCTCCAAAACGGAAATAACAGTATGTGAGCCTCGAACCGGCCACGGCCTCAAGTATGTCGAGGATGTGTTCCCTGTCCTGAAAGGTATATAGAAAGGGCGTCAGTCCGCCGAGGTCTGCTACGAATGCGCCGACCCACAGGAGATGGCTTGAAATCCTGTTCAGTTCAGCGGTAATGGTCCGTATATACTGGGCACGCTCCGGCACTTCTATGTTGCAAAGTTTTTCAATGGTTGTTACATGACCGAGGTTGAAATTCAGCGCACCGAGGTAATCCATTCTTGGCGGGTTGGGTAGAAACTGCTGATAGCTTCTGTTCTCTGCCATCTTCTCGTGCATCCTGTGGAGATAACCCAGCACAGGCTCAGCACTGATGATATATTCGCCGTCCATTTTGACGATAACCCGCAGTACCCCATGCGTGCTCGGATGCTGTGGGCCAAGGTTTAAAAAAAATCCGTCCTCCTGTTCGCCGGGTTCGAATGGCTTAAACAGGCGCTTATCATCTTCTGATACGGTCACCATGTGCTTACGAAGGGGATAATGGTCTATACCATCATGGAGAAACAGGTATGTCAGCCCCGGATGTCCCTCAAACAGCACACCGAAGAATTCATGTATCTCCCGCTCATACCAGTGGGCCATTGTGTAGATATGTGATATTGTGGGCGCTGCAGGCTTGTCAGGCTCGACCTTCAATGTTGTTTTAATGCGGCATAATGTATTATGGTGATTGAAAAAATAGACAACTTCAAGGTAGTCCACGTAATCCACACAACACATATCTTCAAGATAAAAACCCTTTCCGCTGAAAAACTCCACAATGGATACGAGGTTGTTTTTCACTGCATCCACTGCAAGATGATAACCTCTTTCGTCATACGAAATTTCAGATGCGTCAACACCTTTCAGGTTGTTTTTAATCTCTTCGAAAATTCTTTTTACCATTTCTTTTCCGGCGTCGGGAAGCGTCGTGTTCCCGTAATTTTTTCTTCGAGTTTCATAAGCCCCTCGAGCAGTCCTTCCGGCCTCGGAGGGCACCCGGGTATATAAACATCAACGGGTATGAGTTTATCAACACCTTCGATAATATTGTACTGGCCTTCGAATGCAAAGGGACCGCCTGATATGGCGCAATTGCCCATTGCTATTACCCATTTGGGTGAAGGCATCTGTTCGTACAGTGTGACCACTGTGGGCGCCATTTTTCTTGTCACTGTCCCGTTTACAATCATCAGATCGGCCTGCCTGGGGCTCGGCCTGAAAACCTCTGCGCCGAAACGTGCAATATCGAAACGCGCCATGGCGCCGGCCATCATCTCAATGGCGCAGCAGGCAAGGCCGAAGGTCATGGGCCAGATGGAGTTTGCCCTTGCGAGATTAAGAAACTTGTCTGCAATGGCAAAATGTATTATAGGAGCTTTCGTTTCCAGGTAAACACCCCTTTTCCCCACGCGTAGATGATCGCGAAGGCAAGTATAAGGACAAAGATCAGCAGTGAGTAGAACTCGTACATTCTCTCGCCCCTTGTATAGCTTAATGCCACGGGAAACAGATAGAGTATATCCACATCAAAGGCTATGAATATAAGTGCATAAACGTAATATACGACGGTATGACGTGTCCATGCGCTGCCGAAAGGCGGTATGCCGCATTCATAGGTGGCAAAAGTGTTTTTACCCCTGGTGCGGGGTGCGATCAGATATGAAATCACAACCGGCGAGAGGGTAAACACAACCGCCACCACTGAAAAAATAAGCACAGGATAAAAATCTTCAATCGTGTTTATCATGATAGTAATACATAATTCTATATTTGGCTAATGCTTGTCAATATAAAAAAGCAAAGGTTGTTCTTTTTTTCACGATTAACACTGACACATGCGTAATTATTTAGCTTTTTATGAACGTCACCTGTTAATAATGGGGGGTATTGATGATGCAGGACTGTTGCCTGTCAATATAAAAAAGCAAAGATTGTTCTATTTTTCACTATTAATACTGATATAGGGGTAATTTTTGAGTTTTTTGAGGAATATCTCCTGTTTTTCATTGGGGACATTGATACTGTAGACACCTTTCGGCAGTCTGTATTTTCTGATATGGAGGTTGTAGTCTCTGAATGTTTTATAAGACATATCCATGCATTTGGCGAGTATTGAAGTGTGGATTTCCCTGTCCGTCTCCAGCAATACTTCGTGGATAAGAATGGGCTTGTATAAATCCTTCCCGCTCAGATTCAGTCCATACCTCTCTTTGTTTAATACAATCTCTTTAAGAGATAAGATTCTGAATATGTATCTTTCCGTCTCTTCCGGAAGATAAAGTTCAAAGAAATCCCGTGTCCCCTGGTTTTCTATGGCTTCCCTCAGTCTTCCTGCGCCTGCGTTGTAAGCTGCCATGGCAATCAGCCAGTCGCCAAACTCCCCGTGAAGCCTTTTCAAATGGGTCAAGGCTGATTTTGTTGCCTTCTTCATATTGTAACGTTCATCTATGTTGTCACTGATATATAAGCCTTCCCGTTTGCCTGTCTCCTTTATAAACTGCCACATACCTGCCGCGTTTGCCTTGGAGAGCGACCTCGGGTTTAAATAACTTTCAGTAATAACGAGGTATATGAGATCCGACGGGAGACCCATCTTCTGTGTCTCTTCGTTTATCATACTTGAATATTTGAAATACCTCTTAATGATGATAGTCAGCAGCCCTTTATTCTCAAGGAATTGAAAAAATTCCCGTTCGAATCTCTCCCTTATGTCATCCCTGAACAGGGGTATTTTTTTGTCACAGAGTACAAGCGCATCGGGTAAACCATCCAGGTTATAGATCTCAATTTCTCTTTTAAGTTTTGTCACTTCAGCTTCCAGATCCGAGACCTTTTTTTCCAGGGGTACGCTCTTTTTCTGCGCAACTTGAGCTTCAGCCGGCAAAACGAATATCAGCAGCAATAACAGGATAGCCAAGCATTTAAAGGATTTGAATGATTGAGTGTTTGAGTGATTGAGTGATTTTAAACCCCTTGACCCCTTGGACCCTGATTTTTTCATATCCCTTCTTTCGCCATCCGACTTACCATCATTGCCCTGTTATTCATACGCTCCATGAGATTTTTTAACTCTATCTGCATGGAACTTAAATCTTCATGCCTCTTCTTGTATATTAATTCGACTTCCTTTCTCCAGTACTCAACAATCTCGGCTTCCCTTTTGTTCATCTCAATCTCAAACTTCTTTTTTAATTCTCTGACAACCTTTTCGTTAATCTCCATATGATTTCTCCCTCTCTTTCACAATACGCCTGTATATCATGATGAGTATTGTAACGCCAATTAGTATAGCCGGGATAGTATATTCTTCATACTTCCTTATATCGCTTACAAACACGTAGACAACTTTTCCAAAAATATAACCGGTCAGAGATACCAAAATGCTCCATAGGGCTGAGTTTATCAAATTAAATAAAATGAACTTGCTCAGTTTAATATTCGTGCACCCCATCAGCAGGAGGATTATCGCCCTTATGCCCACAAGAAACCTGATAATGAAGATGATAAAATTTCCATACTTTTTCATTATTTTGTTTGCCAGAGGGACCTTGCTCCTTAAAAATTCATACCTTTCTATAATATTTTTCCCGAATATTCTTCCAATTGAAAAAAAAGTGCAATCGCCGGCAAAAGTCCCCAGAAAAGCCCACAAAATTACCTTTTCAATGTTCATATAACCCAGTTTAGAAAAAATCCCGCCCAGTAGAACCGTTGTTTCACCTTCAAAGAAGGTACCGGCAAAAATTCCTATGTATCCGTATTTGGCTATATAAGCTTCCATAATATCTCATTTTAAAATTGCACAATTCTATATACATTAATGGCTAATGGTCAATAAACATTTTTCCTCTTCTTCTCTCCTATCTTCATAATGATGATGCTTATTTCATACAGGATATAAGTCGGGACAGCAAGGAGCATCATATTATACACATCCGGCGTGGGGGTTATAATCGCCGACGCAATGGTGATAAACAGTATTGCAAACCTTCTCGTTTTTGTCAGGGTCTTTGCCTTTACGATGCCCATTTTATTCAGGGCAATGAGCATAACAGGCACTTCAAAAGTTATGCCGAAGGCAAAGATCATAGCTGATGAAAATTTTATAAACTTTTCAACGGATATCATCGCCTTCAGGGCACCCCCCTCATAACCGAGGAGGAATGTTACACCGGACTGCAGCACTATGAAATAGCAGAAAAGACTACCTGTATAAAAAAGTACTATCGAGAAAATAACAAAAAGCCACCCCTCTGATGCCTTAAGCTTAATAAAACCTTTAAATTCATGCCACATAAGAACAATGAGCACGGGCAGCGAAAAGAAAACACCCGTATAGATAGCAAGCTCAACAGACGAAAAAAAGACCTCCGGAAAGGCAAAATAATAGACCTTTATGTTAACGGTCTTCAAGAGCAGGTTTAAAATGTTTTTAAAGAACATAAAACAGACTATGCTGGAAAATGTGACAACGACCAGTCCTTTAAGAGAAAATTTTTTCAGACTTGTCAGAATGTGGAGGAGTTTATCTCTTTCCATTCAAGCTCAACCTTTAACGTACCGAGGGAAACGATGTATTTAATCGCATCATCAATAGGTATATTCAGAAATATTACCTCTCCTTCGGGCACCATAATGAGGTAACCCGATGTGGGGTTGGGCGTTGTAGGAATAAAAACAGAACAAAACATGCCCTTTTCGCTGTTCTGTATGCGGTTCGTGATAAAACCTACGGCGTATCGCCCTTTAAATGGGAACTCAACAAGAACAACCTCCTTGAAAGACTTCATCTTATCCGATGAAAAGGCATCCATCATATCTTTCACAGAACTGTATATGCCTTTCACAAAAGGAATCTTCTTTAACATCTTCTCTCCAAACAGGAGAAGCCTTTTTCCGATAAAGTTCGATGCCACTACGCCTGTCAGGTAAGTAATAATGATGAACAGAATAAGGCCTGCTCCGGGGATATAAAGCTCTTTTCCGGTTATATTCAAAGTTATGTTTTTCATGATAGGCGAAATGGCCGTATCGGCAAAGGACACAACAATATAGATAATATATATTGTCACCAGGACAGGGATGAGGACAAAGAGGCCTGTAAAAAATGTCTTTTTTATCTGTGTTATCATGGCAGGATGTGCCTAATAGTATAATTGAAGGGGAGTAAAGTCAAACGTTTTGCAGAAATAGAAGTGTTTCCTTAGTTTCGATACTGGATACCAGATACTTGATACTAGCTTGAACCAGAATCCAGAATCAAGGTGCATGGAAAAATCCCCTCGCATCCTCGCACAATCTTTCAGGCAGCACAACGCTTATCGGCTCGGAAAGAAGGGCCTGGAAAAAGTTCAGGTCAGGGGCAAAGTCCCTCATATTAA
>CAYMTB010000070.1:13515-14733 GCA_964393225.1 uncultured Syntrophorhabdaceae bacterium
TCGGAAAGAAGGGCCTGGAAAAAGTTCAGGTCAGGGGCAAAGTCCCTCATATTAAGGAACGTTCTCGGTATTATCCTGAAATGGCACGAAAAGTATCTCTGGCTACCCGGTCCAAAAAAGAGTGACGCATTAAAACTGAAAACCCCGGTTGATTGATAGTACTTAAAAATCCTCAGCAACCCCGATACAAGCTCATTTATATGCACATCCGTGAAATCATCGAGGGCAAAAACATCTGGAAAAATGCACATAATCTCGCCAAGTATTCCAAGTGATACAAATGACGTTATCCAGTGAGAGCTGCCTGTCCGGCCGATATAGCGCTTACCCTTCATTTGTTCTTCTTTTATAAGTTCTGGCCAGTAGTTTATTTCATGCGTTTCGTAGAATTGCCTTGAAGCCTTAATCTCATCCATAAACTGGTTTCCGGGGTATTCCGTTGCAAAGTACTGCTGATGAGGGTGAACCAGCCCTCCGCCTGAAGGAGGCATATAATTCCAGCTCACTACATGGTAAGGGAGTCCCGGATTAATCGATTTTATCCTCTTCAAAAAGCCTATACCAAGGGTAAAGGCATCGATCAGCCTTCTTTCATCTAACCGTTCCAGCGGAACTACATGGTCATCGGTCATTATCATTATCCCGCTGTACATATCATAAGGAAACAAATTCGGTATAAGGGTTGCCTCGTTTCTTACTGCCCTCCCTTCAGGCACGATTTCTTTTAAAAATTTTGGTGTAGTTCTGTCCCGGTTATCTTTACAAAAGGGGCAAAACCCTTTTACATCAGGTTTCAAATAGTCTTCGAGCGGAAGTTTTTGCTGCCTTATAGCGCCAAAGTGTGAAAAATGCCCTGTCCTTTTGGTCAGAGGGTCAACGCGAACCTGAAACTTTTCGGTAACCGGCGTAAAACCCTTTCCGGGATGAAGGAAGGTGCTAGCGGACTCAATAATACGAAAGTTTATCTTTGAAGACATGGCCACCTCTTATGCAAAAGTTTTACGGCACATTAGATTTATGCATATTGAATTGTAACCATTAACTATACCAGAATTTTCTTTGTCCTTCATTACATAATGTACCGCAGACCACACGAACCGGTTGTATCAATCATAACAAAACATTGACATATTCGTTCAGTTTATATTATATATCAATGAAGGGCGGGAATAACTCAGCGGTAGAGTGCAACCTTGCCAAGGTTGAAGTCGCGGGTTC
>CAYMTB010000071.1:0-14652 GCA_964393225.1 uncultured Syntrophorhabdaceae bacterium
GTATCGTATAAATCATATTATAATGATAGGAATAGTATACTTAGTAAGGGCATACTTGTCAAATAATTTCTTAATTACTTTGACTATAAATAGTAAATCTTCGCATATCGGCATTCCGCTGCTTGCGGCAGAGTATTGCCACTAAAACCAGCACTTTAAGTCCTTAAATTGGCTATTAACCATACACAAAACGTCTTATTTCAATGGGTTAGTTTGGTCCGACCTCAATCTATCCCTATCTGTATCTGGTCTATTGTGCCCAGTCTGCCGGTTGTGCTGTATTCACCTTTATCCAATACGCTTTTCCTTTTTCGAGGGTTGTAAGTTCCGGTGCGTTGACCGTTGCTGTCACACTGGATGACTTTTTTGCCTTCCACACACCACTCTCCCATCCCCAGATAATGATCCACTTTCCGGAAAGGGACGAGAGAGAGGTATCGGCTGATATCCCATCAGTACCGCCGTATCCTGCGAGATTCCACCCCTCATGGAGGCGGACATTAGGTGCTACGTCTGTTCCTGTTATGGTGAGATCCGCAGCACTGCTCATATACACCCAGTATCCCTTGCCCGCTTCCAGTGTCGAAAACTGGTTGTCAGAAACTAATGGTTTGTACCGCATCCATTTCTTGTCAGCATTGTCGTAACTCCATATTATTCGAACGTATTCGGAAAAACTCCTTATGACATTTTCAACGGGGAGGGGGTCGGAGGTCCAGGCGGGCAATGACATGAAATTCCAGCCCTGTTTCAGTGTTATATTCTTTTCACCCGGTACCCATCCCACAATATTAACTACGGACGACCCTCCGTCCGATGGAATAATCAATTGTGCGCTCTTTGTGCCCGCAGAGCTGTAAACATATATGATTTGTATACTGCATGTCGCAGAAGAGTCTAATAGCTTTAACGAACAGGTATCAATGCTGATATTAAGGTCTGAGGCGCCTGCCCCGTCAATAGAGACGATGCCGATCTGCACTGGGCTGGTTCCCGAATTTCTGACTGTATAGCTCTTCTCAATGGCGCTGCTGCCGGATGCATCTATTGCCAACTGCCCAGCGGCATTTGCTGCGCCCGGAGTCGGAGCCGATGCGCCCGTGCCTCCCGTGCCAAGCCAGTCCGTGCCTGTGTCCGTATCGAGGCTGTCGCTGTTTCTTCCGATACTTTGACCCGATTGGGGCACCGCCGGGTTTGTACCGCTCCATACCACCCCCGATGGAATTGTGTCCGTTGAATCACCATACTTTACAAAATCTATCACTATGAGATCCGGAGATATAAGAGCCAGGCTCCCGCCGTTCAGCGGAAGTCTCTGTTCAGCCTTCGCATACAAGTCCAACCCCTGCGTATCGGCAGTATCTCCCGTAGACAGATGCACTACAAGGTATCCGCCGCCAGCGATAAGGCTGTTTCCAGGAAATGTCATGTCCACGTTTCCGTCTCCGCTTTTTATCATCCAGCCCGTAAGGGATAAGTCTCCCGGCCCGGGATTAAATAATTCGACCCATCCGCCAGAGAGATCGACTTCATTAATCAGCACGCTTTTTACTGCTATTTTCAGGTCTGCCGATGCGGTCCCGGAAGGGCTCGCCTCCAGCGCTGCCGTGAGAGTTACCGTATCCGGGGACGCTGCGGAAGCATTGAAGGGGACAAAAACTGTCAGGGCAACCTCTTCCGTAGCCCCGGGGCCTATGGTCTTTGTCATGCTTTGTGGAGTTACTGCCCATCCCTGTGAGTCGGCAGCAGTCAGTCTGAATACCCCCTCCGACTGGGAGAGGTTGCTTACATAAAACAGGGCTTTCGTGGATGCACCCCGTACCCCCGCAATATCCTCGGTCTTTGTTACGACAGTTTTTACCGCTTCGTTCCGGACATCGGAAGTGTCCACATTGCCGCTTATTATGCCCGGTGCAGGCCCCTGATCCCCCCACCAATTGCTTTTTGCAGTAACGGCTGCAGCCTGTGAGCGGTTGTTTACCGCATAGCCGGTATTGCCGTATATATTGCTGTTGCTGATTTTAAGAGGCGAATCGATTTCGAAGACTATGCCGTCACCCTGATTTCCCGTGATGACGCTGCCGGTCAGATATATATCGCCGGAAGAACCCTCCAGAGGGGCCCGCATTGCACTCAAGGACGAAGAAATCGATTGCGGAACGCTGTTGTTATACAGGAGGAGACCAGACACTTTATTCTCGCAGATCTTCACCCCGCTGAACCCGATGTTCGAAGCCATAACACCGTAGCCGCCATTTCCGCAAATTGTGCCTCCATTGATTCTCACACTGTAAGCCCTGATGCCGAAGTCTTTGTTGTCGTTTACCTCAATGAGCCCTCCCATTACCGCCGCGCCTGCTGAAATACCTCCCTTGCCGTTCCTCAGGACCTTGCTTTGGCCGATGTACAGCGGCATTTTGGTCGAATTGATAATGCCGTATTCCAGATTGTTCTGTACTGTGCTGCCGGTAACGTTCAGGTATTTCAATGCTTCCACCCCATCCCCCTCGTTGTTCGATACCGAAGAGTCAATAAGGTTTGCAACCACTTCCGCATGGATACCGTCTCCTGCTTCGGGCCCCGGCCGGCCGCCTTTCCTGTTGCCCGAAACCTCTACCCTCTGGAAACTGATACGCTTTGCGTAGATGCCGCCGGTACCGTTAAAAAGCACCTTCGTATCCGTAATACGGGAAACCAGATTTGAGTCGATATAGGCATTGATGCCGAAACCGGCGTTTTCGCGCACAATGCTTCCAGATCCGATTTGAAGATATCCACCTTCCACGCCGTCCCCTTCGTTATCTGCTATCGTGGATGCCCACATCCTCAAAACCTTCGTATGGATGCCATCCCCTGCCTCAGGTCCGGTGGAGACGCCCTTTTTGTTCAGAGACACTTCGACTCTTGTTGCGTCTATCCAATTGCCGTTGACCAGACCGCCCGCGCCATTACCCGATATTTTGCCGTCCATAATTTCCAGGTAGGTATCCGGCGCGCCTTTGATGCCTGCGCCGCCATTATCGCTGATGTCCACCCGCGACAACCGGAGAGTCGAGAGAGTCGCCTTGTCATTCATCATCACTATGCCGTTGGCGTCGAAGCCGCTTATGGTGATGTTCCGCACTTCGATTCCTTTGGCTCTTGCCGTAAGTCCGTTTGTGCCGCTGCCTGCCCGGCCGCCCTTGATCTCTATCCTGCCTTTTCCGCTGGTTCCGGAACCATCGATCTTTACCGGCTTAATCAGCTCAGGTAAGGGACTTGTAAGCTCAATGATCGGGGAAGCCCCCTCAGGTAAAGCGAAGGTGATCATGCCATGCTGATCGCTGCGGTTCGTCTCCTGTATGGCGGCCCTGAGCGTGCATTTGCCGCCGCCGGTGTCGCATTTTCCGTCAGAGGGATCGGCGTCGGGAAGGTCTTCCGTGGAATCCACGATATTGCTACCCGGCGAGAAGGCGGAGGTATTGCCTTCTGAATCCGTTGCCGTGGCAGTAACATGCGTTGCGCTCACAGGAACGGTTGTCTGGAAAAACGCATTCCCTTCGCTGTCGGTCCTTACCTGAACAGAATGGAGGAATGTTTCACCTTCATAGACCCCTCCGGACTCGGCCCGACTGTTGGAGAAAAGCTCTATCCGGTATTCACTGCCGGGAACACTCTGCAAAAAGCCGCTTATCACAGTGGCGCCTCCCTGGTTGACCGAAGACAGTATCAAGGGATAGTTCTGCAACTTATTCGGCCCGCTATCAGGGTCTTTTTCGTCGTTATAAACAGGGCCGTAATCACTGAGCCTGATGCCTTCGAGCACGTTCTGGTAGATGGCATTGCCCAGTATGCTGTTTGTATTGCCATACCAGACCAGAACCCCGTGTCCGCCGTTATAGGCAATTACATTGGCATCTTCGGCCGGGATGCCGCCAATCCTGTTCTCGCGGGAGAGACCGCCCTTGATCTCTATGCCGTGCTTATCATTGCCCAGTGGGCTTTTACCATCTGCCTGGACGCCGATGTAGTTGCCGATAACCGAGATATGCCGGCCCGGTTCAATGAGAATGCCACATCCCCTGTTGCCGGAAATGATGTTACGCACGCCCTGCGCGCTGCCGCCTATGATATTCGCAAATGTATCACCGTCCGTGCTCACGGTAATCCCGTTGCCGCTGTTGGCGACCGCTTCAGTCCCTGTCTGGTTTGCCCCGATGATATTGCCCTGGACGACACTGTTCCTTCCATACAATGCTATTCCATCCCCGCCATTGCCGGAGATTATGTTGCCCATCCCGGTCCCGCCGCCTCCTATCTGTGTATCATACGTCCCTTCCGGCCCGACCGTGATGCCCGATCCGCCGTTACCCAGAGGAAGGCGGCCGTCTTTACTCACGCCTACAAGGTTGCCCTGAATTACTGTTCCGTTGGATTTCGCCGACTGGGTGAGCGGAATTATGAAAATACCTCCTCCCTTATTGGCGGAAATTACATTTCCCTCGCCGGCACCGCCTATTACGTTGCCCGGCGACTCGACAATTGCTATGCCTGTCTTTTCGTTGCCGAGAGACAGCATGCCGGTGGAGTCCACCCCGATAAGATTCCCCTTTATGATATTATTGCCTCCGTCCTTTACCTTCACACGTCCGGGTAGTATATCGGTAGATGCACCAATTGTTATTCCGTGCCCTTTGTTGGCGGATATTATATTCCCATCCTTTTCGCCGTTTCCTCCAATAATATTGCGACCTCCTGCGGTGATCAAGAGTCCGTCCGCACTGTTGCCGATGGAGAACATTCCGTCTGCCGATGTTCCAATTCTGTTGCCGGTTACGACAACTCCGGACGTTTCTGTGCCCATGAGGGCCACCCCTTCCACATTACCGGACACAACATTGTCCTTGATGATCGTTCCGGGGGATTCGCTTACCAGTATACCGACTCTCTGGCGATACACCGTCTTACCTGATGCGTCCGTTTCGATAGCCCCAACGCCGTTTGTGTTGCTTAATAAGGCATTTCCCTCCTTGTTCAAGCCGATGTAATTTCCGGTTATTATGTTGGGTCGGGTTGAACCGGAATCAACAAGGTCAACCCATATGCCCTTAAGATTCCCCGCGATAATATTCCGTTCCTGCGGGGTCGAACCGCCGATCATATTGCCGCCTCCGGAGTACACCTGAATACCGTCTCCCTGATTGCCGATAACTTTTGTACCTTCCTTGTTTGTACCAATAAAATTACCCGTTACCTTATTCCCGTCGGACTCGATCCAGATGCCGTTCTTGTTACCCGCCACAACATTGGCCCTGATTATGTTTCCCGTTGACCTCGTGATATGTATCCCGTTTCCGTAGTTACCGAGATCCAACGTACCGGTGGTACCGATATAGTTGTCTTCAATTATATTGTCTTTACCGCCGTCGATACAGATGGCGTGGTCAGTCGATGTTCCTCCTCCTTCTCTCCAAAAATTCCCTACAATGAGGCCTCTTACCGTGGTCTTGTCTGCCGTGATCAGAATGCCGCAATCGGCATTTGCTTTGGTCCCGTTAATCAGTACCGCTCCGCCCGGCTGCGTTGCTCCATTGATGGTCAGCGCCTTTGTAATCGCCGGAAGCGGGCTGTTTAGACTGATGACGGGGGTTCCGGAAGAAGGTATCCTGAAGCCGATAAAATGATCCCCCGGCTTTGCATTCGCCTCAGCAATAGCTGCACGTAGGGTACATTGTTCTCCCGCAGTGGTCAGGTTAGTATCACACTTGCCGTCCGAGATGTCTCCATCAGCCTCGTCCGTTGCTGTATTCACTACGATGTCGTATAACAAGGGATAATTGTCCTGAACGTTGTCGGAGATCACATAAGGTGTATCGCCGATCCAGTCGTTATCACCATCCAACCCGGTATAATCATTCCAGTAATTGCCCCCTGTATATGAACCTCCAAGGATATTTGTTTCTGCAGTCTTCGTTGTGTTAAATGAATTGGTGCAGGCCGTGCAGAGCACCTTTGCGTGTTTCTCTCCCCAGTAGATAGATTCGAAGCGGTTATTGTAAATGCTGTTGCCATTGACCGTAACAGGCGGCAAATTTCTGACGCCGCCGACTATCACGCCGCCGCCGTAATTCAGAAAAACATTATCCTTGACAATATTGGAGTCACCTGCCAATCCGATGGAAGTCCGGAACCAGCCCTGAACGGTATTGCCGATAATCTGATTGTCCGTGGCGTCCGCCGGATTCGCGGATGAGGATGCCCCTCCGACATGGATACCGACACTCGGCAGCTCGCCATTACTCGTTGTCAAGCTTTCAAGGGCATTATCTCTTATGACATTGAACTTCCCCTTCGATATCCAGATGCCGTAATCAAGCCCCTCGGGGATCGTATTATTTTCTATGGTCGCATAAGAGACATTGTCGAGTTTCATATTCAGGACGCCGATATTGTTCCGCACCTGAATTATTTTCCCCTGGGTCTGTGCCGGCATGTTGCTCAGGTTATATCTCGCCTTGCCCTGGTTGCCTTCTATCAGGAGATTCCCGGTGACTCCGCTGACCCCAACGCTTGCTCCCCAAGTGTACCAATGATTATTGCGTATTGTTACATCAGAATTTACCGATCCTATGCCAACAGACTCAAGATTTATATTGCCGGTGATATCAACGGGTGCAGGGTTATTTTTCAGACCAAGATAGAGCCTCAGATGATCTATATTCACGATCCCGGTAAGACTGATTGACGGCAAGCCTTGATAATTACTGAAATAGACGCTCACGCTTGAACCGCTGTTTGTGTTGAGCATATTGATATCGTTGAGCGTCTGTGCATCCACGGTGAAGGACTGAAGGGTGCAATTTTTTATTGAGGCCACCCCGGCAGCCGTCGTAGACAAAGGACCAATGTAGAGTTGCTTGAGTGTAGCCCCATCCGCGTTAAATGCGGCTTGGCCCTCAAGCCATATGCCCCGCCACCCGCTCTCTGCCCGGCTTCCATCTGTGATAGCGCCTGGAGTGACCGTAATTACGTATGGGCTTTTCACTGTCAGGCCCCGATTCGTGATGTCCCAGCTTGGGAAGGAAGTATCCCATGTCATATTTTTATCCAGTGTCCCGTGAATGTTACCTGCTGTTACCTGCAAGGTGCTTGTAACTGAGCTCGTGCCTGTCGTAACAAGCTTATAGGTGTAAGTTGTTCCGCGGGTAAGCCCTGGGTCAAGAAATGTATGTGATCCTTGATCAAATACAGCTATCCATACGTCGTCCCGGTAAAGGGTGCCTCTTCCTCTGCAGGGGGCACTGCAAGTTTCTACTCCAATGCTTAACTTAACCTCATCCTGACCTACAAAATATTCGGACAGCCGCCAATCGGCATAAGCGCCAGGTGAAAACAAGAGAAAGGCTATGAAACAGACAAGAAATGAACACAAACCCCGTCTTAAGAGAAAAAAATATTTCATGACCAAAACCTCCACGCACTGCGCAGACTATATGACAATATTTTCGTGAATACCTTGATGCGCCCTTCCTGAAGCGACATTGAATCCGACTGACATAAATTTGCTTTTCAGCATACGATATGAATGAATAACACAAGGAAAGTAGATTATCAATACGAACGTCCTGATTTTATGGCTAAAAACCAAACGGCTAATGCCTTTTAAGGTAAGGAGTCAAACAACAGTAATACACCACTTAAAGAACTGTTGAATACCATTTGCTACGTATAGCAGGAAGTTACGAACAGATTTTACTCAAATAATTTTTTCAAAATGGTCAATTATTAAAAATTGGCGCTTTCGCGGGAATTCCGAAACACTATTATTCCGGTTTGACAAATAGATTAATTGAATTGGACTTATTATAAATAGCAATTTAAAGTATTTGTAAATGTATAATTCAATAGAAAGCTCAGGAGAAATAACAAAACAGACAATAAAACCGTTTGAAAAATCACTCGGTATCTTTAAATCGATTCTTCTGTCGCCTTGGGTCTATCTCATTTTTCGATTATGTCTTGCTTTTCTTTTTATATATGCTGGTTTTTCGAAGTTGATAGACCCGAAAGCATTTGCAAAAATCATTTCTGCTTACGATCTTGTACCGGAGTTTCTTCTGCCTGTTGTGGCACTCGGCCTGCCGCTTCTGGAGACGCTGGCCGGCATTACACTTGCATTTGATATGAGAGGGAGTCTGGCTACGATATCGGGACTGCTTGTTTTCTTCGTTCTTATACTCTGGTATGGAGTAATTAGAGGTCTGTCCGTTGACTGCGGGTGTTTCGGTTCGGAAGAAATCGCAAGCCAGAATAGTCTCAGACAGGCTTTTTATCGGGATATAGGCTTGATAGGCATTGCAGCCTATCTTTATTCCACAAGATGGATAAGCTCTCGTATGGGAGCTCCGCTGCATAAAAAATAACATTTAGGAGGTAAGTAAAGTATGTACGGAAAGTGTAGGATTTTTTCAGCAATACTGGCGATTGTCTTTATTATTGGACTTGCCCATGTCTCACTCGCTGCCTGGGGCGGAAAAGAACTCGAAACGGAAAAGATTGCCGTTACATTCGCAAGAGAGGTTGAAAGGGGTAATTACAAGATTGTATCCACGGAAGAATTGAAGAAATGGATTGATGAAAAAAAGGATATGCTTATTGTAGACACTATGCCCTTTGAAGACAGCTATAAGAAACAGCACATACCCGGTGCGGTGAACTTTGTGTTTCCCATTCCCGAGGTGACACAGCTTGACGAGAAGACAAAGGTTGCCTTTGAGAAGATGCTCGGGCCAAACAAGGATCGGCTTATTGTTTTCTATTGCGGATTCACTAAATGCACCCGCAGTCACAATGGTGCGATGTGGGCAGTAAAACTGGGCTACAAGAACGTATATCGCCATCCCGGCGGCATTAAGGCCTGGGATGAAGCGGATTATCCTGTAGCAAAGGTGAAATAGAAATATCTGACGCATCTGTGGCGGGGACAGCAAAAGGCCCGCCACACAAACCCCTCATGAACTGTCAAGCAACGTCTTGCTCCATTATCATTCCTGTTTTGAATGAGGCCTCTCTGATAAACAGCATCATCGATCATATCGATAAACTTGTATGCCACGAAAAACCTGAGATTATTGTGGTCGACGGCGATCCGGAAGCAGGGACATTGAGGGCAATCACCCATGATCATGTCAGGAAAATAAAGTCTCCGAGGGGGCGGGGGAAACAGATGAATGAAGGCGCAAAAGGCGCAAAAGGTGATACGCTCCTCTTTCTCCACGCTGATACCGAATTGCCTTTGGACGCACTGAGACTTATCTCAACTGCCGTGCAGGACAAGCGGTATGCGGCCGGTGCTTTTGATCTGGGCATCAAGTCCGAAAGATATATCTTCCGGGTCATCGAATCTTCGGCATCGCTGCGTTCCCGTGTAACAAGCATTCCTTTCGGAGACCAGGCCATATTTATCAGAAAAGATTACTTCGAACAAATCGGCGGGTATAAGGACATACCCATCATGGAAGATGTGGAAATCATGGGGAGGATCAAGAAAAGAGGGGGTAAAATTGTTGTAATCCGTCAAAAGGTTCTTACATCGTCCCGCAGATGGGAGCAGGAAGGTATTCTCCGCTGTACTTTCCGGAACTGGCTCCTTCAAATGCTTTACATTCTTGGTATTTCACCTCATACGCTTTCAAAGTTTTACAGGCACAATGGTTGAAAAAAGCTACAAATCAGGGCTATACTGAGTCAATGAGCATATTCAAACAAAGTATTTTATCTCACCGCACTCTGTTCTCTGTCTTCATTGCAGCCGCCTTCATGCTTCTTATTGTACCTCCATCGCATTCACAGGG
Source organism: uncultured Syntrophorhabdaceae bacterium (assembly GCA_964393225.1). Lineage (GTDB taxonomy): Bacteria > Desulfobacterota > Syntrophorhabdia > Syntrophorhabdales > Syntrophorhabdaceae > MWEV01. The sequence goes on from CAYMTB010000071.1 coordinate 9,834, forward strand.
TACCAGGGTCCTGTTCCGGGAAGACTTTAACAGCCTTGAGAGCTGGCGACCCCTTTATTTCCCAAAGATATCAAGACACACCGCATACACTGTTGAAATAGAAAATGGTGAGAGCTTCCTCAAGGCTGAGAGCAATGCTTCTGCCTCGGCGATCATCTATAACAGAGAGTTTAATGTTTATGACTATCCCGGGGTGCGCTGGAGATGGAAGGTCAGCAACATCTACCTCGATGCGGAACCTGAGAAGAAATCCGGGGACGACTACCCGATCCGCGTTTATGTTATTTTCAAGTATGACCCCGAAACCGCCCATGTTTTGGACAAGATCAAGTACGGGGTGGCAAGAAAACTATATGGCGAATACCCTCCCCACAGCACATTGAATTACGTCTGGGCCAATAGCAAAGGGCAGAAGGCTATAATTACAAGCCCTTATACGGACAAGGCCAGGTTGATTGCCCTTGAAAAGGGAAAAGAGAAAGTAGGAGCGTGGCAGCATGAGGAGGTTAATATTCTTCAGGACTACAGGGCGGCATTTGGAGCAGACCCTCCGGCAACTGCAAGTATCGCGATTATGAACGACTCCGACAACACCGGGCAAGCATCAGTTTCTTACCTGGACTTCATCGAGGTTTTTAAAGATGGACGGTGAACATTGCGTTATTATGTTTGTCAAGTCGCCCGAGAGAGGAATGGTCAAGTCCAGACTCGCTGCAGCCCTTCGGGAAGATGTTGTTCTCGACCTTTATAAATGTTTTGTGAGTGATACGATGGAGATGCTCGCACAGGGCGGATATCCCCTCATCATATTCTTTTACCCTCCGGAGTCAGGGCAAAGGATTCGCCAGTGGCTGGGAGATGAGCACACACTGCTCCCCCAGTCGGGGAACGATCTCGGGGAAAGGATGAAAAACGCCTTTAAAACGGTTTTCTCTCAAGGTCGTAGCTCAGCGCTCCTCATCGGCAGCGACAGTCCTGATCTCCCGGGTCTTATCATCGACGAGGCGCTGATATCGTTGAAGGATCATGATGCGGTCGTGGGTCCCTCATACGATGGAGGGTACTGCCTGATCGGATTCAGGGCAGACACATTCCTGCCCTGTGCCTTCGACAAAATCCCCTGGAGTACCCCGGAAGTGTTTGTACAAACCCTGGATATCCTGGGAAAAGCAGATTATAGGGTCCACATCCTGCCCAAATGGAGGGATATTGACACCCATGACGATCTCAAGGCCTTTTACTATGACAACCGTGTTTCATCCTTTGCCAAATCGTTAACTATAAAGTATATGGAGCACAATAAATCAGAAATATCCGGTAGTATTCGGAGGAGGTTTACAGATTATGAATAATTTTGAAAGTAAGATCGCCGCTCAGCTCGGGAACAAAGGCTTATTGAGCGACACAATCGAAACCCTGCAGGTGAACCTTTGTCTCAAGTGCAATCAGCAATGTCTCCACTGCCATCAAGAATCTTCTCCGGAACGAAAAGAGATGATGGAATGGTCTATTATGGAGATGATTCTCAAAGCAGTCGGAAGCTCGCATTGCAGTATCGTGGACATTACTGGAGGAGCCCCGGAAATGAATCCCCATTTCCGTCTATTCGTTACGTCGCTTCGGGAGAAAGGTTGCCATGTCCAGGTGCGAACAAACCTTACCATCCTTCTTGAGCCGGGCATGGAAGATCTTCCGGGATTCTTTAAGGAGCATGGAGTACAGCTCGTTGCCTCCCTCCCTTGTTACACAATGGCGGATGTGTGTGCTCAGCGGGGCCAGGGAGTTTTCGAGGGGAGCATCGAAGCAATCAGAAGGTTGAATGCGCTTGGTTACGGCCTTGAACCCTCGTTGCCTCTGAGCCTCGTGTACAATCCCGGGGGACCGTTTTTGCCATCACCCCAGCTTTCCCTCGAAAAAGATTACCGGCGGGAACTGGCTGAACGCTTTGGGATTGCCTTTACTCATCTGCTCACCATCACCAACATGCCCCTGGGAAGATTCAGAAAAGAGCTTGTCCGACAAGGCCAGATGGGATCATACATGCTGCTGCTCCGGGAATCGTTTAATCCGGCAACAGTGCCGGGACTGATGTGCAGGCGTCAGGTCAGCATCGGTTGGGATGGAACCCTCTATGACTGCGACTTCAACCTGTCCCTGGGCCTTGCCATAAATCACGGAGCACCCGATCATATCCGGTCCTTTATGCCTGCTGAATTACGGAATAGAATAATCATGACCGGGGAACACTGTTTCGGGTGCACAGCAGGCGCCGGCTCATCCTGCGGAGGGTCGATCATCCCCGGGAAGGATGAGAACTCAGAGTAATATCAAACATCTATTCGTAAATCATATAACAGGAAGTCTTTTCAGTTATTTTTTCAATTGGACATATGCCTCAATCAATAGTTAGGGTAAATATAAATAATGAAGAGAATGTGGGACTCATGAACGGCATGGATATAAGAGAAAAGTTGCTGATGGTATCCGGCACCTGCATCAGGTGCAATCTATGTCAGGAAGAGTGCGCATTCCTGAGGAAATATGGAAAACCAAAGGACATTTCGGACCGGTACGACCCCAGCAGAAAAGAAGATCAGGGGATGCCCTTCGAATGCAGTCTCTGTGGACTCTGCACAGCCGTCTGTCCGAAGGGTGTTGACCCTGCCGGACTCTTCCTCGAGATGCGAAGGGAAACAGTAAGACATGGCGGTGGAAATTATCCGGAACACTCCACACTGAAAGGCTACGAACGCCGCGGGACATCTTGTGCGTATTCTTACTACGGCCTTCCTGAGGACTGTGACACCGTTTTCTTCCCTGGCTGCACCCTGTCAGGCACAAGATCAGAAAAAGTCATCCTGTCATACCAGCAGTTGAAAGAGAAGATCCCCTCTCTCGGCATAGTGCTCGATTGCTGTACGAAGCCCTCACATGACCTGGGACAGCATGACCACTTCACGGCCATGTTTGGGGAGATGAGGGACTACCTTGCGGGGCACGGGGTCAAAAATGTTATTGTAGCCTGCCCGAATTGTCACAAAGTGTTCGCCCGGTACGGAATAGGCTTTTCAACGAAGAGTATCTACGAAGTTTTCGCTGAGCATTGTATTAACGGAACTGCGGAAATGAAGTACCCCGCTTCAAGCCACGGGGCATGTACCAGCGGGGCAATCGCGGATATGGTCACGATACACGACCCTTGTGCTGTAAGGTTTGAGGGGGCTATTCACGAATCTGTGAGGGTGCTAATTACAAAAATGGGATACGTTATAGAAGAGATGCCGCACACAGGCAGACGAACCCTCTGCTGCGGCGAGGGCGGGGCCGTAGGCGCCCTTGCCCCCGATTTTGCAGAAAATTGGGGCAGACTCCGTCAGGGGGAGGCTGCAGGAAGAAAAATAGTCACTTATTGCGCAGGATGTGCGAACATGCTTGGGAAACTTGTCCCAGCCGTACATGTGCTGGACATCCTCCGGGATGGAGCAGCAGATGCCGCCGGAAAGGCAAGGATCACAAGGCCTCCGTTCACATATTGGAAGCGGCTCAAGCTGAAGAGATGGTTTAAAAAACATGTCCCGGTGGCTGTTATCCGGGAACGGACATTTACCGGAAAAGAGGAGCAGAAAAAAGGTGCCATAATCAAATTTCTCGTTTTTCTCTTTTTTCTTGCAGTTGTAATTGCAACAGTCAAAGCCGCCGGAGTTTCTCGATATATCGAAGAACAAACACTGAGAACCTGGATCGAAAGCTATGGCGCCACGGCTCCAATTGTCTACATGCTCGTCTATGCAGTTGCTCCGGCCCTCTTTCTACCCGGTCTCCCCTTAACCATTGTCGGGGGCATTCTCTTCGGACCGTTGTGGGGTGTTATTTATACGATAATCGGTTCCACAATGGGAGCCTGTGCCGCATTTATTGTTTCACGATACCTTGCCCGAGAGTGGGTTGAAGAACGGTTAAAAAGTCCCCGGTGGAAAAGGCTGGACCAGGGAGTAGAGAAACATGGCTGGAAAGTTGTTGCCTTTACCCGTCTCATCCCGCTTTTTCCGTTCAATCTTCTCAACTACGCCTTTGGACTCACTAAAATAGGTTTTCGGCAATATGCAGTGACCACCTTTTTCTGCATGCTTCCCGCGTGCATTGCCTTCATCGTTTTTTCAAGCTCTCTCCTCGATCTGGTCCGCGGGAAGGTGTCTGCAGCATTTATCATCGGTTTGCTCCTCGTTGTCCTTGTTTCTTTATTTCCCATTTTCTATAGGCGTTATAAGGCAAAAAAGGGAGGAGATGACCCGGTATGAGCAGCTTTACAGGAAAAATAAGTGTTGAACGGGAGGAAAAGAATGGGATTAAATGTTATAAATACTTATTTGGCTTGTACGAACGTTGTGAGCCTGCAGAATAAAAGAGTGTGAACCTATGGAAATCTATTTCGATAACGCAGCTACTTCCTGGCCGAAACCGGAGGCAATGATCAATGCAATGATAGATTTTAATGCCAATGTGGGAGCAAATCCGGGCCGTTCGGGGCACAGGCTTTCCATCGAGGCGGGCCGTATTGTCTTTAATGCCCGTGAGACCGTCGCCTGTTTGCTCGGAGCCGGTGATCCCCACACTGTAATTTTTACACGTAATGCCACGGAGGGTATGAACACAGTGGTGCGCGGATTGCTGCACCCCGGAGATCATGTCATTACCTCCAGCGTAGAGCATAATTCCGTCATGAGACCCCTGCGTGCTCTGGAACCGGAAGGGGTTGAGCTGAGTGTAGTTCAATGCTCCGGCACAGGAGACATCTCTCCCGACGATATTGCTGCCGCAA
>CAYMTB010000072.1:0-14549 GCA_964393225.1 uncultured Syntrophorhabdaceae bacterium
CCAGGTTTTTCAGCGACCGAACTGCCCTTTCCCGGACTTTCTCTTCGGCCCGTTTGCGTAATTTATTCGCCTGGTCTGATGGACGATTCTTTTTTTCAGCCATGGCTTCTTGCCTCGCTCCTCATTTCGGATATCGGAACATTGAACGCACGCTCATATTCATCTGCCTCAGCTTCAGGACTCCTTGCATTGATGGCAGCATCATCATTATCGCACAATATTTTTGTGAGGTGTGAAAGAATTTTATTTCAGGGCATTTATTCCCGGATGAAACAAGGCACGCTATCGGTTATCAATAATCACTGGGGGGACACGGTATGCAGATTTCCATTTAAAAGCGAGTATGTTTCTTGTATTCCTAAAAGTATTGACTGCGGGAGGCATTGATAAAATATCATACTTCTTTTTTTCGAAAAAAGAGTATGGCAAACGCACATCTTTATGCATAAAATGCCCGCCGACATCGAAAAATGAAAAGGCTGACGTATAAAGCTTGATGTTTTTAATTTTCCAATTGTATAATGGACAGACAGGAGGTGTCTTCTGGACTATACAGTAAAAATCGGCGGTGAGGCAGGACAGGGCATACAGACAATCGGCGATACCCTTGCAAAGGTCTTTTCGCGTTCAGGGTATTATGTGTTTTCCCATCAGGACTATGAATCACGTGTCAGGGGCGGACATAATTTCTATCAGATAAGGTTGTCTGATAAACCTGTTTCAGCATCCAGAACAAAGATAGACATCCTTGTTGCCCTCGATAGAGAAAGTATCGTACGTCATGAAAGGGAATTGTCTGATACTGGAATAATTGTCTATGACTCATCGACACTTAAAGAAAAATTTGATAAACCCTGCTTCCTGGATATCCCCTTTGTACAACTTGCCATGGAAAGCGGCGGCGACAAAATCATGTCAAATACCGTTGCCACGGGGGCAGTCCTCGGTATGCTTGGTCTGAGCATCAAACCGCTCCACGATATCCTGAAGGATGAACTCAGGAAAAAGGGCAAAAAGGTTCTCAATATCAATGAAACAGCCGCCATTACAGGCAGGGATTTTGCCCAGACAAACTGCCTTCGCTGCTCCTTTGCCGTATCACCACTCTCATCAGCAAAGATGCTCATGGGTGTTCACGACGGGGTAGGGTTGGGCGCTATCGCTTCGGGGTGTAAATTCTATGCAGCGTATCCCATGACACCATCCACCGGCATCATGCTCTACATGGCCGCCAAGGCCAAAGAATACGGGATCATTGTCGAGCAGGCAGAAGATGAGATTTCAGCTGTCAACATGGCGCTCGGCGCATCGTATGCAGGCGTGAGGTCCATGACAGGTTCCTCGGGGGGCGGCTTTGCCCTTATGGTGGAAGGACTTTCACTCGCCGCAATAACGGAAACTCCGATCGTTATAGCCCTTGCCCAGAGACCCGGGCCCGCCACGGGACTTCCTACCCGTACCGAGCAGGCAGATTTATTATTTGCCCTCCATGCCGGGCACGGGGAATTCCCGAGGCTTATATTCGCACCGGGAACACCGGAACAGGCGTTCCTGCTCACCAACAAGGCCTTTGAACTCTCCCACAAATACCAGATACCGGCATTAATACTCACAGACCAGTACCTTTCAGATGTCCAGTGGACATTGGACGAACTCAATCCTGACAAACTCATCTATAATGATTATCGGCTGAGAGGCAATACATTCGCCGGGCTGAATGAATACAAACGTCATGCCTATAACGGCAATGGTGTTTCGCCTTTCGGTGTGCCTGGTGAATCACGACACGTTGTCGTAACAGACAGTGATGAGCACGACGAAGAGGGTCACCTTACAGAAGATGCAGAGACACGCATTAAAATGATGCATAAAAGGCTTTTTAAAAAAATACCCTTCATAAGAGATGAGATAAACCCTCCGCTTTTTTATGGGAACAGTGAGCCCGATATAGTTATTGTTGGTTGGGGCTCCACATACGGGGTCATGAAAGAGGCAGTAGATGTGCTGTCTAAAACAAAAAAAATTGCCATGCTCCACTTCAGCGAAGTCTATCCGCTGCCTTCCTCTAAACCCCTGCCCGGACATGAGAAGGAAAATAAAAGGATGCATTTTCTCGAAATCCTCCGCAATGCGCAAAAAACAATCTGTATTGAACAGAACGCTACAGGTCAGTTTGCACGTCTTATAAAGGTTGAAACAGGCTATGAATTCGATGCAGCCATCAACCGGTATGACGGGAGACCCTTCCTTCTGGAAGAGATGACAGGAGAGCTTAATGCCCACATTGGATGATTATAAAGGACAGACACCAACATGGTGCCCGGGATGCGGCAATTTTGCAATCCTTAAGGCCTTTAAAGAGGCATTCGTAGAAATGGGCATTGAACCGCATCAATTCACTATTGTTTCCGGCATAGGACAATCCGGAAAGTTTCCACATTACCTGAAATGCAATACCTTTAATGGCCTGCACGGAAGATCTCTCCCGGTTGCCACAGGCGTAAGTCTTGTCAACCACAAGATGCTTGTTGTAGCAGAAGCGGGTGACGGAGATTGCTATGGCGAGGGAGGGAACCATCTTATCAATGCCATGAGGCGAAATATTAATGTAAAACTCTTTGTCCACGATAACCAGATATACGGGCTCACAAAAGGACAGGCATCTCCCACCAGTATGGAGGGCATGATAACGAAAAACCAGCCTTTCGGGGTACTCTCAGAGCAGTTTAATCCGATGGCCTTTGCAGTAGCCCTTGATTGCAGCTTTGCGGCAAGAGGATATGTCGGCGACCTTGAACATCTCAAGGGTCTGATCAAGGAAGCGGTTAATCACAAAGGGTTTTCGCTGGTCGATATACTGCAACCCTGTGTCACCTTCAATAAGACAAATACCTATGAGTGGTACAGTCAGAGGGTTTACAAGGTCGAATCCGGCTATAACCCGGAAAACAGGGTGGAGGCATTTCAAAAGGCCCTCGAGTGGGGGGACAGAATCCCCATCGGGGTCATTTACAGAAACAGCAGGCCTACTTTAGAAGAAAGGATTCCCGTAATCAAGGAGAAGCCGCTCGTCAAACAAACCATAGATTTTACAGTGATGAAAAAAGCCGTACGGGAAACGTTAAAAGAGTATTATTAACTAAAGCTTTGATCTCATGAAATCCTGAAAATGTAATAAATGCGCTTCACTACCTCCCCCATAACCGTACTCATGCCTACATGTGATTTCCACCAGTTGTCCTTTCTCAAACCGCCTTCAACAGGTCTACAGGTGACTTCGATCCCCTTCTTTTTCCCTGCAATTGTATATACATCACAGCTCCTCCTGCTGTGATGCCAGGGGGAAACAAGAATCATCGAACGATATCCCTGAGCAGCGAGCGCTTCCATTACAGCGAAGGCTGTATTCCATGTCACAGGGTCTTTGAGCTCCACAGGAATCCGTTTGACCATTTTCGGGTCAATGTTGTCACTTTTAAAATAAAGGTTAAGCATTTCATGGTAATTACGTGGGATTTCAAGGTCAGTGGCCGAACTGGTATGGAAAGGCAGGTATTCCACAAAAAACAGGTGTTTGCCAATACCCTGTGATTGCAGTTCCAACGAAGCCCTTATGATTGACCCGTGGGGGTATTTCCAACCTTCAATTAATATTGCATCTGCCTGGCGGGCAGTGTCCCGTGCTGTTATAAACGAAGTTGCACAATTCAGCCAGAAATTACGACTCAGGAATACCAGAAACAGTAAGAACAGCGCTACAACCAGCTTGCTGAACCATGTCAGCCTCCATGAAGTTTTCCGCTGAATAAAGTAATGGTAAATTTTCATAAGGTAAGAATGTTACTACAGATACAAGATTATTGCTAATCAAAACATTTCACACACACCTATTTCATCGTTCTGAAAACAATTTCCTCCGGCATAAGTAACTGATTGATTAATTGCGGGCCCATACTTATAATACAGGGTGTATCTTTACAGGAATATATTTTATAGGTGGTCAAATTACTGATGATGAAGATAAGGAACAAGGAGTCGGAAAGCGTTTCCAGAACGAAACAAAGTATACCCCCGAAAAGATGGCAGGAAGGACATGATGAATAAAAAATCTGACGTGTACAATTTTTTCTTTCCTGAAAGTGTTGCCATATTCGGCGTATCGGAAGCCCCTTCCAATTTAGCCGGAGTCATTGTTGAAAACCTCGAACGTTTCCATTTTAAAGGGAGGATATATCCCATGGGATCAAGGGGAGGCCATCGCGGGGCAAGAAAAATCCATACAAGCCTTGAAGAAATCGATGAAGTTCCCGATCTCGCGGTTATCCTTGTCCCCGCGGCACACGTAGCTCATGCCCTGAGAGCCTGCGGTAAAAAGGGCATAGGGCATGTCATTGTCGAGTCGGGCGGCTTTTCAGAATTGTCTGATGCGAATAAAACCCTGGAAGATGAGGTCCTCAGAATTGCTTCGGAGTTTGGTATCAGGGTGGTCGGGCCTAACTGCTTCGGGGTACTGAACGCAGAAAATGGCCTTGTGCTGCCTTTTTTTATCCTGAAACCGGACTATGTCCGTGCCGGTACAACCTCGCTCATATCCCAGAGCGGCGGTCTTTTCTATGATACCTGCATGCTCTGCTCGTGTGAAAACCACGGTTTGAATAAGCTTATCAGCGTGGGCAACAAGCTGATGCTCGATGAAAATACCTTTCTGGAATATCTCATCGACGATCCCGGCACACACGTTATCGGGATGTACCTTGAACACTTCTCTGACGGAAAGCGCCTTATGGATCTTGCCTCCACAACAGGCAAACCGATTATACTCCTCAAAGCGAACAGAACCCTGGCAGGCAGGGAAATTGCTCAGTTTCATACGGCCGCCCTTGCAGGGGACGATGACGTAGCCGACGCCGCCATGAAGCAGGCGGGAATCCATCGTGTTCAGAATTTCCAGGAGATGGTTGACTGTTTTAAAATATTCAGTCTTCCGATAATAAAAGGGCCGAGGCTGGCTGTTATTTCCCGTTCCGGAGGTCACGGCGTTCTTGCTGCCGATGCGGCGTACCGTCATGGATTCACGCTTGCACGTCTTTCAGATACGTTTTTTAAAAGGGTAAGGGAAAAGAAAATCAATGTGATCCGTACAACAAACCCCCTTGATGTGGGAGATGTCTATAACCTTGATTTTTACACTGAAATTATGGAAATGGCACTCCGGGAGCCGGGCGTCGACGGTATCGTTTTCATTGTAACCTTCAGCTCGGAAAGTGATGGCGTGAGGATGCTGAACTTTATTGAACATGCAGCGCATGTTGTGCCTGTACATCAGAAACCGGTTGTGATATGTATGGTTTCCAATAGAGAACAGTGGCCTGTCATCAGGGAGGCAGCCCGTTTCCCCATCTTCAGCGATGTCGATAACGCGCTGCAGCTGCTTGCGCAGTCCTTAAAGCACCACAAACAGCAGGGAAAAGGGTCTCCGGTTCGCAAACCAATATCAGCGCCTCGCCAAAAAACCCTTTCAAGCTCTCCATGTATACCCGTTACCGTGCGTCCCGATGAAGTCTTCGCCCTGCTGGGGAAGTACCATATCCCGGTGGCTGACTATGCCATTGTGAAAAACATCCGGGAAGGTCTCCGTGCAGTCAGCCGCATTGGTTTTCCCGCAGTATTAAAAACGGGCTCGCCCTCCGTCATGCACAAAACAGAGGCCGGAGGGGTTAAGCTGAACATTACCAATGCCGGCGAACTGAAAGATGCCTTCCGCAGCATGAAGGCAGACGAATATATCCTCCAGAAAATGTGCCCTCCGGGACTTGAAGTGATCATAGGGGGCCGGCTTGATAAGGAGTTTGGCCGCGTCCTGCTATTTGGCCTGGGAGGCATTTTAGTCGAAACCATAAAGGACCGGTCAATCCGTGTCCTGCCCGTAAACAGAAAAACTGCACGCGGAATGATTGAAGAGATCAAAGGCTACGGGATACTCCTGGGTTTACGCGGAAACCCTCCTGTTGACATAAAGGCCCTTATATCCCTACTTGTTAACGCTTCCCGTCTCCTTATGGAACACCCGGAAATTACAAACATAGATATGAATCCGGCAATTGTTTTCGAGGAAGGTAGTGGGTGTGTTGTCGTCGATGCGAAAATGCAGAAGAACTGAGTATGCATAAACCGTAAAATCGTTAAGGATACACTTTCGTCCTGAAATAGTTTATAATGAACAGATAGTTTTCGGTCATAATTTATCATACGGGGTAAGTTTAAAAGACAAATACAGGGAGGATTTCACATGAATTTAAGGGCTGTTCAAAAAATATGCTACGGACTATATATAATCAGCTCCAGAAAAGGAGACAGGCTAAACGGGCAGATAGCAAATACCGCTTTTCAAATTACCTCTGAACCGCCAACAATTGCAATCAGTATAAATAAACAGAATTTAACGCATGAATACATCCTGGAAAGCAAGGTCTTTGCTGTTTCGATCCTGTCAAAGGACGCTCCAATGACGCTGATCGGAAACTTCGGGTTTAAAACAGGCAGAGATATTGACAAGTTCAAAGAGGTGCAATACAAGGCCGGCGTGACAGGTTCACCCATTGTACTCGACTATACAATAGGGTATCTTGAGTGTGAAGTATTGAGCAGTACTGATGTGGGGACTCATACTGTTTTTATAGGAAAGATTGTTGACTGTGATAACTTAAGCGATGCCGAGCCCATGACGTATGCATATTATCACCAGGTTAAAGGCGGCAAATCCCCGAAAACTGCACCAACTTATATCAAAGAAGAAGAGGCGGAGAAGAACGCTCCGGCACCGGCAGGAAAATACAGATGCAAAGTGTGCGGGTATGTCTACGATCCGTCAAACGGCGACCCCGATTCCAGCATTAAGCCGGGCACCCCCTTTGAAGAACTGCCTGACGATTGGACCTGCCCCATATGCAGCGCGCCGAAAAGCGAGTTCGAGAAAGAAACGTAGTCATAATGAAAAGGTGAGAGATTTCGAGCCTGTCTGCTTTTATATTTATTAAATAGAGGGGAACACTATATGAGCAAAGCAATGCAAGATACAAGCCTTACAGCTATAGGCCAGCCAAAACGCGGAAAAGTTCGGGATGTCTATGACCTTGGCGATAAGCTCCTCATAGTCGCTACAGACAGGTTATCCGCCTTTGATGTGGTATTGCCTACCGGGATACCCGATAAAGGAAAGGTGTTAACAAAGCTCTCCATATACTGGTTCGAACAGATGGACGACATCATAGAAAATCATCTGCTGGAGGTTGATGCCGGGAAATTCCCTGAGCCTCTGAGAAAATACAGCGACTTGCTTAAAGACAGAAGCATGCTGGTGAAAAAGACTGAAGTTATTCCCGTAGAGTGCGTGGTAAGGGGCTATCTTGCAGGTTCCGGCTGGAAGGATTATTGCGAAACAGGGAGCATCTGCGGCATCCGTTTAAAGAGCGGCCTTCTTGAATCTTCGAAACTGGAAAGGCCGGTCTTTACCCCAACTACAAAGGCCGATGAAGGGCACGACATGAGTGTGACCTTTGATGAGCTTATCGGCTTAATAGGCGAAGACCTTGCGGCAAAACTGAGTGCTCTGAGCATAGCTATTTATGAAAAGGCATGTGCCGTTGCTGAAAAGCGGGGGATTATCATTGCTGATACTAAGTTTGAATTCGGCGTCTTTGATGGAAAAATCATTATAATCGATGAGATACTCACCCCTGATTCTTCAAGGTTCTGGTCTATGGATAATTATAGACCCGGAGCTTCCCAGGACAGTTACGATAAGCAGATTGTAAGGGATTATCTTAACACCCTTGACTGGAACAAGCAATATCCCGGTCCGGAATTGCCAATAGATATCGCTCAAAAAACCAGGGCGCGTTATGTAGAGATATTGGAAATATTGACCGGAAAAGGTTTGTAGCTATTTCACATCCTGCTGCGCAAGACCCCTTTTTACCAAAGGTTTATCGCTTCTTTTGCTATAAAAAATACCCGAATCGCAATACTTTGGCGATTCGGGTCAGGCACATCATCTCACGAGATTTGACAGGATCAAAACGGTTGCATAAGGGAACATCATCAGGATTATCATAGCGATCACATAGGAGGGAAGATAGTACGCGCTTCCCCTGAAGACGGTTCCGATAGAAATATCCTTCGCCATTCCTGCTACCACATAGCAGCAGATACCGACAGGAGGCATGATTGACCCCATTGTGGTTACAATACATATCATCTGCCCGAACCATATCGGGTCGTATCCCATGGCCATAACTATCGGATAGAATATGGGGAGCGATACGAGCAGAAAAGCGAGGGCATCCATTACGCACCCGCCTATAATATAGCACAATATAATGATCCACAGAAGCATCCAATTAGGCAGGGGGAGGGAAGTGATAAAATTTGCCGCCTCAAAAGGCAGCCTCGTGACCGCCAGGAAACGGCTGAACAGCACAGCGCCCGCAACAATCATAAACACAAGGCATGAGATGCGGAGCGTATCGACTATTGATGCCTTAAAGCTCTCCCACGAAAGCTTCCTTCTCACCAGACACAATATAAGACCGATAGCGCAACTCGCTGCTGCTGCTTCTGTTGCAGTTACTACACCGGTAAAAAGGGCATACATGATGATTACAAAGAGGATAAAAATATCGAGAAGGTCCGGGATGGCCTTAATCCTTTCCATCCAGGTGCTCCTTGGTCCCCTTGGGCCCCAATCCGGATGACGCCAGCAGATATAGAACACAGTGGCGGCAATTAAGACGGTAAGTATCGCGCTCGGTATTACATTCCCGAAGAAGAGTTTGCCGATGGATTGACCTGTATAAATCCCGTACACAACAAGAACGAGGCTTGGCGGTATGAGAACACCAAGGGTCGCGCCGGCAGCGACAGCACCCGCATTGAGCTGAGGATGGTAGTTATATTTTTTCATTTCCGGTATAGCTACATTACTCATTGTGGCGGCAGTAGCAGTGTTGGAGCCGCTTATTGCTGAAAAGATCGCGCATGCCATTATTGTTGTAATGGCCAAGCCGCCTTTATAATGGCCGAACCATTTATACGTAGCATTATAGAGGCCGTGGTTGTATCCTCCGTAATGGGCGAATTCACCTACCAGAATAAACATGGGGATAACGGTAAGTCCGTAACTCGAGAAGATATTCCAGAGGTCTGTCCCGAGCATGCCGAATGCTGCCTCAAAGGAGGTCACATACGCAACACCCAGAAACCCGATCATGGCCATGACAAAACCGGCCGGTATCTTGAGCAGGAACAGCACTGCAAACATAATAATAATGCCGATTACACCAACAATTGGGCCGTCCATCCCTACGCCTCCTCTCTGAACAATTTTTTCAGGAAATCAACAAATGCCGTGAAACTCAACATGGCAAACCCTATAGCTACGGCAAAGACAAAGGGATAGAAAGGAATCTTTAATGTCTCCGAAACTTCGTGGGAGTCGCATATCTTTATGCCCCAGACATATATCTGCCAGCATGCAATCCCGAAAAAGATCATTATGATCAGGTCGGCTATTTTATCGATGACGTTTTGGAGTTCTGCGGAAAATCTTTCGGTTAAAATATCCACCACAATGTTGGATTTGGTTTTCTGGGTAAAGCCGAGGGCAAAGGCGATTACAACCGCCCCGAGAAAGGATACGATTTCATAGGCGCCCCTGTAAGGCATACTGAATATCCGCAGAACCACGTTCCCGGTAGCAAGCAGCATAAGGGCCATTACTGCGATACCGCCTAAGACTACCAGAATCTTGTTGAGAAATTCATTAATTGTGTCAAGATACTTCATCGTTACCTCCATGCATGGGCAGCTTCTTACACGGTGTGTTTATTCTGATGCAGACGCAGAAGGTACCTGACCAGCAGGTACCTTCTGCGTTGTCTCGCTACTTGTAGACTTTTTCGTACTTTGCTTTTAATGAGCTGATATCTTTAACGATCTGATCACCGGGCAGACCCAGCGCGTTCGTTTTCTTTACATATCCATCGATGATGGGCTTCATGAGTTTCGGGATCTCCGCAGAGTCGCTTTTCGGGAGCTCAAAAACCTGAAAATCTTTGTATTTTTCCTTTGACCAGGTAAGGGCTTCCTTTACATGGTTATCAACATAGGTGCCGGTCCATTCTGCCTGCTCACGTCTCATATCGTCAAATACCTTCTTCACGTCAGCGGGCAGGGAGTTCCATTTATCTTTATTCATGACCACGGCAAAGGAGACAACCTGAAGGTTTAAAAGCGTTACATAGGGCGTGTAGGCCGCATAATTAAAGTCTTTGAGGACTTCCATGGAAGAAAAATTACCCTTCACGACACCTTTCTGGAGTGCCTCTGGCGTATCAGACTGCGGCATGGCAATGGGGCTTCCGCCTAAGTTTTTCAATACATCCACGGAGGTACCGGAAACCCGTATTTCCATTCCCTTAAGATCTTTTAATGACTTCACAGGTTTACTCGTCATTAAATTTGCAGGCGGACAGGTAAAGAGGGTAAGTATCTTCACCTTGTCAAATTCTTTGGCATTGTATTTTTCAATAAGATCGAAAAGAACAAGGCTCGCTACCCGCGCGTTAGCAAACCCGACCGGGAGATCGACAGCTTCCGAGATAGGGAAACGTCCCGGCTGATAACTCATGGCGAAGTTACCGATATCGGCCATTCCCGATATGACTCCGTCAAAAATGTTTTTTGCGGGGAGCAGTGTTCCGCCCGGGAAGGTCTGTACCTTGACCTTTCCGCTTGTTCTTTTCTCCACTTCTTTAGCCCATCTTTCCATCTGGACGCATGGGAACGTGGTTGCTGGAGGGAAATTGGCATACTTGAGCGTGATAGCTGCCTGACTGTATGAATGCTGAGGTACTGCCATATTTATACTGCACAAAAAGGCAACAGCAAAAAATACTAACAATAATTTTCTGGTACTCATAAAATACCCCCTAATTTTTTTTGTTTTTAATAAATTTTAGACTCTAACATCAATTACTAGAAGTTCTGAACATCACCCCCTTCAAAGAGGTTTTCTAAAATTTTTTTGTATACAGTATCCAAAAATGCATCTATGATACAGTTTTTACTGTATGGATAAGCTTTTGTCAAGAAGATTTTAGAAAACCAGACATCGTGGTGTCAACCAATATAACATTGATAATAAATGATTTTATGTTAGCCAAACATTATTAAATTGATTGATTTATGCACATCATCTCTTCGGCAATTCGATATGCTTCTAACAGACTTAATGGGTCAGCTATCCCTTTTCCTGCAATGTCATACCCTGTTCCGTGACCTGGAGATGTTCTTATAAAAGGCAACCCCAGTGTTATATTTACCGTTCTGGCAAAATCGATTGTCTTAACCGGTATAAGGCCCTGGTCATGGTACATTGCAATATAGGCGTCACAATCGACTCTGTGGAACAACGTGTCAGCCGGGAACGGACCTTCTACGTTCGCATTGAGTGATTGTGCTATGCTTATCGCCTCCCGTATCATGGATTCTTCGTCGCCCATGATGCCCTCTTCGCCTGCATGGGGGTTCAGTCCGCACACTTTAATGTGCGGGCTTTCCAGTCCGAAATATGTTTTCAGGGAATTGTGGGTAATCAGGATGGTTTTTGTTATTTTTTCAACAGAGAGCGCGCGCGGCACCGCTTTTATCGGAATATGAATAGTTACAAGGGAAACACGCATGCTCCTGTTTGCCATCATCATTACATAGTCCTTTACGCCGCTATAATGGGCAAGCAATTCTGTGTGTCCGATAAATTCTATTCCTGCCGAGTTGATCGATTTTTTATTGATGGGGCAGGTAACAATCGCTGAAACCTCTCCGGCAAAAAGAAGCTTTAATGCTTCAATGATATATTGATAAGAAGCGCTGCCATACTTCGGGTCGCTTCTTCCGAATTGCACTTCCTCAATTAATCCGAGGTCTATGAATTCGGCACCGCTTGTGTCTTCCTCTTTGAAATTATTCAAACAGGGCGCGTTGCTGCCGAATAATTGCTTAGCCACAACGTCCATTACGTAGCCGTCACCAATGATTACGGGGATAGTTTTTTTGCTCAGGTCCGGAAGGGATTTCAGGATAACCTCGCCGCCGATACCGGCGGGGTCACCCATGGTAATGGCAATTCTTTTCAGATCTTGACCTCGATATATGCCGACTGCTGTAATTTTCCTATGTATTCTTTATACCTTTTTTCTGATTCTTCAGCAACAATACGCTCATGGATCTTCCCCTTAACATCATCAAATGGCAGGCTATCTCCTTTTTTCACTTCAGCCTGCCGTAATATATGAAATCCGTAAGGAGTGGTCAGTATATCCGTATATCCGCCAGGTGCGAGTGCACCGATTGCTTCCCTCAACCCGGGCACAAGATCCCCTTTCTTCACGTAACCAATGTCCCCTCCCTGGGAAGCAGAAGGGTCCTCGGAAAACTTCTTCGCAACCTCTTCGAAGGGTGTTCCTTGCTTCAGGAGGCTGTAGGCGGTAAAAATCTTTTGTTGCGCGTTTACTGTCTTGTTGGAAATAAATATCTGCTGAAGCCGGAACTCTTCGTCCCTGAATTCATCGGTATGCGTGTCATAGTACGCTTTGAGGGTCTTGTCTGTAACAACAACATCGGGAGATATTACCTGTGCCATTACCCTTCCCCGGAGTGTATTCATCCTGATGCCTTCGTAAAAATCTTTATAATTTATTTTTTCTTCTTTAAGCTTGCTCTTCAACTGTTCATCGTCTATGAGATATTGCTTCTTGATATTATCGACAATTCTATCCACTTCTTTATCAGCTACATTAATCTTTAATTTCCGTGCCTGCTGCTTGATAAGGATGCCCTCGATGAGGGCGGATAATTTTTCCCTTAACTGGATATTTCTGAAGTATTCATTTACCGATACATACTTGCCCTGCGTCTCGATCTGAACATACTTTTCCGCTTCTTTCAGCGTAAGAATATCGTCATTAACAATAGCTATAACTCTGTCGACTATTTCACAGAAGGAAATTGCCGGAAAACAGAAAGTTATAACAAGAAAAATTGCTGCAATAAAACGGCTCATTTCTTTGGCTGCGGCGCCCCCTGAGCTTCCGGTTTTTCTTGCTTGTCCTGTTTCTCCGGTTTGTCCGGTTTCTCTGATTTCTCCGGGACTCCGGCCTTATCTTCGTTAAGCAATGCTTCGTTTATCGTTATTTTGGCAGACTTCTTCAAGCTGTCGATATATTTCTCGAGCAATTCCGACTGTTTTTCCTGGAGTATCTTTTGTTTAATGAAGTCCTTAACCTCGTCAAAAGGCACATATGAAGGGGGCTTAGTCCCCTCGAGTCTGATGATATGATACCCGAATTGTGTTTTTATGATACCGCTTACCTGACCTACTTTGGTTAATTTGAATGCTGCAGCTTCGTATTCAGGGACCAGCGAGCCTTTCGGGTGGAAGCCTATTTCTCCTCCTGTTGCACCGGCATTAGGATCAATCGAATATTTCTTTGCAAGCTCGATAAAATCTTCTCCTTTGATGAGTTTTCCCTGGACCTGTTTTGCTTCTTCCTCTGTCTTGAGGAGTATATGCCGTGTACTTATCTCTCTTTCACGTTTGAAGTTTTCCTTATTCGCCTCATAGTATTTTTTTAAGTCGTCGTCACTTATTTTTGCGTCGGCAGCAATCTTTTTCTTCAATAATGACTCTATAAGGAGTTGATCTTTAATGTCGGCAAGCCTTTCCTGGAATTCCTTCTCGGTATCCATCTTTTCTTTTCCGGCCTCTCTCAAAAGCAGCTTTTTAACGACTAACTTGTCCAGATAGCTTTTCTTACCGCTCTGGGTTGCAACAAGCATCTTCATGTTCACCGGTATTTTGTCAAGTTCTTTATTAAACTCCTGTACTGTCATTTTATCGTTATCAATGGTTACCAAAACCTTGCTATCCTCTTTTTTGGCACAGGCACAGACAAAAAGGAGAAGGCAAAGGCAGATACATAATTTCTTCATTGTTTCACCTCATTATAATTTAAACTGTCTGCAATAAGCTCAAATGGGTCAGCACATGTATGTAATAAAAAGTGGCGGTCTCATATATTTCGTGGCTGAATGCTGAGCACCAATAGCAAAATGCTGTTTCTTTATATCACATGGAAACGATTTCCATCAACACATTTCTTGTTAAAAATATCAATTCTTCCGCTTTCTTATCGGTTTCAATGATAATCCTCCCGTCCGGCAGGAGCTTTAGCCTATTGCCGTCATCACCCTTTACGAGCTTCAGTATGCTCTTCATATTGAGCGGAGTATGCTCTGTAACATGAAAAACGAGCTGCTTTGCTGAATGTTCTACCTTCCTGATCTTAAACTTTGAGAGAAATATCTTTAAGGATATGACCTCAAGGAGATTTTTCAAAGGTTTCGGCAAATCGCCATACCGGTCTTTCAACTCTTCTGTAATGTCTTCCAGGGCATCTGTTTCTCTTATCTTTGATAGTCTTTTATATGTA
>CAYMTB010000073.1:0-14510 GCA_964393225.1 uncultured Syntrophorhabdaceae bacterium
GTTTTCATGCAGCTTTTGGCAATACCTAATCTTTTAATGCTCCACGGATATAACCTTTCACGAGGCTATTATTCTATCCAGGAAATTGTTGCAGGGTCCCGGGTTGCCTTCCATGGACCTCCAGTTGCATCCGTTTCACTGAAGACGCCTTCCATTACGTTGCCTTTTACCTTTCCCGTGAAGGCAATTGATCTGTTCTGTTCCTGATTCCTGGCAATAAAACGGATTGCATCCCCTGTGATTGCTGTATCTGACAGCGGCAGAACCGTTTTTCCATTAATTATCAGGCTCCCTTCTATTTTCTGAAACCGCTGGTTTATCAGGAGAGTCCAGGGTTCTCCATTGTGCCGGCCCTGCCAGAGACCCGAGGCATTCGCAGGAAGAATCCAGAAGTAAAGATTGTGGAAGCCGTCAATACTTAATCCAAGGTTTACCTCTTTGTCGGGTTTCCAGCTTCTCATGTCGAAGTTATGGGACACAATCCGGGTGCCGGGTTTGAGTTCTTGAAAAAGCTTTGGTCTCAGCTTCAGATTAATCTCGGTAAAAAGGAAGAGTGTGACAGCAGTAGCTTCTCTGATATCAGTTTCGAAGAGGTCCTTCTGAAGGAAAACAACCCTGTCGGAAACCTTAGCGGCAATCGCGTTCGCTTTACTTTCAGCGATCCGCCTGGGGTCGATGTCGATGCCTACCCCGCGAATGCCTGGTTTTTTCACCGCTTCTATAACGATTCTCCCGTCGCCGCAGCCGAGGTCGTACAGGACATCGCCGCTCCGGATTTCCAGGAGTTTGAACATTTCATCAATAATGCGGTATTCCGTGGCGACATAAGGCACATCAAGCAGTGTATCATTGGTACCCCGAACGATATACTGATCCTGCCAGACATCAAATACCTCCTGGCCTGAGAAGGGGAAGCCGGGCGCTGCAAGAAGAAGTATACCAAGAAGAGGATAAACCAATCTTTTCATGTTTTATTTCTCGTTTTATTTTCTTGTTAGTTTAATGTATTGTCAAGGGTTTTCTTGAATCCTGTACGCCCTACGCTAAACGCTCCACGCTCTATGCTGTTTCTTTCACGCCGGTGCACTTTATTACTACTCATATAAATATAATTTTACAAAAAGCTTGCTGCGCTGAACTCAAAGCAAAGGAAGGCGTGAAAAAGAAATATCTTATGGTATAATACAATTGAGTTCAAAAGGTGAATATCCGGGATGTAATACATGAATAAATTCCTGGGGCATGTGTTTGTCTATATGCGTCCCTACAAATGGCATACAACCCTGCTGCTCCTGGGTATGATTGCGGGCCTCGTGTATGATACCATGTTGCCTTTCAGTTTCAAGTTTCTCATTGATGACGCCATCGAACCCCATAATTACAGGCTTTTAATACTGATTCTGGTCACGCTGGCCGTCGGAGGCATACTGGTTTCGGTCGTTGGCGTTGGCCGGGACTATCTGTATGCTCGACTTAGCGCAGATGTGTTAAAAGACCTGCGGCTTCAGATCTTCAGTCATCTTCAGCACCTGCCGATAGAATTTTACAGCCGCAAACGTCCGGGGGATATCATTGCAAATTTCTCCACTGACCTGGCCTCTGTTGAAAGCGCTGTAGTCACTGCGATCCCCACAGGGATGATGTCTCTTATCGGCCTTATATTCAGCACAGTCCTACTGTTTATCCTTCAATGGAAACTGGCGCTGCTGGCCATACTGGGCTTGCCTGTCTGTATAATCGGCCCCAGGCTTATCAGGAAGAAAGCCGCTGACGCCAATGACCAATACAAGAATGCGCAGGCGGAAATCCTGAACACGGTGGAAGAAAACATAGGCGCCCAGACAGTTGTCAAGGCCTTCAATCTAAAGCATTTATTTGTGGATAAGTTTCAAGACCAGGTTTCCGGCCTTTCCCACATAGCGGTTCGTGCCAATTTTCTCAGCTTCATGATGGAAAGAACCCCTGGCATCGGGATTCTTATTTTTCACATCATCGTGATTTGCGTCGGTACCATGCTTGCCTTTCAGGGTTTATTATCAATCGGGGCGCTGGTTTCTTTCAATGCAATCTTTGTCATTGTCAGTAAGTCCGTATATGATATGACGTCCATTCTGCCGCAGCTTATGCAAGCCGCAGCAGGTATGGAACGGATCGACCGGCTTTTCCGTGAAGAAACACTTATTCAGGATAAACCCAACGCCTCTGTTCTGCCCCGTCTTGCCAGGGAAATAGCTTTCAAAGATGTGAATTTTGGCTATATGCCGGAACAACCCATTTTAAAGAACGTCAGTATTCTGATCCATCAGGGAAGCTCAGTAGCCTTCGTAGGCTCCAGCGGGTCCGGTAAGAGCACGGCCGTTAATCTGCTGATGAGATTTTATGACCCGGACAGCGGGGTAATAACCTTTGACGGGATTGATATCCGGGGAGTGACACAGGATTCACTGCGTGCCCGGATGGGTGTTGTCCTGCAGGAGAATTTTCTTTTTAATACTTCAATCCGGGAAAATATCAAATATGGAAATCCGGACGCCGGCGATACCGGTATTGAGACCTCAGCCAGGGCCGCCGAGATTCATGATATAATCACCGGCATGCCCGGCGGTTACGCTGCGCCGGTTGGCGAGCGGGGCAGCAGACTATCCGGGGGGCAGCGGCAGCGGGTTGCTATTGCCCGGATACTGATTCGCAATCCGGAGATCCTGATTCTGGACGAAGCTACATCGGCTCTGGACTCTGCTGCAGAGTCTGCAATCAATGCCACATTGCGCCGCATCGGTCATGAACGCACGGTTATTTCCGTTACCCACCGTCTTTCGTCTATTATGCACGCGGACACGATTTACGTCTTTGATAGCGGACACATTGTAGAACGGGGAAGGCACGATGAACTGCTCAGCCAGAAAGGCTGTTACAATGCCCTTTGGCAGAAGCAGAGCGGGTTTCTCCTGAGCGGCGACGGCGAAGCGGCCGAAGTTACAGCGGAAAGGCTTAAGATGGTACCGATTCTTGAGGGGCTTGATGATGAACTGCTGAAGGATGTATCCAGATTGTTTGTTACCGAGCGTTATCCCCCAGGACGTGTCGTTGTGCACGAAGGAGATCAGGGCGACAGGTTCTACATAATTGTACGGGGACGGGTGGAAGTCACAAAAAACGGAATTGACGGTAGTGCGCACGTGGTGAATATCCTGGAAGACGGTGATCATTTCGGAGAGATTGCCCTGCTGAAGAGCATACCCCGGATTGCTACTGTTGCCACGACAATATCAACAGTCTTTCTGACCCTGCAGCGGGATTTGTTCCTGTCGCTGATGGGCAAAGCCCCGCATCTGCGCCGTATACTGGAAGAGCAGGCCTCCGTGTATATACGGCAGGGGAGGGACAATCGTCCCTGAACTCCGCCCCCTTATTGGCGTTTAGCGTTTAGCGGATAGCGGACAGTATAAAGTACATAAACACGAAGATAGGAAGTTACGAAAATACGAAGTTTCGCATAACTTCGCAACTTCTGAACTTCGCAACTTCGACTCTACGCTAAACACTGTTCCCTGCCTATTTACTCCAGCTTTTCGCCCCGCAGATGCAATCTGCCCTTCAGAATAAGGAACCAGAATATAAAGACCACCCATCTTACGATGACGTAGGCGAATACCGTGAATAACACATGAACTTTGGGATAACACACATGGGCAACTAGGAGGATAACGGCAAGATTGCCCAGCCCTGAGGTCACGCTCAAGCTGATGCGGTCTTTCCGGTTCGACCCGCCTGCGTAGTAACCGGCAAAGAGCGATAGGGATATGGCTATAAAGATAGCGGCGTAGGAGGCAAAGTTGAATTTTGTCATTGCTTCTATTGAGGGTACAATGAAAATCAATAACAGGATAATGACAGAAATGCGAAAGAACCACTCCAGTATGGGTTGGAGAACCTTTGTAACAGACGGTAAAAACCTGTGGAACAGTATTCCCGCCAGCAGGGGTGCAATCGTGAGAGGGGCAATTTCAACAAAGAGGGCGCCGGGTGAAACCGACAGATGCATGGGAAACCATTGACTTAAGACCCATAACCAGATCGGGGCAGTCAAGGGCATTACAAGAACCAAAAACGGCATGATGACGGCAGCCACAGAAATGCTGCCTTTTTTGCCTTTTGCCTCCACGAGATCAAAGGGGTCGCCCGGTGCTATTGCTGAAATCAGCATAATCCCTCCAAGAAGAAGTGGGACATTGAGCATCTTAACGGTTGCTGCAGTGATGAGCGGGACGATTACACATGCCACCAAAAAGGTCTTGCGCAGCAACCAGGGTTTTTTGAGTTCCCTCACGAGATCCTTGAATGTGAGGTTTGCACTGATAACAAAGACAATGGCAGGAAAGGTGACATGCAGCAGCGTTCCTATTACACTGATAACAATATGATTTTCTAAGAAACTATGCATTATGTGTATTGCCCCGAGGGTCAATACCCCGGAGATTGCTCCGAGAAGATTTTAGCGTTTTTGTTTTGCCTTTGATACCCCGTGGCTTGCCGCGGGGTACTTCATTCCTGTGCGGGCATTCGGGATAACCCGGAAGCCGGCACAGGACGGTAAGGAGATGCGGTAAATTCTGATATTAAAGATAAATGCTCAGCACCGATACCCCCTTTTATTTGGGTAGCGTGCTGGTATCGTACACTGCAACGATACGCACGTTCTGGTAACGGTTCTCGACCTGCTTCGATTCGCCCTTGGGCGCATACATGTCGCCGATGCCTGTGACCTTGTAAAATGTGTGCGGGATGTTCACCAGGTACTGGTCGATGATGGGCAGGGGTGTTTCCGAACGTGCAACGCTCAGCTTCTTGTTGACCTGCGCGGTCCCGATGGCAGATGCACTGCCGATGGAAAGCAGGATAACCTTCCGTCCATGACTGGAGCGGGAGAGGTAGTCGAGGAAGGTGATGAGGCGCTGTGTTTGTGCCTGATCCAGTTTGGCTGATCCGGTTTTGAAGAATAGCGTTATCTGACCGGTGCCCTGCTCGTTTGAAAGGGCTTCGAGCTTTGCCAGTGCCGTCTGTCTGTGCCGTCTGTAGCTCCTTGTCCTCCGTGGACTGCAGCTTTGCCATACGCTGGTCTTCCTTGTCAAGATGTCCCTGCAATTTGTCGAATTCCTTCATGCTGTTATTGTTTGCTTCAACAATCTCCTGTGCCAGTGCATCCGCCTGTACCCCGGAGGCAGCACCTGTCCAGGTGCTCTTGGGTACAGCGACCTGCTCCTGCTGTCCACCCGATGTCTGCATCGATACAGTCTGGGGCTGGGTAGCACATCCACCAAGAACTACCACACCGATGAAAACTGCCATAACTGCTAAAACTGTTTTTACTTTCATGCGTTCCTCCTTTTTTCAGCTGTTAGCTGTGTAGAATTAAAAAATTAAAAAACGCTTATTATTCTTAATTCATCACTGCCTTTTGTCACTTGTGCCAAAAAGGCCCTGAGTGTTTATTGAAAAGATTACCACGATTGAAAACAAGAATACAATAACAAGAATACGATAAGATTTATCTACTTTCCGCCGATTGTGAAATTGGCAAGCCTTTCAAGAGCCTGCACCATGGCTGAATGATCCAGTTCAGCCCCGCCGTCAGCGGATACGGCTGTAAAAAGTTCCTGGGCCGTAGATGTGTTGGGCAGACTTACACCGATGTCCCTGCCTGTTTGGAGGGCGAGGTTAAGGTCTTTCTGGTGGAGTTTAATTTTGAAACCAGGCTGGAATGTGCGTTTAATCATTCTTTCGCCATGGACTTCGAGGATACGGCTCTGGGCAAAACCTCCCAGCAGCGCCTCCCTTACTTTTGTCACATCGGCCCCGGCCTTTGATGCGAGAAGCAGCGCCTCACTGACTGCTTCTATGGTTAAAGCCACCACGATCTGGTTGGCCACCTTGCAGACCTGTCCGTCTCCATTACCCCCTATAAGAACGATATTCTTTCCCATTTTTTCAAAAATAGGCTTAATTTTTTCAAAAACCTGTGTTTTTCCGCCAACCATTATTGAAAGGGCCGCATTTTGTGCGCCAAGCTGTCCACCCGATACAGGGGCATCGAGCATCTCTACTCCCAGTTTGGCCAGCTTCTCAGCGAATTTTCGTGTGGCTATGGGCGAGATGGAGCTCATATCGACCACCATGGACCCGGACTTAACCCCGCTAGATACTCCATCATGACCGAACAATGCTTCTTCAACATCAGGTGTATCGGGGAGCATGAGAATGACAATTTCAGAATTCTCCGCCACCTCTTTTGAGTTACGGCAGGGGATGGCGCCGAGGTTTTTCAATTCTGCCACAGATTCATGCATTATATCAAAAATATAAAGGGTGTACCCTGCTTTTAGCAAATGCCCTGCCATTGGTTTGCCCATTATTCCTAATCCGATAAAACCGATTTTCTTCATGACCTTTCCCTCCTTTATAAATAAGGTTTAATCCATCCCAAACCATCTTCTGTCCCGGCGAGGGGCTTATATTCGCAGCCGATGAATCCTTTGTACCCTGTTTCATCGATAAAACGAAAAAGATTTTCAAAATTGATTTCACCTGTTCCCGGCTCGTGGCGTCCCGGGTTGTCGGCGATCTGGATGTGCCCAATCGTATTGATATACTTTCTTATTGTCTCTGTCAGGTTACCCTCCATGACCTGCATATGGTAAACGTCATACTGGCAGGACACGTTCGGATGGTTTACATCCCGTATCAAAGACAGGACATCTGCGGTGGAGGATAGATAAAATCCGGGAATATCCTTTGTATTAAGAGCTTCCACGAGGAGACGGATATTTGCTTCTGCAAGGATTTCAGCGGCGAACCTCAGGTTGTTTACAAGTGTTGCCCTTAACGTTTCCTCTGGCAGATCCGGTGTTAATCCCACAAGACAATTAACCTGAGGGCATTTCAAGGCCCTGGCATACCCTATGGCAATCCCCACCCCGTCCTCAAATTCTTTGACCCTGTCAGGTAATAAGGCTACCCCCCGTTCACCTTTTTCCCAGTTGCCCGCCGGCAGATTAATAAGGACTTGAGCAAGCTTATATTGTTCCAGCTTCTCAGCCAACTCACCGATTGAGTAAGGGTAGGGGAACATGTATTCCACCGCTTTGAAACCTGCCCGTGCTGCCCGCTCAAACCGCTCCATAAAAGGAACTTCCGTGAAAAGCATTGTCAAGTTCGCACTGAATCCGGGCATGTTTTTTCCTCCTGAAAATATTTTAGTCAGTCATAAAATATTTCTTGACACATATAATCATTATATCATTATATGTAATATCACATTCATATGAAAACTACAAGATCAAGCGATGTAGTAATCAAAAGCCTTTTAGATCTGATAATGAAGGGCGACATTCTGCCCGGCGACAAATTGCCTTCCACAGAAAATCTTGCGAAACAAACAGGCACCAGCGTCATCTCGGCGCGGGAAGCCCTGCAGAATTTAGCCTCCATCGGCCTTGTCGAGATCAGTCACGGCAGGGGCATATTTCTCACGGAAGGCACACCTGTCATGGAAGAACTGCTCGAAGCACGGAAGGTTATCGAATCAAATACCGCAATGATGGCTGCCCGGAATATAGATTCTGATGGCCTGGATTATGTTGAGAAGCTTCTCCAGCAGATGGAAAAGAGCATTAAAAGCGGGGATTTTGCGGCATTCAGCGACATGGATTACGAATTCCACCTTTCCGTCGGGAAGGCTGCCGGTAACCGTATTTTGTTGAAGATACTGGAGAATATTAAGGAACTTCTCCGTTACCAGTTAACCACGATAAACCGTCTGCCGAATATCATTAAAACTTCTTCAGTGCGGCATAGAGAGATCTTTGACGCCATGAAGAAAGGGGACCCCGACTTGGCAGGATCAATCATGACGCAGCATATCACTGAAGTGATAGAATTCTGGAAACAAAATGTAGCGCCCATCGGGGGAAAAAAAGGAAAAACAATTAAGTGACGGAACAAAAATAATAGTAATGTGGAGGGTAAGATGAAAGCAAAATGGTTGTCGGTAATGTGTTTGTCTTTAATTGTGGTTTTATGTTTTTCATTTTCTGTTTTTTCGCAGCAGCCAAAGACCATCAAGATCGGGGCTGTTTATCCCCTGACCGGCAACATCGCCTCTACGGGTCTTGACTGCAGGCGCGGGGCGGAATTGGCCGTTGATATTATTAACGGTAAATATGACCTCAATCTCCCGCTTGCAAAGACAGAAGGAATCCCGAGCCTCGGCGGAGCGAAGATTGAGCTTGTTTTTGCCGATACCAAAGGGGAGCCTAAAAATGGCATGTCGGAAACAGAGAGGCTCATTACACAGGAAAAGGTGGTGGCAATAATAGGGGCCTATCAGAGCTCCGTTACCAAGACAGCCAGCCAGGCAACTGAAAGGCTTAAAGTACCCTATGTATGCTCTGATTCGTCATCTCCGACATTAACGGAAAGGGGGTTCAAATACTTCTTCAGGGTAAGTCCTCACGATGCGATCTTTGCAAAAGATCAGTTCCAGTTTCTTAAAGATATAGAAAAGAAGACAGGTAAAAAGATCAACTCCGTTGGCCTTCTGTATGAAAATACCGAATTCGGCGCCAACGTGGGAAAATATGCTGCCCAGTATGCCAAGGAATTCGGTTATAAAGTCGTAGCGGATGTGTCATACCCGGCCAACGCAACTGATGTTACCAGCGAAGTGGGAACACTGATAAAGGCGAAGCCGGACATCCTGATGCATGCGTCCTACATTACAGATGCCATTCTTTTCACTAAGACCTTTAAAGAAATGAACTTTACGCCCATGGGGATCACTACCTTTGCCGGCTACATTGAGCCGGGCTATCTCCCTGCGGTGAAGGCAGATGGCAACTATATCGTTATCAGATCAACGTTCGCCCTGGACCTTGCAAAAAAGAAACCCCTTATCGGTCAGGTTGGCGAACTTTTCAAGAAGAAATACGGTGTTGAAATGAGTGAGAATGCCGCCCGCAGTTTCGCCGCACCTTTTGTGCTTGCAGACGCAATCAACAGGGCCAAATCTACCAATAGCGAAGAAATTGTGAAAGCACTTCTCGCAACGAACATCCCCGGTGACCAGATGATATATCCGTGGAAAGGGATAAAATTCGATCCTAAATCACATCAGAACATATATGCTACCGGAACACTCGTTCAGATACAGAATGAAAAGTATGTCACGGTGTGGCCTTTCGATGCAGCACCGGCAGAAGTAATCTGGCCGTTCCCTCCGTGGAGGGGGAGAAAGTAAGTGAGTAGGTAAGTGAGTAGGTGAGTGAGTAAGTAAGTGTGTGAGTGAGAAATAAGGAAGGTAAAAAAGAACGTTAAAGCAGGAGGATAAACAGTGCCTGAACAGCTAATGCAGCAGATTGTGAACGGTCTTTTAATTGGTTTCATGTATGCCCTTATCGCCATAGGCCTTACCCTCATATGGGGTGTAATGAATATCGTCAACTTTGCCCATGGTGATTTTTTGATGGTCGGCATGTTTACCTCCTTCTGGCTCTATACACTTTACGGCCTGGACCCGCTCTTTTCAATCCCGATCTGCACGGCCCTTCTGTTTGTTATAGGGTTACTCATCTACCGCTTCATTGTGAGCAAAGTCATGTCAGGACCAATGCTGGCCCAGTTGGTGGTTACCTTCGGGGTCAGCATCTTTATCTCCAACCTGGCAGTTTATTGGTGGAGCCCCGATTTCCGGCTTATCGCAAAACCGCTCCTGAGCGGAACATGGGATATCAGCGGCGTTCAGCTCAGCATTCCGAAAACGGTAGCATCCATTGGAAGTATTATTACGTCGCTCTTCGTTTTTCTCTTCCTGAAAAAGACGAAAACAGGGAAGGCAATCCTTGCAACAGAGATGGACAGAGAGGCGGCGCTGCTCATGGGGATCAATACGGAGCGTATTAACTCCCTTTCTTTCGGGATGGGCGCTGCATTGGTCGGGATTGCAGGCGCTTTTTTATCCACCTATTATTACATCTATCCTCAGGTTGGAGGCGTCTTCGGGACGATTGCCTTTTGCGTTGTGGCGCTTGGCGGCTTTGGCAGTATCTCGGGGGCGTTCATAGCCGGTATACTGGTTGGACTCGTCCAGACCCTGGGCGGTTTCTTTTTTGATCCTTCATATAAATATGCAATTGTGTTCATGATCTATCTCATTACGGTCTGGATAAGGCCTCAAGGTCTCTTAGGGTGGTAAGACATGCAGAATGTTATGAATAAACAGTTTTCTTATATCGGTATTGCTTTAATCCTTGCAATCATCTTCCCTCTTGTTGTTACCAATACTGCGGTGCAGCATGTGGCGATCCTGTTCTTTATGTTTGCCGTGATGGCGGTTGCCTGGAATATCATGGGCGGTTATGCAGGGATGTTTTCTTTCGGACAGGTGGCCTTTTTCGGAATCGGGGCATATACCTCTTCTTTTCTTCTTATCTCCTACCAGGTGAACCCGTGGATAGGGATGATAGCCGGCGGGTTGGTTGCTGCCTTCGTTGCTGCAGCCATCGGATATCCCTGTTCCGATTTAAGGGGTCATTATTTTGCCATCGCAAGCATCGCCTTCGGTGAAATTGTCCGGATTCATTTTAATAACTGGAAACTTATCGGCGCTGCAGAAGGCCTATCACTGCCCATGCTGGATGACGGCTTCAAGAATTTCATGTTTCACTCATCGAAACTCCCCTATTACTACATCATACTTGCTTTTCTCCTTATCGCCGTTATCGTTTGCTATCTTATCAGCACATCCAAGATGGGGTATTATTTCCGTGCTATCAAGGAGAGTCACGACGTGGCCAAAGTCCTCGGTATCAATGTTGTCTGGTACCGTCTTATAGCAATCATGATCAGCGCCTTTTTAACGGCCATGGCGGGCACCTTTTACGCGCAGTATGTTCTTTACATAGATCCGGAAAGCGTCATGCTTTTGCCGATATCAGTTCAGCTCGTTCTGATCTCCATGCTTGGGGGCGCAGGTTCAGTCATGGGGCCCGTCATCGGGGCGCTCATCTTAGTGCCCCTGTCCGAGTTTACGAGGATCTGGCTGGGGCATAAGGGTACCGGCATTGATATGCTTATTTACGGATTCCTGATTACCTTGATTTCAATGTATCAGCCAAAGGGTGTGTGGGGATTTTTTACTAATATGGGCAAGAGGACAAAATGAAGAAGGCTTCCTGTTTAGAAGTGAAAGGTGTTACAAAACATTTTGGCGGTCTTTACGCAAATGACAACATTGACTTTACAGTAGAAGAAGGGGAAATAGTCAGCATTATAGGGCCGAACGGGGCCGGAAAATCAACGCTTTTCAACTGCATCACCGGCTTTTATCCGGCAAACAGCGGGAATATTTTTTTCTATGGTGAAGATATAACCCGCTACAGGGCTGATAAAATCTGTAAAATGGGAATTGCAAGAACCTTTCAGGTTGTGCAGATAATAAGCGACATGACTGTTCTGGAAAATGTAACAACAGCCGCGTTACTCCACTTTACGAGAATTAACCACGCAATCGAGAAGGCTGAAGAGGTGCTTGCGTTTACCGGCCTTACGGAAAAGAAGAATTTCCTCGGGACAGAGCTGACCATTGCAGACAAAAAGAGGCTTGAAGTATCCATGGCGCTCGCTACCCGGCCGAAACTTTTGATGCTCGATGAATCGATGGCGGGGTTAACGGTTGTAGAACTGAGAGGGATAATAGATTTGCTGAAAAGTATCAGAAAGAACGGGATGACCCTTGTAGTTGTCGAACATGTCATGGAAGCTGTCATGGAGATATCCGACAGGGTCATTGTCTTGAATTCAGGAAAAAAGATTATGGAAGGGCCGCCGAAAGAAGTCGTATGCAGCACAGAAGTAATTTCAGCCTATTTAGGGGAGTGCTATGCTGTCAGTCAATAATATTTCTGTTGGGTACAAGGGTCTGCTCGCATTACAGGATGTTTCCTTTCATATCGATAAAGGTGAGGTGATCGGTCTCATCGGTTCTAACGGGGCCGGAAAATCAACCATCCTGAAAACAATATCCGGTCTTATGCATCCGCAAAAGGGTGAGATCCTCCTCGATGGTGTCCCTATCAGTCAAACCCCTCCATATGAAATCGTAAAGAAAAAGATCTCCATGATTCCTGAAGGAAGAAGACTTTTCGGCAGGTTATCCGTTTTAGACAATCTTTTGTTAGGCGCCTATGCCCTTGATTCCAAGGATGAAGTGGAAGATACGCTGGAAGATGTATTTAATACCTTTCCCATCCTTCGGGAGAGGAAGAACCAGCGCGCAGATACATTCAGCGGCGGAGAACAGCAGCAATTGGCTATTGCCCGTGGGTTGATGTCCCGTCCATCCCTCCTGATGCTTGACGAACCTTCCCTCGGGCTGATGCCTAAACTTGTCTCGGAAATCTTTACTATCGTGCGGGAGATAAATGAGAAAGGCGTTACGGTGCTGCTTGTGGAGCAGAATGTTTTTGAGGCGCTCCATGTTTCACACCGGGCCTATGTCCTCCAGACAGGACGCATCGTACTGGAAGGCAAGGGGGAAGAATTGATAAAGTCTGATCTCGTGAGAAAGGCCTATCTCGGTATGTAATTCGCTGTATTTTCAGTAGAGGACCTATGCGTGTTGTGATGAGATACGGGAAAGCGGGATTACCTCTCGATCTTCCCGATAACCTTGATATTACGGTAATAAAGAAGAAGCCGATGCCTGTTCTTAAAGGCCCGCAGGAAGCGGTACGGAAGGCATTGTCTAACCCTCCGGGATGCCGGCCCCTGAGGGAGGAAGCAAAGGGCCGAAAGCGTGTATGCATTCTCATTTGTGATAACACGAGACCCGTGCCGAACGGGACAATTCTTCCTCCGCTCATCGAACAGTTAATTGCTGCAGGAGTTGACCCTGTTTCTATTCTCATTCTTGTTGCGACGGGTCTCCATCGTCCCAACGAAGGAGAAGAACTTCGTGAGGTCGTGGGGAGTGACTGGGTTCTTGAAACCGTTCAGACAGCCAACCATTTTGCCAGGAACGATGATGATCATGTCTACGTAGGCACCACACCGCACGGTATACCGGTAAAGCTTGACCGACGTTTTGTGGAAGCCGATCTGCGCATTGCCGTGGGCCTTGTGGAGCCTCATTTTATGGCCGGCTATTCCGGGGGACGAAAGGTCATTATCCCGGGCATCGCCCACCAGGACACCATCACGGTACTCCATTCCACGAGGGTACTCGAACGGGACAATGTGGCAAACTGTATACTGGAAGGAAACCATCTCCACGAAGAGCAGATGGCTGCTGTGGGGATGATCGGGGGATCTTTTGCCGTTAATTGCGTCATTGATGAAGACCGCAAAATTTCCTTTGTCAATTTTGGTGAAATTGAAGAGAGTCATCTTGCTGCCGTTTCCTTTGCGCGGCCGTATTTTGAAATCCCTGTTCCACGAAAATACAAAACAATCATTACCAGCGCCGCAGGCTATCCGCTTGACAGGAACTATTACCAGACCATAAAGGGGATGGTGGGTGTTGCTGACATACTGGAGCCGGGCGGAGATATTTTTGTTGTATCAGAATGTTCAGAGGGGCTTGGCACCCAGGAATATGCCGATTCGCAGGCCAGACTGATCGCTATGGGGGCTGACAGATTCATGGAAGAAACTGCTCAAAAACAGTATGCCGGTATCGATGAGTGGGAATCGGTCATGCAGATAAAGGCCATGAAGCTGGGGACGATGCACCTGTACAGCGGATGCCTTTCAGAGGAAGAACAATCTTTGACAGGCGTTGCCATTGTAAAATCACTGAGAGAAAGCATCGAGAAAATAGTCAAAGCAAAAAAAGATACCCGTGTAGCTGTTGTTCCCGAAGGCCCTTATGTGATACCCATCTACAGACCTGAGAAATAAACCCGGATTTATCGTTAGAATCATCATGGCATGGGTGTCGGACCATCCCTCGCAAACACGTCTTTAAATGCAGGATTAGGAATTGATGTTTAGAGGGTTAGAAGTTTAGAAGGTTAGCTAAACATCCAATCATCTAATCACCTATTCCCCTTTTTTTTTGACTACGGAATTTACCGCATTTTTTCCCTTCCATTGACATTAACCAACAGGCATAGTAAAAATTAGATTAAACCCAAACCTGTCATTGGGAAGGTGTCGGGATGTTCCGGAGCAAACCGTCGAGAGGCGAGGAAGCTTGGTCTTTTGCTGTCAAGCAAAAGTTCCGAAGCCGAACGCGAGCGATTGAAGCCGCCGGAGCGGCACGGTTTAATTGCGAGCGCAGTCGAGCAACACGAGCGTGTTTGCGAGGGATTATCCGACACCGATAGTGATTCTAATGATAAATCCGGGTTAAATGCAGAAGATTTACTGGGAATGAATGTATGAATGGCAATGTGAATGACGATCTGTTACCTGTAACGTCGCTTGATGAGGGTGAAGAGGGCATAGTATACTCA
>CAYMTB010000074.1:0-14433 GCA_964393225.1 uncultured Syntrophorhabdaceae bacterium
GTTCAGCCTCTATATGAATATTAATAGTGTGATTTTTCAATGTCTCTGTCGTGATGGGGCCTATTGATGCGATTAAAGTATTTTGTAGAACATTCTTTCCGTATAGCCTTACAAAGTTGTTTGCTGTCGAGGAACTTGTGAATGTTACGATATCAGGTTTTTCTGTAAGTAAAGCAGGAGATTCGGGTAAAACCGTCTTGTATACAGGGATTACATCGCATAGTCCCCCCTGGCTTCTGATATATTCGGCAATCACGTTCCTTGCTTCTTCTGCCCTTGGATGAAGAAACCGTTTGTCCTTAATATCCATGCCTTTAAGCACATCTATGATTCCTTCCGAAATGAATTTTTCCGGAAGAAAATCAGGAAAAATGCCTTTAGATTTCAGAAGAGAGGCAGTAGCTTCCCCTATAGGCAGGATCTTTATTCCATGTAACGCCCTTATATCCCTGCCGCATCTAAAAAGGTTATCAAAAAATACAGAGATACCATTAACACTGGTAAATATAATACAGAAGTACTTCTCAATGGAATGCATTGATTTCACAAGGGGTTCATTCGGCTCTATAGGTATGATTTCTATAGTTGGCAAATAAATTACCTGTGCACCTTTTTCAGTGAGGAGTTCCCCCAGCTTTATTGATTGATGCGGTGCCCGTGTAACAGCTATTTTCTTTCCAAAAAGTGATTTGTTTTCAAACCATTTCAGTTTTTTTCTCAGATTTACAACTTCACCGACAATAATTATTCCCGGTGGTTTTATCCCTTCCTTTTTGGCAAGCGTGTCTATTCTATACAGCGGCCCTGCAATAACTTTCTGTTCCGGTAAAGTACCCCATTGAATGATACACGAGGGGGTCTGAGGATTTCTGCCGCCCTTTATCAATTTTTCCTTAATTTCTTTCAGGTTTTTTATGCCCATAAGAAATACGAGAGTATCCGGCCCCTTGGCAAGTTCATCCCATTTGATTGTGGATTTTCCCTTTTTAGCATCTTCGTGTCCTGTAACAAAGGCGACAGTGGATGCATAATCTCTATGGGTAAGAGGAATACCTGAATAGGCCGGTGCGGATATGGCGGATGTAACGCCTGGGACGATTTCAAAATCTATCCCGTTTTCGTACAAAAACTCAGCTTCCTCCCCGCCTCTTCCGAAAATAAAGGGATCACCGCCCTTTAATCTTACTATGATTCCCCCTTTATTTGCCTTTTCGACTAACAGACTGTTAATGTCGTATTGAGGCAATTCATGTTGAGATGCCTGTTTCCCCACATATATAAGCTCGGCTTCTTTTCTGGAATAGTTTAGAAGATCTTTGTTGACCAGATAATCGTAAATAATAACGTCAGCTTTTTGAATGAGTTTAAG
Source organism: uncultured Syntrophorhabdaceae bacterium (assembly GCA_964393225.1). Taxonomy (GTDB): domain Bacteria; phylum Desulfobacterota; class Syntrophorhabdia; order Syntrophorhabdales; family Syntrophorhabdaceae; genus MWEV01. Next base: position 1,370 of record CAYMTB010000074.1, read on the forward strand.
GCCTCTTAATGTAATAAGCCCTGAATCTCCCGGTCCTGCCCCTACAAGATATACTTTGCACATACGGGTGAAATTATACGTTGGAATGCACGTATATTCAAATCATTTGTTTAAAGTGTTCTCTGACTTTTTACCTTTACAATAAGGTATTTTTCTGTTAATTTTGCTATTCTTAATGAGGACTTTCAGGACAATTATTGCCATTTTCATAGTGGTTTTCTGCTTGTTTCCGAGCATTATCCGGGCCGATGAACCGGATAAAATTGCAAAGATCAACGTGACGGGAAACGAAAGGGTCGACACTGGTTTTATAATGAACAACATAAAAATCAAGGAAAACCAACCATACAGTCTTGATAAAATCCAGGACGACATGAAAAGTATCTATAAAACAGGTTTTTTTAGCGATGTCCAGATAGATGTTCGGGATACTGATAAAGGGAAAATTATAACCTTTGTGGTTATTGAAAGACCGCCAATCAAAGATATCTTATTGTCAGGCAATAAAAAGCTCAAAACAACCGAAATTACTGACAAACTTAAAATCAAAACCAACACAGTGCTTAATATTGAAAAGATAAAAGAAAGCATGGATGAAATCAGAAAGCTTTATTCAAGCAAAGGTTATTATGCAGCAAAGGTTAATTACGAAATTGATTATGACGAAGGCTACGAGGTAAGTGTAAAGTTTTTAATTGATGAACCCGAGAAGGCATATGTTACAAAAATTGCTTTTACGGGTAATAAAGCTTTTAAAAGCAGTAAGCTGAAAGATTTCATGAGAACAAGGGAAAAAGACATGTTTTACTGGTTTGATGGTTCCGGTATTCTCGATGAAGAGGCGCTTGATGATGACAGGAAAAACATCGAAGCCTTTTATAACGACAACGGTTATATTAGGGTGAAGGTAGGTGTCCCTGACATAAAAGTTTCTCAGGATGGGAAAACTTTGAGCCTTACATTACCTGTTGAGGAGGGAAATCTATACAAGGTAGGCTCAGTAGATTTTTCCGGGGATATTTTATTTGACAAAGAGGTAATGAATAAAGAGTTAGGAAGTAAAACAGATAGTACCTTCAGGTCCACCATGTTTCAGCGGGATGTTATGAGGCTTAACGATTTTTACCAGGATAAAGGCTATGCCTTCTGCGAAATCTCACCCCTCACTATAATAGATGATGACACACAAAAAATAAATATTACCTTTGACATAAAGAAAAATGAAGAGATATTTATTAACAGAATCAATATTTTGGGAAACACGAAGACAAGAGACAAAGTAGTGCGCAGGGAGTTGAGGATTGTAGAGGGCGAACGGTTTTCTGCAACAAACCTCAAAAGAAGCCAGAAGCGCCTGAGAAACACCACATTTTTTAAAAATAGCGATTTCAAGATTGTAAAAACAGATGAGCCGGATAAAATCAATACGGATATTACAGTAGAAGAAAAGCCTACAGGCACTTTAAGCGCCGGGGTTGGTTACAGTTCATATGATAAGCTCATCCTGTCCGGAAATATATCTCAGGAAAACTTCATGGGCACAGGGAGAAAGATTTATCTTACGGCTTCTGTTGGCTCTATCACGCAGCAATTTAATTTTTCGTATATAGAACCTCATATTTTTGATTTGGACATGAATGCGGGTTTAAGCATATTCAATTTTGGAAGAATTATGGATACGTATAATTATAATACATGGGGCGGAAGTTTATCCCTTATAAGGCCATTGACTGACGATGTTAAAGGAAGCGTCAGGTACAGATACGAAACCACAAGCGTAACAAATATTGATGTTACAGCGAGTTCTTATATACAGAGTCAGGCGGGTACACTGGCGACAAGCAGTATGACGTTTGCGGTGGGAAAGAATACTATTGATGATATATTGAACCCTCACATAGGAATAAATTCAAATATATCCTTTGAACTTGCGGGCGGCCCCTTTGCCGGTGATAACTATTTCTACAGGGCAATAGCTTTTTACGGAAAGTATATTCCTGCCGGTTTCTGGGACAGCACTTTTTTTGTAAGAGGTACTGCTGGAACGATACAGCCATATGGCGGGAAAACAGTACCTGTTTATGAAAATTTCTATGTAGGCGGATTGCAGACGGTGAGGGGTTTTAAATACGGCGAAGCAGGTCCATTAGATAGTACCGGACAAGTTCTCGGAGGTGCTAATGAAATGTTTTTTAATTTTGAGTGGGTTTTCCCCATTTATAAACCTGCCGGGTTTAAAGGTGTGCTGTTTTTCGATGCAGGACAGGCCTTTGATGATTCAAGCGGCTGGCTGCTGAACGGTATACGGACCGCGGCAGGGTTTGGCGTAAGATGGTTTTCTCCTCTTGGTCCAATTCGTCTTGAACTTGGGTTCAATCTTAATCCAAAAGAGGGTGAGAGAGGAAGTGTTTTTGAATTTGCTATGGGTACACAATATTAAAAAGGAGGAAGTATGAAGAATTTTATTTTTATTTGCCTAATTGCTCTTTCTGCTCTATTTACTTTGACATTAACGGCTAATGCTCAGAATTTAAACATCGCTTACGTTGATCTTCAGAGGGTTATGCTTGAATCTGACAAAGGCAAGGAAGCAAAAAATTCACTGACAGGCGAAGCCGAGAGATTAAAGAAGCTGTTGGACAGCAAACAGGAAGAGTTACAAAAAATGAAGGATGTAATAGAGCGGCAGAGCGCCACAATTACCCCGGATGCAAGGGCCGGGAAAGAGAAAGATTATCAGAATAAACTGAAAGATTATCAGCGATTGGCCAATGATTACCAGACTGAGCTGCAGCAAAAAGATGGAGAGTTTACCCAGATAATATTAAAAGATGTTGAACAGGTAATCAAAACCATAGGAGAAAAAGATAAACATACCCTTATTCTCGAAAAAAGTCAGGCAGGAATACTCTTTGCAAGCCCTTCAATTGATATAACGAATAAAGTAATTGCTCAATATAATGATTTCGTGAAAAAGAAGCCAGCTACTAAAAAATGATTACGTTAAAAGATATTGCTGAAAAAGTAGGGGGCCGTTTAGCAGGTGACGGGAATATTGCCATAACGCGTATTTCAGGTATTAATGAAGCGCAGGAGGGTGATATAACCTTTCTATCCCAGAAAAGTTTCAGAAAACATATAAAAGACACAAACGCATCGGCCATTATTGTAGGTGAGGATATAAATCCTGATGATTATTCCGATATAAACCTTATCATTGCAAAAAATCCTGGACTTGCATATGCCAGGGCAGCACAGATTTTTCATAAAGGATATCCCGAAGAGAAGGGAATAAGCCCTTTAGCCTCTGTTTCAAAGGGCGCAGGAGTGTCAGAGACGGCAAGTGTATACCCGTATGTATATATCGGCAATGGGGCGATAGTCCAAAACAATGCTATTCTCTATCCGTTTGTTCATGTAGGTGAAAATGCGGTAATAGGAGAAGGCACGATAATATATCCTCATGTTACGATATACGATGGGGTGATAATTGGTAAAAATGTAATCATTCACAGTGGTGCAGTGTTGGGAAGCGACGGGTTTGGCTATGTCTGGGATGGATCGAGACATGTGAAGATCCCCCAACTCGGAATTGTGGAAATAGAGGATGAGGTGGAGATTGGAGCGAACGTAACGATTGACAGGGCTTCTCTTGGAAGAACTATCATTAAAAAAGGCACAAAAATTGATAACCTTGTTCAGATTGCGCATAACGTGTCCATTGGTGAAAATTCTATCATCGTGGCTCTGGTGGGAATTGCAGGAAGTTCCTCTGTGGGTAACAATGTAGTTCTTGCGGGGCGGGTTGGCGTAAAGGATCATGTAAACATCGGAAATAACGTGATGGCAGCGGGAGGAACAGGGATCACCAAGGATGTTCCTGATAATTCTCTCATCTCGGGTACGCCCCATATGCCGCACAAGGAATGGCTAAAGCTCCAAAGCTATCTCAAGAATCTGCCAAAAATGTATGAGAGGATAAAAAAGATAGAAAAAAGACTCAATCCGGAGGCCAAAGATGATTGATATCAATGAAATAATGAAACTTATGCCTCATAGTTACCCCTTTCTTCTTGTAGACAGAATTCTTGAATTCGAACCTGCCAAAAGAATTGTTGGTATAAAAAATGTGACCTTTAACGAGCCTTATTTTACAGGTCATTTTCCGCAAAGACCGATTATGCCCGGTGTACTCATTGTTGAAGCCCTGGCTCAGACAGGAGGGGTTCTTGCATTTAAAAGCTTTCCGGAGAAAAACGGCCTGGTGTTTTTTACGGGCATTGATAATGCACGTTTCAGGAAACCCGTGATTCCAGGGGATCAGATAAAACTTGTTTTAGAGGTCATAAAACACAGAAGGGAAATATGGGTTTTTGAGGGCAAAGCCTATGTTGACAGCGAAGTTGTTGCCGAAGCGAGGATTATGGCAATGCTAAGACAGGAATAAGGAGAATACATTGATACACCCAACTGCAATCATTCATAGAAATGCGCATGTAGATTCTGATGTCGATATAGGCCCTTATTGTATTATTGAAGAAAAGGTAAAGATCGGAAAGGGAACAAAAATCCTTGGACACGTTGTTATCCAGGATGGCACCGAGATTGGCGAAAACTGCACAATCAGCTCTTTCGCATGTATCGGCAGTCCGCCGCAGGACCTCACATACAAGGGCGAAGACACTACAGTCGTGATAGGGCATAACAACATTATAAAAGAATATGTGACAATTAACAGGGGGACACCGCACGATAGCGGTGCAACTAAAGTGGGAAACAACAACTTTATCATGGCATATGCCCATATTGCCCATGACTGTGTTGTGGGGAATAATATCATTATGGCAAATTGCGCAACGCTTGCCGGACATGTGGAGGTGGATGACTTTGTTATTTTTGGCGGTCTCTGCGCAGTACACCAGTTTTGCAAAATAGGGAAATATGCCTTTATAAGCGGACTTACAGGTGTTCCAAAAGATATACCCCCCTATATAATAGCTGCCGGGAGCAGGGCTAAGCCTTATGGACTGAACGTTGTGGGCCTTGAGAGGCATAATTTTTCAAAGGACGAGATCTTAAAATTAAAAAAGGCATACAGACTTCTCTTCAGATCGTCTTTGCCGCTCAGTACAGCACTTAAAATAATTCAGGAAGAACTGGATGGTGAAAAAATAAAAGAATTGATAGATTTTATCAATAACTCAAAGAGGGGAATATGTCGTTGAAAATCGCCCTTATCGGCGCCGGTCATATGGGCAGGATACACCTCGGAAAGTTGATAGATTTCGAAGATGTTGAGGTCGGAGGGGTAGTTGATGTTGACAAAAATACGTTAAACAGCATAGTCGAAAAACACCAGGTACCAATATTCACAGACTATAGAGATATTCCTGATGGTATGGCCGGGGTTGTCATAGCAAGCTCAACCGGGACACACTACGAAGCTGCAAAATATTTCCTTGAAAAAGGGGTCCATGTTTTTATCGAAAAGCCGATAACATCGGAAATAAGCGAGGGAGAAGAACTTGTTGAACTTGCAGAAAAGCAGGGTTTAATTCTGCAGATCGGCCATCTGGAGAGATTTAACCCGGCGTACAAGGAGGCAACATCTCACATTGAGAAACCTTTATTTATAGAAGCCCGGAGAATGAGCAATTTCACCGGCAGGTCCACGGATATCGATGTAGTGTTGGATCTGATGATTCACGATATTGATTTGACACTTTCTATAGTGAAAGAAGATGTAACGGAAATAAGGGCGCATGGCTTAAATTTTGCCTCTGATAAACTTGATATGGTGAGTGCATGGCTCGAGTTCACAGGGGGTTGCATTGCCTGTATAACTGCGAGCAGGGTATCGGTTAATAAAGAAAGGAACATCACAATATTTGAGAAGAACAAACAATATTTTGTAGACTTGCTGAATGGCAGATTAACAGGTAAAACCAAAAAACAGGATGGAAGCATTGAGACCCTCGAATATGAAGCAGAGAAGGTAGATTCTGTAAAAGAAGAGTTGTCAGAATTTATTTATTCGATCAGGGGTGATAAAATACCGTGTGTTAGTGGTAAAGAGGGATTAAGGGCCCTTGTCATTGCCGAACAAATCAAAGCGTATATTGCCAGAAACAAAGCTTAACAGTAAATTCAATAAAGAGATAGTCATCATAACGGGTGAGCTTTCTGGTGAAATTCATGCATTTCACCTCATTGATGAATTAAAACATTCTCTTGATTTTCAGTTCAGCGTAATTGGCAGCAGCAAACTCAGAGACACGGGCGTAAATATTGTTTACGATTACAAAAATATATCATTAACCGGCCTGAGTGAAGTATTTTCAAAGCTTCACCACATTCGTGATGCCTTCAGCAGAATCAAAAAGCATTTAAGAGAGAGAAAGCCATCGCTGCTAATTCTGGTGGATTTTCCAGGCTTCAATATGAGAATAGCGAGATTTGCGCATAACCTTGGTATCCCTGTCATTTATTTTATTCCTCCCCAGATATGGGCATGGAGAAAAAAGCGGATATATAAAATAAAAAAATATGTTAATAAAGTGATCTGTATCCTCCCCTTTGAGAAAAAAATATATGAAGATTATTTAATTGATGCAGTCTATGCGGGACATCCGTACATGGAAATAGTTAAGCCTTTGCATGCGAGAGAGGATTTTTTAAGAATGGCAGGGATTGACGGGAAGGGTCCTGTTTTAACGATTATGCCCGGGAGCAGGGATAATGAGATAGAAAAGCACATGCCCATTCTGATGGATATAGTCGAAGCGATTGAGAAAAAGGTTGAAAACCTGAAAATATTGTTGCCTCTGGCTGAAAATATTGACCGGAAGATTGTTGATAAATACCGGAAAGAAAATATAGAGATCACTTATTTAAAGGGCTTGGCATACGATGCTCTCACAAATTCCGACCTGGCTATCATTGCATCGGGCAGTGCAACCCTTGAGGCGGCAATCCTTGGAACGCCAACGATTGTTATTTATAAGATATCAGCTTTATCGTATGTCTTTGCGAGACTGCTTGTAAAGATTAAGTATATCAGTTTGCCCAATATCATTGCCGGAAAAGAGGTTTTCCCTGAATTTATTCAAACATTCGATGTTGAAAAGATTGCAGAGAAAGCGCTCTATATGTTAAGTAATGGTAAGGAAAAGATAAAAACCGAAATTGGTAATATGAAAATAAAACTTGGAAAAGAGAATTCTTATAAGATGGCGGCAAAAACAATAATAGAATTTTTGGAACATACATATGGCACTCTACCTTAGACTTCTTGCATACCTGAAACCTTACTGGCCGAAACTTGTTTTTGCCATGATTTTTATGGCCCTTGTCGCATCCACAAACGGTCTGACTGCATATATCGTAAAACCCGTATTGGACAACATATTTTTCGAAAAAAACGCAGCAATGCTCAGCATAATCCCGTTCGGGGTAGTTATACTCTACCTTTTAAAGGGTATTTTTGATTATTTCCAGGCATACCTGATGGGCTTCGTAGGGCAGAAAGTGATTACGGATATACGGGATGAAATTTTTAACGCATTACAGAAACAGCCCCTCGCATACTTCGACAAGACTCCAACGGGTACGATAATTTCGAGAATAATCAACGATGTGACACTGGTACAAAGCGCTGTATCTGATGCTTTTACGGCGATCCTGAAAGATATCTTTACCATTGTTGGCCTTATATTTGTTATTTTTTACAGGGATTGGAAACTTGCAGCCATTGCCTTTGTTGTCCTGCCTTTTGCGACATACCCTATCGTCAGCTTCGGGAGAAGATTGCGAAGGATAAGTACAAAAACACAAAAAGAGATGGCAAAATTAACCAATTTTTTGCACGAAACCATCACCGGTCAGCGAATCGTCAAAGCATTCTGTATGGAAGAATACGAAAGCAAGAGATTTAAGGAAGAAAATGAAACACTGTTTCGTATTATCTTAAAGCGCTATAAAATAAGGGCACTTTCTTCTCCCATAATGGAGGTGCTTGGCGGGATCGCTATAGCCGCTATAATCTGGTATGGAGGCAACGAGGTTATATCCGGCAAGTCGACGCCCGGTAATTTTTTCTCCTTCACGGCTGCGCTTTTAATGCTCTATGAGCCGATCAAGAGGCTCAACCGGGAGAACCACAACATACAACAGGGACTTGCCGCCAGCCAGAGAGTGTTTGAGGTTATTGACCGCAAACCTGAAATACTTGAACGTGACGACGCGATTAGCCTTGAAAAGGTCAAGGGCATTATTGATTTTAAAGATGTATTTTTTAAGTACGATGACAAGATGGTGCTTAATAATATAAATTTGAATATTAACCAGAACGAAATCCTTGCTATTGTCGGAGAGAGCGGGGTAGGGAAGACGACTCTGGCAAATCTTATTCCCCGTTTCTATGATGTGGCAAGAGGGAGCATAGAGGTTGACAATATCGATATAAGGAATGTAACCCTTAACTCTTTAAGAAGCAATATTGCTCTTGTTACACAGGATGTAATCCTCTTTAATGACACCATTAAGTCCAATATCTGTTATGGTGAGGCTCAGGATATGGAAAAAATCGAAGAAGCGGCCGGGAGGGCTTATGCCCATGATTTTATAATGAAGCTCACCAAACAATATGATACCGTAGTTGGCGAGAAGGGGATGCGTTTGTCAGGCGGACAAAAACAGCGGATAGCTATTGCGAGAGCCCTCTATAAAAATACCCCGATCCTTATCCTTGACGAGGCCACAAGCTCTCTCGATGCAGCTTCAGAGGTGGAGGTGCAGAAGGCCTTTGATAATTTAATGAAGGGCAGGACAACGATTGTCATTGCGCACAGACTCTCCACTATAATGAACGCCAACAGGATTATTGTCCTGGAGGGGGGGACGATAGTTCAGACCGGGACACACAATGAACTGATAGAGGCGGAGGGGCCGTATAAAAAGCTGTATGAACTGCAATTTAGAAATACTTCATCAAAAAAGGTGATAAAAATCCCGAAAAAGGTTAAAAATGTTTAAAAAAGCAAAATATATTATTATGTTACAGGTACTTCCCCCGTTAGTCTATGCATTGATAACCTTCATAAAATTGACCACAAAAGTGCGTCACGTACATCACGAAACCGCTTACAGGATGTGGGATAGCGGTGACGCATTTATTGTTTGTTTCTGGCATGGAAGACTGCTTATGATGCCTTTTGCAAACAGAAGAGGGAAGGGGAAGGTCTTGATAAGCAGGCACAGGGATGGTGAGTTTATTGCGCGGATCATGACTTATTTCCGTCTTGGATCTATAAGGGGTTCCTACAGAAAAGAAGGAAGTATTTCTTCGCTCCGGGAAATAATATCTGATTTGAAAAATGGTTTTGATGTAGCCATAACACCTGACGGCCCTAAGGGGCCAAAGTATTGTGTAAAGAATGGCATTATTGAACTTGCGAAATTGACGGGAAAATCTATAATGCCTTTAACCTACGGCGCAAGTAAAAAAAAACTTTCAAATCATGGGATAGCTTTATTCTCCCATACCCTTTTTCCAGGGTTGTTTTTCTGTGGGGAGACCCGATATACATAAGCAGGGATGCCTCTCCGGAAGAAACCGAAGCGAAAAGAATAGAGCTTGAAACAACGCTGATACAATTAACAGAAAAAGCAGATGAAATTGCATGTGGAAAATAGCCTATAATATTCTTTTACACATTTTACTGCCGTTTTTTCTCTTATTTTCGCTGACAAAAAAGAAAATACGCAGCAATCTTGCTGAACGTTTGTGGTCAAGTACAAATAATGCTGATTTAAAGGGTGCCATCTGGATACATGCAGCCTCTATCGGTGAAGCGGTTATTGCCGAAACTGTTGTGAATTACATGCGAAACAGAAGCGGTTTTGATAATTTCCTTATTACCACAAATACATACTATGCAAGGGATATGCTTCGTAAGAAATTTAATAACAGGATCAGCGTATATTCCCTCCCATTTGATTTAACGTATTCCCTGAAGCACTTTATCGGCACATCCGCCTTCAAGTCCCTGCTCATCGTGGAAACAGAGATATGGCCGAATCTTGTCTGGCAAGCTAAAAAGCATAATATACCTGTTATCATCATTAATGGAAGAATATCTGATAAAACCTACAATAAGTACCTGTTTTTTTCATTTTTTCTTAAAACTGTTTTTTCTGACATATGCCTTGTCCTTGCTCAATCAGAGGAGCATGCGAAACGTTTTAATGCCTTGGGTATGGATTCAACAAAGGTAATAAATACTGGTAATATTAAATATTACAGAGAGTTAGATATAGTAAATGATAATAAACATAAAGAAAATATAATAACATTCGGAAGTATAAAAGAAAAAGAAGTAGACATTGTATTTCAAGTTATTGATATATTGAAAAAACGTTTTTCCCGGTTCAGATTTTTTATTGTACCGAGAGAGTTGAATCTTGCAGATATGATTGAAAATGGACTGGCAAATCGTCTTAATACGATGAGATATTCTGTGTACAGAAAATCATCCGTTGAGGCAGTTCAAACCGTTGAGGCAGTAGTCGTTGACACTGTGGGAGACCTGCTTGATGTGTATAAAAAAAGCATGGTTGCATTTGTCGGGGGGAGTCTTGCTCCGTATGGCGGACAGAACGTCCTTGAACCGTTATTCTTCGGCACCCCTGTTCTTTTTGGCCCTTACATGGAAAACTTCAGAGATATCGCCGGCACCATACTGGAGAACGGGGCTGGAATTATGGTTGATAACGCTGAAGAGCTTTCTGAGAAAATCAGTTTGCTTATTGAAAATGATGAATTGAGGGAGAGAATGGGAGAACAGGGACGCAGAATAATAGAGACTCAGAAAAAGGTGATGGAAAGGGCGGTTGATATCATTACGGCAACACTTGAACAAAGGTAGAAGCCAATAAGCAGTTAAGAGGTTATAATGGAAGAATTTACACAACTGGTTGAACTTATGGCAACGTTACGCGGAGAAAAAGGTTGCTCATGGGATAAAAAACAGACAACTAAAGCCTTTAAAACATTTCTTTTAGAGGAGGTATACGAATTAATCGATGCCATAGAAAAGGACGACTATAAGGCGTTAAAAGAAGAACTGGGTGACCTTTTGTTTCATATTGTTTTTATCTCCCAGATTTGTAAAGATGAGAAACGGTTTGATATTAAGGAAGTTGTGAGTTCAGTATACACTAAGATGTATAAACGCCACCCTCATGTGTTTATGGATGCGCCCTCCGACAAACCGGTTGAGAAAAAATGGGAAGAAATCAAAAAGAATGAAAAAGAAGATTATTCCCTGCTGTCCAATATCCCATCTGCAATGCCTGCCTTACTAAGGGCTTATATTATTTCAAGAAGGGCTGCACATGCAGGTTTTGATTGGGAAACCGTTGATGGCATTTATGAAAAGATGTCGGAAGAAATAGAAGAACTGAAGAGGGCAGGGCAATCAGCCAATGCCGGACCAATAAAGGAAGAAATAGGCGATCTTCTTTTTACAGCGGTTAATATGTCGAGATTCTATAATGTAGATCCTGAAGATGCATTGAGACTGACGTGCGACAAATTTATCAGACGCTTCAGTTATATTGAGTCGAAAATTGAATTAAAAACATCATCGCTTTCCGAAATGGATAGTTTGTGGAATGAGATAAAAAATATTGAAAAAGAGGGGGGTTGATCCCCTCTCTTTTAATCTGCCTTCATAACGTCAGCTGCCTGAGGACCTTTTGGCCCTTTGGTGATTTCAAATTTAACCTTTTCACCTGTTTTGAGTGTTTTGAATCCATCCTGCTTAATTGCTGAAAAATGAACAAATACATCTTCCCCATTGTCCTGCTCAATAAACCCATACCCCTTTGCATCGTTAAACCATTTTACCTTACCTACTGCCATACCACGTGACTCCTTTCAATAAATATTAAAGCGAATCTGCAAGCCGCTTTAAAGGGTATATTATGATTATTCATAAATACTGTCAAGCCAAATCTAATGCCTTTGTAAAAAGTATTTCCTGTTGTCATTGCGAGGAGCGAAGCGACGTGGCAATCCAATCATATTAAAGTGTTATGTGAAGCGAGATTGCTTCACTTCGTTCGCAATGACTGCAAACTGGACTTTTTATGATTGCATCAAATATACGTATCCGGAAATCTATCAACGATGTTTCGCTACCCCGATTTGCGGGCACAGGTGTGCTATCGGGCACACGCTGCATTGGGGCGAGACAGGGTTGCATATATTTTTACCGAATGTAACAAGAAGGGTGTTGTATATGATCCAGTATTTTTTGGGCAGCACCTCTCTGAGAGATGTCTCTGTTTCGTGGGGATTTTTTGTTTTTACGATTCCCAGCCTGTTTGATATTCTGTGCACATGGGTATCCACGCATATTCCAGGTTTTCCGTAGCCTTCCGTAATGACAAGATTGGCTGTTTTTCGTCCTATGCCTTTAATTTTCAACAGCTCATCTATCGAATCAGGGACCTTTCCGTTATAGTTTTCAATAATAATATGGGATACATCCCTGAGGGTTACGGATTTATTTCGATAGAATCCAACCGGATAAATCAACTCCTGCAGCCTTTCAATTGGAATTTTCAGAATATCTTCCGGTGTTTTTGCTTCTTTTGTAAGTCTCTCCATTGCTTTTTCAGTTGTTTCATCTTTTGTCCTGAGGCTTAACAGCGTGCCTACGAGAATAAGAAAAGGGTTCCTGTTTTCTCTTTGTGAAATTTTTGTAACGGCTGGAACCTCGTCTTTGAAAGTATTTTGTAGCGTCTCAACCATTTCTTTGAAAGGAAACGATAAGGGCAATTTTGAATTTTGAATGTTGAATTTTGAATTTAGAATTTTTAAGTTACTTTTCCTTTGTTTTGCCATTTTTCCCTTTTAATCAGCTATCAGCCATATCGGCTCATGACAACTTCTTTAAAACTTTTGCTGTGAACCGTGAACCGTGAACTGTTAATCATCAGCCACCAACTTCTCTATCCATCCCATCATATGCCCCGTGTGCGATCCTTTCCAATAGACC
>CAYMTB010000075.1:0-14417 GCA_964393225.1 uncultured Syntrophorhabdaceae bacterium
CCTCACGGCAGCGCTGTTTTTAGGAATCAGATTTCTGGAATGCGCTCTTTGGTGCATTGCAGATAGGACAATGCCAATCTTCGGGCAGTTTTTCAAATTCCGACTTCTCAAGCTTTTCTTCATACTGGTAACCGCATACCGAACACGTATAAACCATAACAACCTCCTAATTTGTATTATGTTTGAATCAAGTTTTTATTTTCTTTGCATTTCGGACAAATACCGTAAAAATCTACATGGTTGCCAACTACTTCATAACCACACTTTTCGTTTTCCTGTAAGTCAAGGGTGAAATCAGAAAAAACATCGATGATTTCTCTGCAGTCTAAGCAAATCAGATGGTGATGAGGCTCAGGATTTGGATCAAAACGCTTCTTGTCGGAATCTATGCCCAGCTCCTTAACGATCCCCTTCTCTTTAAGGGTTTCCAGTGTATTGTAGACAGTGGCTATAGACATTGTTGGAAAATTTAATGTAATCGCCCTGAATACATCTGCCGCAGATGGATGAGAGGTGTTTTCATCAAGACAATCGAGGATTGCAAGCCGTTGCGGTGTCAACTTCATATCAATATTTTCATGTTTGATCATTTATCACCTGATAATTCTTTCTCCATGAGAACAATTATAATACAATAAATATTATTGTCAAGTAATAATTATTAATTTATAATTATTTTTAGATTGCTTTTTTATAGACTATACCCGCCCGATTTGATAATTTTTTGTCAGTTTAATGCCAATATGTTATACAATTTTCGTAATTCGTAATTCGTAATTCGTAATATTGGTAGTTTCGTAAAAAAAATTTCATGTGTCATTGCAAGCGAGGCGAAAAAACCTCAATAACCTGGTATGAGCAAAGATAAAGCCCCTGTTACCCCGGCAATTCGTGTGTTGAGAAATGAAAAGGCGGCATACACCGAACACCCCTATCATTATGTGGACAGAGGGGGTACAGCAACCTTTGCGAAGCTGTATGGCGTTGACGAGCATGCTGTCATTAAAACGCTTATCATGGAAGATGATGAGAAAAGGCCCATGATTGTGCTTATGCACGGAGACCATGAAGTTTCCACAAAAGAGCTTGCGAGAATTATCGGTGCAAAACGTGTTCAGCCCTGTATACCGGAGACAGCGCAAAAACATTCCGGGTATATGGTGGGAGGCACATCCCCCTTCGGAACACGGAAGACCATGCCTGTTTATATGCAGGAAACAATTCTGAACCTTCCGAAGATTTATATAAACGGAGGGAGGCGTGGTTATCTAATCGGCATTGACCCGAAAGAGATTATACGGGTATTAAAACCCGTCCTTGTCCGTGTGGGTGTTTTGAATTAAGAATTATGAATTATGAATTTTATCACACCTACCGTTCACAGCAATCCGGTATCCAGCAGCTACTATTCACTATTAACTATTCACTGGTTTCTATTACCCTCCGTCCATTGTATGATGCTCGGCCTTTATGAACCATGACGAGGGATCGGTGAAATATTCTTCCGCATCCCTGAGGGAGAGATAGTGCTCATTCTCTATCATGGCGAGGAGGTCAAAAAATTCTTTCTCCCTTGGATTAACACTCGCATCTCTTAACTTCGCGTAAAATTGTGTTCCCTTTTCTTCAAAGTCCACAGCTATTTTGACCGCTTCGAGGTCGCCTGCATCGGCCTTTGCGGTTTTGTCAATGTTTTTGAGTGTGTTAACAAGGATTTCTTTGATGTTTGTATTTTTGACCGTGAGGGGAACGGTTTCGGGCCACTTATCCTTTTTCTCCCATGTTTTATGGAGTTCCTTCAGACGTTCGTAGTGTTCGAGTTCGTCATCGGCTATCTGCCCGAACATGGCTTTGCCGAGGGGGTTCTTTGTCTGACCCGCATGTTTCAGGTAGAACTCACGCTCTTTCATCTCGTTATTGAGGGCTACTTCCAATGCATTGAGGCGTTCTTTTTCATCCATAATCTATCCTCCTTTTTTTCTGGCTTGCCACTTCACTGTCTTTTAAAGGGGCCAAGGGGTTGGTCAGTTGAGTTGGTTGAGTAAGTTGAGTTGTTGAGTGGGGAGTGTCCCCTTACTCAACTTATTTACCTTACTTAACTTACTTACCTGCATTTCCCCTTCAGTCTGCCTTTCACGTTAATGTATGTCCTTATGGTATTCCTGCAGGGACTTTACGCTTGTACTGCTCCCCTGCTCAATGTATGCCTGAATCCCTTCTGCCGCTGCCTTGGCTGCCGCTGTCGTCGTAATATACGGAATTTTATATCTTATCGCTGCCTTCCGGATATAGGAATCATCGTACATGCTGAACTTGCCGATAGGTGTGTTAATGATAAGCTGTATCTCTTTGTTGTGTATTGCGTCTACGATATGCGGTCTTCCCTCGTGCAGTTTTCTGATCTGGACGGCAGGAACACCGTTTTTCTCGAGAAACTTCTGGGTGCCATCGGTAGCGACAATCTTGAAGCCCAGCGCATGGAGAAGCCTTGCTGCGTCCAGAACATAAACCTGATCCCTTGGCGATACCGTAATCAGGACAGTACCCTGTACCGGTAGTTTTTGATTCGCTGCTTCCTGGGATTTAAAATAAGCAAGCCCGAAGGAGTCAGCAATTCCGAGCACCTCGCCGGTAGATTTCATCTCAGGGCCTAAAGTCGGGTCGACTTCGGGGAACATGTTGAAGGGGAAAACAGATTCCTTAATACCTACATGGGGATACTCTTTATGGGTGAGATTCATATCCTTCAATTTCCTGCCAAGCATGCATTGCGTGGCAATACGTGCCATCTGAACCCCGGTTACCTTTGAGACTAACGGGACAGTTCTGCTTGCCCTCGGGTTTGCCTCCAATATATAAACGATATCGTCCGCGATTGCGTACTGGATATTCATAAGTCCCACAACCTTCAGTTCGATAGCGATTCTCCGTGTATACTCATTTATAGTGGCAATATGTTTTTCCGGGATTGTCTTGGGAGGAATTGAGCAGGCGCTGTCTCCGGAGTGTATGCCTGCCAGTTCGATATGTTCCATAATGGAAGGTACAAAGGCATCTTCTCCGTCGGCAATGGCATCTGCCTCAACCTCTATGGCATTTTCAAGAAACTTATCGATGAGAATCGGCCGGCCGGGTGAAATATCAACTGCTTCGTTTATGTATTTGGTGAGCATCGTATCGTCATAGACAATCTCCATACCCCTGCCGCCAAGGACGTATGAAGGTCTCACGACAAGCGGATAGCCAATCTCTTTTGCAACTGTGAGCGCCTCTTCAAGGGTTACCGCAGTACCGCTTTCAGGCTGCGGAATGTCGAGTTTCTGGATTATGTATTTAAACCGTTTCCTGTCTTCTGCGAGATCGATACTTTCCGGAGAAGTGCCGAGGATTTTTACCCCTGTTTCTTCCAGTTCTTTTGCCAGATTAAGGGGTGTCTGACCACCGAACTGGACAATAGCACCGATGGGTTTTTCCTTGTTATAGATACTCAGCACATCTTCAACGGTGAGGGGTTCAAAATAAAGCTTATCCGATGTGTCATAGTCTGTTGAAACCGTTTCGGGGTTGCAGTTTACCATAATTGATTCATAGCCCTCATCGCGGAGCGTAAATGCTGCATGAACGCAGGTGTAATCAAACTCTATGCCCTGGCCGATCCTGTTCGGGCCGCCGCCGAGAATCATCACCTTGGGTCTGTCACTTACCTTCACTTCATTGGGGGCGTTATATGTGGAATAGTAGTATGCGGCATCCGCTCCGCTCACCGGCACAGCGCACCAGGCCTGAGCCATACCAAGGGCGATCCTCCTGCTGCGGATAGCCGGTTCTTTTGCGGCAAGGATCTGTGCAAGGTATTTATCTGAGAATCCATCTTTTTTGGCTTTGATGAGAAGTTCGTCGGGAAATTCTTTCCCCCTGTATTTCAAGATTTCCTCTTCCAGTTCCACCAGTTCTTTCATCTGCTGGATGAACCAGTGTTTTATCTTTGTTTTTTCAAAAAGTTCATCTACTGTAGCGCCTTTTCTCAGTGCTTCATACATGATAAATTGCCGTTCTGACGAAGGTTCATTGAGCAGCCTCATAAGCTCTTGAACGGGCAATTCATTAAAATTCTTTGCAAAACCCAATCCATACCTTTTAATTTCCAGAGACCGGATTGCCTTTTGAAAGGCCTCTTTATAGGTTTTTCCGATGCTCATGGCTTCACCGACAGCCTTCATTTGGGTTCCGAGTTTGTCTTCTGCTTCTCTGAATTTTTCAAAGGCCCACCTGGCGAATTTAATAACCACGTATTCGCCCGATGGTATATATTTGTCGAGTGTTCCACTGCGGTAGTAGGGAATATCGCTAAGTTTGTATCCTCCTGCAAGCTTTGCCGAGATAAGGGCAATAGGAAATCCTGTGGCTTTTGATGCAAGCGCTGATGAACGGGAGGTCCTGGGGTTGATTTCTATAACA
Source organism: uncultured Syntrophorhabdaceae bacterium (assembly GCA_964393225.1). GTDB lineage: Bacteria > Desulfobacterota > Syntrophorhabdia > Syntrophorhabdales > Syntrophorhabdaceae > MWEV01. The sequence goes on from CAYMTB010000075.1 coordinate 4,459, forward strand.
ACTACCCTGCCGTCAACCGGATTATGGGCAAACTGAATATTTGTCCCGCCTATAACCTGAATGGCCTCGACGATGCGGTAAGAATATTCCTGGAGTTTCTTCTGCAATGGTTCTGCAATGGTCAGCATGGGGGCTGAGCAGAAGGAGTCGCCCGTGTGAACGCCCATGGCATCAATGTTTTCAATGAAACACACAGTAATCATATTATTGTCAGCGTCCCGGACAACTTCCAGTTCAAGCTCTTCCCAGCCTATTACCGCCTCCTCAATAAGCACCTGGCCGATAAGACTTACGGAAATGCCCCGTGAACTGATTGTCTTCAACTCTTCTTTATTAAAAGCTATGCCTCCTCCTGTGCCTCCCATGGTGTATGCCGGCCGTATGACCACAGGGTAACCGAGATTATCCGCAATCTGGAGCGCTTCATCAACCGAATAGGCCAGAGCGCTTTCCGGCATAGGTATGTCGAGCTTTTTCATCGTTTTTTTGAATTCATCCCTGTCTTCGCCGCGCTCGATGGCATCTGCCTGGACGCCTATGATCTGAACGCCGTGTTTCTGGAGTATGCCTTTCTTCGAGAGGGCTGCGGCGAGATTTAACCCTGTCTGGCCGCCGAGGTTGGGAAGCAATCCCTGTGGTTTTTCCTTTTCAATGATTTTTTCAACAGCCTCAATCGTTAACGGCTCAATATATGTTACATCGGCCATGCCCGGGTCTGTCATGATGGTGGCAGGATTTGAATTGACGAGTACAATCTTGTATCCGATTGCCCTCAGTGCCTTGCATGCCTGGGTGCCTGAATAATCGAACTCACAGGCCTGTCCGATGATAATGGGCCCTGAACCTATAATGAGAACCTTATCTATTCCTTGTATTTTTGGTGTATTCATTTTCTATTCCTTTTCTTCGGGATTTGGATATGTCTTGACTGCAGAATACTATCAAAGCATGATGATGAGAGTCAAGCTTTTTGGGACAAATATTCCCTTGATATTTTAGGATTAATCAATAATAATATTGGAACTGTTTTTTTTTGAAAAGGAGGTTATATGAAATCTGTTGAAATAAAGCCTGATATATTCTGGGTTGGAGCGATTGACTGGGGCGTAAGGGATTTTCACGGGTATATCACGCAGAACGGAACAACGTACAATAATTATCTCATTAAAGACGAGCAGGTAACTCTTATAGATACAGTAAAACATGATTTTTGCTCTACAACTATAGAAAATATAAAAAGAATAGTTGATTTGTCCGAGATAAAAAACCTTGTGATAAACCACATTGAGCCTGACCATGCAAGCAGCATTGATATGGTTATGAATTTAATCCCCAACGCCACAATTTATATCAGTGAGAGGGGAAAGAAAGGAATCGACAGGTATTTCGATACGTCAAAATGGACATTCAGGATAGTAAAGAACGGGGATACGTTGAATATTGGAAAATATACCCTTCTTTTTCTTGAAACCCCGATGCTCCACTGGCCGGATTCTATGGTGACATATGTGAAAGAAGCAAAACTGCTTATTTCACAGGATGCCTTTGGCCAGCACTTAGCAACGGCGGCACACTTTGATGATGAATTTACGGAATGCCATTCACAGTTTGAACTTGAAGACGCGGTTGTCGATTACTATGCCAATATTCTCATGCCCTTCGGACAACTCATTAAAACAAAGATTGCCGATATCGTGAAGGCCGGTCTTGAGATCGATATGATTGCCCCTGACCATGGCATCATCTGGAGAAGGGATCCGGGCAGTATCATTCAGAAGTATCTTGACCTGGCAAACAACAAGGCGGACCTCCGGGTTGCAGTGATTTACGATACCATGTGGCACAGCACAGAGCACATGACAAACCCAATTATGCAGGGTATAAAAGACGAAGGCGTAGATTGCAGGGTTATAAAGCTCCGTTCATCACCTATGAGCGAAGCGATCAAGGAGTTTTGGAAGGCAAGAGGCGCCCTTATAGGCACCCCTACCATGAACAATGTCATGTTCCCGTCTGTGGCGGAGTTTTTGTATCACTTAGGGGGACTCAGGCCTAAAGGGAGAATGGCTGGCGCCTTTGGCAGCTTCGGATGGGGCGGTGGTGGAGTAAAAGAGGCTTACGAATCATTTAAGAAGATGGGTCTCGAGATTGTTGAGCCGGGCTTTCAGGTTCAGTACAGGCCAACCCTTGACGATGAGCAGAAATGTTACGAATTCGGGAAAGAGTTTGCGGCGAAGGTGAAGGAGTACCATAAAAAATTTGAATAATAGCGTAGAGCGTAGAAAAGCCGAAGATACGAAGTTATGAAAATACGAAGTTGTACTAACTTCTCAACTTCCCAACCTCGTAACTTCGGGCAGTATGGCTAAACGCTGACCGCTAAACGCTAAAAAGATGGAGGTAATTATGTCAAAAACAGAAAACGATCTTAAAGAAGCATTTGCTGGTGAATCGCAGGCGAACAGGAAATATCTTGCCTTTGCAAAGAAGGCCGACGATGAAGGCTACAAGCAGGTGGCAAAACTTTTCAGGGCAGCGGCAGAAGCCGAGACAATTCATGCCCACAATCATCTCAGGGAGTTGAAAGGCATAAAGAGCACAAAAGAGAACCTTGAAGAGGCGATAAGCGGTGAATCGCATGAGTTTCAGCACATGTATCCAGCCATGATTGAGGATGCAAAGGCAGAAGGCAATAACGGTGCACTGAGAAGCTTCAACATCGCTAATGAAGTTGAAAAGATGCACGCGGCGCTCTATCAGAAGGCCCTTGACAGTATCGGAAAAAACGAGGAAACAGATTACTATATCTGCAAGGTCTGCGGGGCTACCATAGAGCACGGAGCACCGGATGTATGCCCTGTATGCGGCGCAAAAAAGATGGCATTTTATAAAGTAGAGTAATTGAGTAATTAAGTAATTAAGTGATTGAGTAACTGAGTAACTGAGTAACTGAGTGATTGGGTGAAGCCAAAAATATTTTTATTTACTTATTTACTTAATTACTTATTTACTTCGAATTTATTATGATGAACGTTGTTGCATTTCATGGCAGTCCGAGGGTGGGGGGAAATACGGACCTCCTTCTCGGAGAAACACTCAAGCCTATCTATGATGGCGGGCATAATGTTGTTCTGTTCAGGCTTAACCTCATGAACATAAGGCCCTGTCAGAATTGCGGTGGCTGCGAAGAAACGGGGATATGCGTAAGCCATGATGATATGGAAAAAATTTACAGTGCGGTCAGGGCGTCGGACAGGGTTATTGTCGCCTCACCCGTTTTTTTCCTGGGTTTGTCCGCGCAAACGAAAATCATGATTGACAGGTGCCAGGCCTTCTGGTGTGAAAAATACCTTTTAAAAAAGGGAATCCCTGAAGGACGATACGGCAGGAAAGGACTTTTGCTTATCGCTGGAGGAATGAAGAAAGATACAGGCATTCAGTGCAGCGAAGCAACAGCAAAGGCGTTTTTCAGGTCAATCAGTGTTCCGGAGCATGAGACCCTGGGTTTTCTTGATATTGATCACAAAGGCGCTATCCTTGATCACCCCACGGCATTGGGTGACGCATACGCTGCCGGTGTGAAACTTGTCGGGCTGTAAAGATTATACATAATTCATACTATAGAGGAGTTTTGAATAATGAGAATTGAGAAGGCATTAGAAAGTAAAAGACATGAAGTTGATTTTGATAATCTCAATTTCGGCGAGAAGTTTTCGGACCACATGGTAAGTTTTGAGTACAGGGATGACAGGTGGCAGACCCCGGAGATTATTCCTTTCGGCAACATAAGTGTATCGCCGTCGATGTGTTCCTTTCATTATGGACAGATGATTTTTGAAGGGCTCAAGGCCTTTTTTGCCGGTGACAGGATAAATATCTTCCGTCCTGAAAAATACCACGAACGTCACAACAGATCCTGTAAGAGACTCTGTATCCCTCCAATGGAGAAAGAGTTATTTATCAGGGTCATAAAGGCGCTTGTTACCCTTGACAGCGACTGGGTTCCAAGAGGGAAGGGGAGTTCGCTCTATATTCGTCCCTTTGTCTTTGCTACGGAAAATTTTCTGGGGGTGAAGGTTTCTGACACATACCGGTTCATGGTTATTACTTCACCCGTAGGTGCATATTACAAAGAGGGCTTGAACCCTGTGAGGCTCATTACATCCGGCGCCTATACGAGGGCAGCAAGGGGTGGTCTCGGTGAAGCCAAAACACCGGCCAACTATGCTGCGAGTCTTCTTCCGGCAGAGGAAGCAAAACACAAAGGATACACGCAGGTGCTCTGGCTGGATGGCATTCAGGATAAGTTTATTGAAGAAGTGGGAACAATGAACATCTGCTTTGTCATTGACGGTACGTTAATAACCCCCTCTCTGGACGGGACGATTCTTCCAGGTGTAACGAGAGATTCCGTGATTATGCTGGCTAAGGACTGGGGAATAAAAATTGAGGAGCGGCCCATTTCCATTGACGAAGTCATTGCGGCATCAAAAAACGGAACACTGCAGGAGGTGTTTGGTACAGGAACTGCTGCAGTTATCTCACCGGTTGGAGAAATCAGGCATCATGAAGAGACCATTATAGTAAATGATGGGAAGATTGGCGGGTTGTCGCAGAGGTTCTATGACGAGATAACCGGCATTCAGTATGGTAAGCTGGAAGACCGTTACGGCTGGATTCTCTCGATACCTCTGTAAGATGGACAGAAGACAGAAAGGAAAAGACAGGGAAGGGCGGTTGAGTAAGTTGAGTGGGTTGAGTATGGGTGAGGTTTTGGATGGACATTGAATTGAAAAGGCTGAAAGACAAGGCGATTGCCGAAAAAGCCATTAACCCTGCTGATGCAGTAATTCTTTATAACATCGGGAAAGAAAAGCCCTTCCTCCTCATGGCATACGCATCTGAAGTGAGGGACTATTACAAGGGCAGGCAGGTATCTCTGTGCTCCATCGTTAATGCAAAATCAGGCCTGTGTCCTGAAAACTGCAGGTTCTGTGCCCAGTCGGCCCACCACCATACCCATGCAGAGATATACCCGCTTATCCCGAAGGATGAAATTATTGAAAAGGCAAAAGAAGCAAAAACATGCGGTGCTCATATGTTCAGCATTGTAACAAGCGGTACGAGGATTGAAGGAAATAGCGAATGGAACGAAATTGAAGAAGCCATCAGAGGAATGGTCGGGCTGGGCATTAAACCCTGTGCTTCCATAGGCATGCTTGACGAAGAGAGGGCTCAAAGGCTGAAAGAGGCAGGTCTATTCCGTTACCACCATAACCTTGAAACAGCGCGGAGCAACTTTGATGCTATCTGTTCCACCCACGATTACGAAGATGATATTGAGACAGTAAAAAACGCTAAAAAGGCAGGCCTTTCTGTCTGTTCAGGGGGCATTATCGGTCTTGGAGAAACAATGGAGCAGCGCATTGAAATGGCATTTACGCTGAAAGAACTTGATGTGGATTCTGTACCCATCAATATCCTCAATCCCATTGAAGGAACCCCTCTTGCAGACATGCAGCCGTTGACCCCTGTTGAAATTTTAATTACCATTGCACTTTACCGGTTTATTCTCCCGGACAAAGATATTAAACTCTGCGGCGGAAAAGAGAAAAACCTGCGGCAACTACTTCCCCTCGGAATAGTGGCAGGCTGCAACTCTCTCATGACGGGGAATTACCTCACCACGCTCGGAAGGGACGCGGCAAGCGATATAGAAATGATCAAAGACCTCGGATTCACCGTAACGTAATTCGCAGCATTACAATCAATTAATTCTAATATAACATTTAGAGGCTATTTTAGACCCCCGTTTTTTAGTATTAAGCCGCAATCTGCAACAGATGATTAGAAACAGGAAATAATGGACGCCGTCTTTCAACGACAGGAGACAAAACGGATCGCCTTCTCGTAATCCTGTAAGATCAGCCTGATCATCGAGAGGGTGTAGTCGATCTCCTCTTCCGTAGTGTCCATCCCGAGAGAGAACCGGACGGTACAGTGTGCCTCTTCCTCCGATAGCCCCATGGCGAGGAGGGCGTGTGACGGCTCAGGGGTTCCTGCCCTGCATGCCGAACCGGAGGAAATTGCTATGCCCTGTTGGTCCAGGGAGATAAGGAGTGCTTCTCCCCTTATCTCGGGAAGGGTAATGTTAAGGGTATTGGGAAGACAATAGATTGTATGGCCGTTTCGTTTTGCCTTCGGGACAATTTCCAGAATTCTTGCTTCGAGTCGGTCGCGTAACACCCTAACATTCTCCATCCTTGTAAGACCGTCCATGGCCATCTCGGCTGCTTTCCCCATCCCCACGATGCCGGTCATATTTTCCGTTCCCGCCCGCTTTCCTTGCTCCTGTTTCCCTCCGTGAATGAGAGACTCTAAAGCTGTCCCGCTACGAACATAGAGGGCTCCTACTCCTTTAGGCCCCTGAAACTTGTGAGCCGACAGGGTGAGCAAATCAACCCCAAGATCCTCGACATCCACCGGGATTCTGCCCGCGGCCTGAACCCCGTCGCAATGGAAAAGGGCGCCTCTGGCATGGGCAATTTCTGATAACTGATGAACGGACTGGATCGTGCCCGTCTCATTATTGGCGAGCATAATACTCACCAGTGCCGTCTTGTCGGTCAGCGCCTCACTCAAACATTCAGGACTCACCCTTCCCTCTTTATCGACAGGCAGACAGGTGACGGTATATCCGCTATTAGCGAGCCAGTGGAAGGCATTGAGGACGGAATCATGTTCAATGGCGGAGGTAATCAAATGGTTCCTGGTCTCATCAAAGCCAAATACTACTCCCTTGATCGCCAGGTTGTTGGCCTCGGAACCGCCTCCGGTAAATACGATGCGGCGGGCGGTGCAATTGATAAGCAAGGCCACACGCCTGCGGGCAAATTCCATGGCGACGTTTGCCTCCCTCCCTTCATGGTGAATGCTCGAAGGATTGCCGAAACAGTCGAGGCATTGCCATACCGCCTCCTTAACTTCTCGGGCAATTGGTGAAGTCGCGTTGTAATCCAGATAGACTCTCTTTCGCACCCCGTGCTCTTCCACCCGGCTGGAGGGCACATATTCTCCTGATCGGCGTATTGTTTGCCGTCTGCCTTTTCCGGCTTTGACTACATCGCATAACAGGGCTTTGTAAACAGGAAATCCGGAGATAGGATCGAAACGGGACAGGTCAGTAAGATCATTAATGCAGGCGTTTTGCCATGCCTTTGAACCGAGGGGGCCGCCTCCCATCCCGCTTGCCTCCACAGCACCCTGCACGATGTCGTCAGTGACTATGGCGTACATACCGACGCTTCCTCGGGGCGTATGGATGTTAACAAAATCGCCGTCGGCAATGGTGCGCTGCGCGGCATCATTGCTGTTGATCATTACGGTGGGTACCGGTCTGTCCTTGATAAGGGCCGGGATGCTGAGATGCAGGGCATGGAGGTCATTGTTTGCACGGGCGCCTGAATTGAAGACCAGCGGAAATTTATAAGCGAGATCGGGACGGGCGAGAGGACCCTCACCGGGTTCGTTATAAACGGGCAACGCATCGTAACCATGCTCTTCGAGGATCGATGAAGCGATCTCGAATCTTCCCGAAGGCGTATCGAAGCCCGGTTGCCCGTCCTTTCGCAACAGTCCTTTTTTCCACTTCTTATATTCCGTCAATACGACAGGCACCTGTACCATGCCGCCCTTTGCCCGGACCTCATCCAGGGAGAAGCCGGAGCCATGAAGAGCCCTCCGGAGGAGTTCCTCCTCCGTCTGGGGATAGAGGTGACCATAGCCAAGGCGTCTCGCCAGTTCCGCAAGTATGAAGAAGTCACTCCTCGCCTCGCCCAGGGGTTCGATCATCTTCTCCCTGATCCTGAAGATGGGTCCGTATCGCATGTAAGATTCGATCTCATAATATGTGGTTGCAGGCAGGACAATATCGGCATACGCAGCGTCTGCTGTGAGCTGTCGGTCTATACACACAAGGAAGTCGAGAGCCTTAAGCGTATCCCGCCAGATCGACGATTGTGGCCACGAAGTGATAATTGATGCCCCCAGACTGATGAGAAGACGGATCGGGTAGGGTTTCTTCTTCAGGACCGCTTCAGGAAGAATGCTTGCGTGAAGTTCCTCCCGATATTTCGTGTAAATGGGAAAATTGTTGTATCCCGCAGCTTTCTTGATATCAGGGTTGGGAATAAGACCTTCCCGGTTAATGGGAAAGCCGTTTGCAGCCATTTTGAAGCAATGCCCACCCGGAGCATCCAGTTGCCCTGCAAGGGCCCAGAGGGTCATGGCGGCACGGATGGCCTGGACGGCTCCATCGCTGTATTCCAGGCCGCTGTACATCACCGGGGCCGCACCTCTAACTGTAGCCAGCCGTCTGGCCAGGGCACTTATAGTCTCGGCGGGAATTCCGGTGATGCCTTCAGCCACTTCCGGCCTGAAGTGTTGGACATATTGAGAAAACTCCTTAAAACCGACGGTCCAGTTTTCGACAAAATCTGCATCGTAAAGCTCCTCGGTAATCAGGACATTGCACATAGCGAGGGCCAGCGCACCGTCAGTCCCTGGCCGTATGGGTATCCATTCGGCATTTTCATATTTTGCCATGGTTGTTTTGCGGGGGTCGATTACGATGATCCGGGCGCCCTTTCTATGTGCTCTGTCGATGCGGATGAAATCGTCGGGCGGACAATGGGCTGCCGGGTTTTTGCCCCAGATGACGATCAGCTCCGCATTTTCGATGTCCGAAAACATGTTGACGAACATGCCGCCCATGGTGACATGGGGGGCGATCATGGCAAACGATACGTAACAGAGTGCTCCAACTCCGAGGGTATTGGGGGAGCCGAAGGGGAAAAGTACGCTTGCTGCCGATGAGACGGCAACGCCGGCGGGCTGGAACATGTCACAGAAGGCAAGCTCAAAGCTTCCACTTCCTGTATAGATCGCTGTGGCCTCCGGTCCCGATTCATCCTTTATCATGCGGAGAGCTGAGACTATCATGGTGTAGGCCTCGTCCCAGGAGATTCTCTCGAAGTCGAAGGTCCCCTTCTTTCCCCGCCGCTTCAACGGGTAGAGCAGACGATCCTTGGAGTACAGGATTTCCGGTGAATGCTTACCCGTGCGGCAGATCTGTCCAAGATTCGATGTCTCATCGGCGCGTACGGCATTTACCCGGCCGGATTTATCGTATGAAACGATGACCCAGCATCCCGCTGAACAGATGCCGCATATCGCCCGCCTTTCATTCTTTTTCAGCGAAGTCTGTTTTGCCGTTAGCATAGTCCTGCCCGCCTTATATTTCCTGATGATTCGGCAGGGCAAGCTCTACAAGTGAGAACCATTGCCGCGGGTCGCTGAACCAGTGGGCAATTCTCAGCCCCGCTGCCGCCGCCAGTCTCTCGATATCCTCTCTGCTGTATTTCTTGCATTGCTCGGTAAAAATTGTTTCACCCCGGGCCATTGTCACGCTTATTCCCAGTTCATCGATCATGACTTCCATATCCCGGTTGGCCAGAAGATGCATTTCGATCTGCCGGCGATTGTAGTTATAAAAGGCACAATGATCGAAGAAGGAAAGATCGAAATGGGCTCCCAACTGACGATTCAGATTATTCAGAATATTGCGGTTGAACTCGGCCGTGATTCCACGCCGATCGTTATAAGCCGCCTCCAGCACATCCTTCGGTTTGAGCATGTCCGCACCCAGGAGGAACCGATCTTCAGCCTCCATCGACCTGGTGAGCCTCTTAAGAAAAAAGAGTGTTTCTCTCTCGGTAAGATTCCCGATCGTCGATCCGAGAAAGATGAACAGCTTTCTTCCTCTTACGGGCGGCATTTCAATATCACTGGTGAAATCGGAAACGACCGGAGAGATTTCCATTTCCGGGTATAGAGCAAGTAAATCCCCGGCGGCGTATCCAAGCACCGATTCACACACATCTATAGGAATATACCTGATG
>CAYMTB010000076.1:0-14268 GCA_964393225.1 uncultured Syntrophorhabdaceae bacterium
AAAGCATCGAGGGCAACATCTGCCGCTGCACCGGTTACAACAGCATCGTAAGGGCCATTGATGCAGTTGCACAAGGCAAATACAAGGAGGAATGATATGAGTCACGCGAAATATTCTGTCATTAATACACATGTTCATAATATTGACGGAGTGGCGAAGGTTACGGGAAGGGCGACTTATACCTTCGACGTTACGCTGCCCGGCATGCTTTATGGAAAAATCTTACGGAGCCCCCATCCCCATGCAAAGATCATAAATATCGATGCAAGCAAGGCCCTGGAACTCTCCGGAGTAAAAGCTGTGGTAACAGGAAAAGACACCCTCGGCATTAAACAGGGTATCTGGAGACGGTATTCGGAACTCTGTGATGAACAGGTGCTTCCAATGGAAAAAGTACGCTACATCGGTGAGCCTGTAGCAGCAGTTGCGGCAATCACTGAAGAAATCGCTGAAGCGGCCCTGGATCTCATCGAGGTCGAATACGAAGTATTGCCGGCTGTCTATGAGCCCCTTGATGCTATCAAGAAAGAAGCCCCGGAGATTCATGAGGGCGTAGAAAGAAACGTTAATGTAACGCGTCATATCGAATGGGGCGATGTAGATGAAGCATTTGAAGACGCTGATTACATAAGAGAAGATTGGTTTAAATGCTCTGGCCAGGCACATATGTGCATGGAAACCCGTGCAGCTGTTTCAAGCTACACGCCGGACAACAAGCTTACAGTCTGGGCATCAACTCAGTCAGCATATTATACCCAGGGACTTATAGCGGGCGTACTGGGCATGAGAGAAGGCGATGTGCGTGTCCTCGCGCCCTATGTAGGCGGCGGTTTCGGCGGCAAGTTCGAACTCGATGCAGCAATGTTCTGCAGCGCTGTCCTCTCTAAAAAGCTTTTCAAACCTGTAAAAATCGTCTTCACCCGTGAAGAAGACTTTATCGCATCAAAGAGAAGAACCCCCATGTTCTACTATGTAAGAACAGGCGTTAAAAAAGACGGCACCTTCCTCGCAAGAGAATCACGTATGTTCTCAAACGGCGGCGCTTATACAGGCATGGGTGCAACAGCCCTTTATCTCTCAGGGTTTTTCCATTCGTTCCCCTATAAATGGAGAGGATACCGTTACGACGGATACAGAGTCTACACAAACACCCTTCCTTCAACATCGATGCGTGGCTTCGGAGCACCACAGGCCATGTTCTGTTCAGAGCAGCAGATCGATTGGATATGTAAAGACCTTGGCCTTGACCCCTTTGAGGTGCGACGCAAAAACGGCCACACACCGGGATACGAAGTCCCCGGTCAGGCATTTATCCAGAGCTGCGGTTTGGAACAATGTATCAATGAAATCGAAAAATGGGTAAAAGACAAGGGAGAACTTCCAGCCAACAGAGGCATCGGTATCTCTGCCTGCGGTTTTATGTCAGGCGGTATCTTTAACTGGTTTGACTCACCCTATTCCTTTTCCTCGGCTGTTGTCACCATCAATGAAGACGGCACCGTTGAACTTCACGTCGGCTGCCAGGATATCGGGCAGGGCTCTAACACCACCATGGCTATCATTGCTGCTGAGACGCTTGGCGTAAAAATAGAGGATATAAAGGTTCACTCCGGCGATACCGACCACTGCCCGGCAGACTTGGGCGCCTGGGGATCGAGACAGACCCTCATGGCCGGTAATGCAGTGAAAATGGCCTGCGAGGATGCAAAGAAACAACTCCTCGAATTTGCCTACGCAGAAATGGGCCTGAACATCGTATACGACCTTGACATCAAAGACAGATGGGTACATATTGTTGCACGTCCTGAGAGGGGCATGAAATATAATGACCTCGTGAAAAAGGCGCTCCGCGCAAAAGACGGCCAGAGGATTTTAGGCCGCGGCTACTATACGCCTCATAGAAAGGGCATGATCTCCCCCGCATACAGTTACATGATGCAGGCCGTTGAAGCTGAAATAGATACTGAAACCGGTAAAATTACACTTATTGACGCCATGACGGCACATGACTGTGGTCAGCCTATCAACCAGCTCGGGCTCATCGGTCAGCTTGAGGGGGCCTTTTCAATGGCCGCCGGTTACGCATATCTTGAGGATATGCCTATGGACAGCGGCAAGCTGTTGAATCCAAACCTTGTTGACTATAAAATCATCAGGGCGCCGGAGATGCCAGAAGCAGGGATTATCGAGATAGACACCTACGAACCGGAAGGACCCTATGGAGCAAAAGAAGCAGGTGAAGGACTCACAAACCCCACAGCAGCAGCACTGGGTAACGCCATTTTCAACTCTCTGGGCATACAGATGAAAGAACTCCCAATTACCCCGGAAAGAATCCTGAAGGCATTGAGGGAGAAAAAGGAACAGGAAGCAAATAAATAAGTTACCGATAAAGGAGGTTATACCGTGAACTTTAAATGTCCTGCATGCAAGAAAGAATGGCCAAACAGCAAACAGGTTGCAAGGCATATGTTTGGAACGGGCGATAAAAGCCACAAGGCCTGGATTGAATCACAGGGATACTCATATATTGATCTGCTGCTTTCCCAAATATCAGAGCCAGGAAACAAGAGCTATGAGATTCTCTCTGATCTTATTGAGAAAGCCCAGGATAAATTATAGAAGCAGCGAGAATAGCGTAGAGCGATTAGCATAGAGCATAGAATATAACGTACAGGCAAAAATGCAAAATGGCTTTATGAAAATAAAACATCAGTGTAGGAGGAATGTATGATAATAGAGGGTAGTTTTACAGTAGCTGCATCTATTGATAAACTGTTTGATTTCATGCTGAAACCGGAGAGCATCATGACATGCGTGCCCGGCACAGAGTCCGTGAGAGTCATCGATGATACAACCTATGAGTGTGTCGTAAAACAGAAGGTCGGCATCATCACGGCAAAGCTGAAATTCGTCAACAAAATGACAAAGATTGAGAAGCCGACACACATTGAGATCGAAGGTGAAGGCGAAGACGTAACAAAGCTCGGTCATTTTAAGAATAATACCTCTGTAGATTTGAAAGAGGTATCTCCGGGCATGGTAGAGGTTACGTATAAATCAGATGTGAGCATCGTAGGAAAACTGGCCATGTTCGGCGACAGGATCATGAGGGCAAAAGCCAAAGACACAGAGAAAGCATTTACCAAAAACCTTCAGGAAAAGTTAAAGACACTGGTATAGCAGATTTAAGCATCGAATGTAAAAGGGGTTTCCTATGGGGAATCCCTTTTTTTGTCTTTATCGGCGGCATGAACCTGCTTTTCTTTGCTATACCCTTATAGATCGGCCTTCCAGTATCAGAATAGGAAAGACCACCCCGGCGATCATTGCAAAAACGATAAGCCCGGCACGCATAAGCGTATGGGCCGTTGACAGCAATAATTCATAGGGGATATCTTTTACAGTCATTTTGCATAGGGCGAAGCAGTCATTCAAGCCGCTCACTATCAAATACCCGGGGGTCATTGTCAATACGCATATTACCGCAAAAAGCACAGGGGGCAGCAAATGCCTGCGGGAAAGTATGAAAGCGATCACCGTGATGCCTGCGGCGCCGAAAAATGTTGCAGTTACCGGATCGGTACGGAGGAACAGGAAGCAAAAAGACCTTATCAGTAGTGTTGCTGCCCCGCCAAGTCCAAACATCCATAGATAGTGCCGGGGCGCATTAAAAATCATCCCCATGAGAACGGCGGCACAGCTTCCGGAGATGCAATAGCGTATAAGCATTGAGGGAATGCTGTGAGCAACAGGCAGCGGATTCTCGAGGGTACCGAAAAAGAGGACCAGCGGTCCTGCGATAGCAAGTGATAATGTGCTTATAAGCATTGCGGCAAAGGCTATGCGCGCAAGCCCCACAGAATTGTGATTCCGCAGGATATCTATCCCGCCGTTGATTAAGGGAAAGCCTGGAATCATGGGCAGTACAGGCGCTATTATGGCAACCAACGGCGTTATGGTAGGCATAAGCTTTACAAACAGGCAGGAAAGAATTGTACCGGACAGCGCAGCAATCAGGATGGATACGAACAGGTTGTACTCCCTGCTCATAAAGAGCGTCTTCACCCGGCTTATCATCATAGATGAGAGGAATACCGAGCATCCTGTCCATATGTCGGCATTGTTCAGGATGCCGAAAGACGCCCCGGTCAATCCAAATACAACATGCTGCATTATGCCGTCTATGCTGCTTTTCATCTCACTGATTTCCATCAGTTTATCCTTCAGTGCTTCAACAGAGAAGCCGGTCTTTGGTAAATCTTTCAGCAATGTCCTTATTGCCGTCAGCACTGCTATGTTTATGCCGGCAAAATCCCGGTTCTGGTCAATTTTAGTATAAAACCTGTCCCCTTTGATGTCAGTGACCGCAATTGCATCGTAGGTCACGAGCACGTGAATTTTGTTGCCGCCGAAGTATGCCTGGAGGTAGTTCATGGAGTCGATGATTCGCTGAACGGTAGCACCGTTATGAAACATGATCCGGCCCAGCAGCAGGCAGACGTCCATGATGCCGGCCCTTTCAGAGGTAGGATAAGATTCTTGTGTTGTCATGATAGGTCAGCGTCGCAAAGATGCTTTGTTCGCTGTGCTACCAATAAATAGTTTTTTCTGCAGTCGATTGTCAACAGGATTTTTTGTATCAGTTAAGGATTGTGACGAGGAGATGAGCAAACCATACCGCCACCCTTTACCGGCAATAATGCAGAGCCAGCCATATTTTAATTAACCGTGATATACTCGTCAAATGTAAGGACACGCTTGGGCAGGTTCCCTATTAGTCATAACAACGGCTTTTAATTTTTCACGAATGCAAGAATTGCTCTTGACAAAATCATGTAATGAATATATATTCATATCATAAATTGTAACATGCTATTATATATTAATTAATTTAGGTAATATATTATGCCACGTCCGCGATGCGTAAGGAATATCGGTTTTTTCCCTCAGGTAACATACTTCAAACCTGCCGGGGTAAAGTTGGGAGAGATTGAAGAGGTTGTCCTCCACCATGATGAACTGGAAGCAATAAGACTGAAAGATCTCCTCGGAGTTCCTCAGGAAGAGGCAGCAAAACAGATGAATGTCTCGCAGCCCACATTTCACCGCCTCCTTTTATCGGCCCATGAAAAGATGGCACACACCGTTGTGAATGGGAAGGCACTGAGGATTGAGGGAGGAAATGTTACGATCGATGAAAAGTTCACCCCGCCATGCGGCTGGCGTCACATGTGCAAGCATGGGTGGAGAGAAAAACCTGTTCTTCAGAAAGTAAAGGAACAAAGAGAAAAAATAAAAATCGCAATAACAAGCGTTGACGGAACCCTTGACGGGATTGTAGATGAACGTTTTGGGAGAAGCAGGAAGCTTATTATTTATGATAGTGAGAGTAAAAACCATAAAATCATTGACAACGGAAATAACATGAACTCTCCACAGGGAGCCGGTATTCAGAGTGCGCAAAATGTCGTTAATTCCGGCGCAGGTGCTGTAATCAGTGGTCACCTGGGGCCCAATGCCTTCCGCGTGCTCCAGACAGCCGGTGTCGATGTGTACACCGCATCCAGCATGACTGTAATACAGGCAATTCAAGCGTATAAGCAAAGGAAGCTTACTAAACTGGCCGGTCCCGATGTGAGCGGGCACTGGTAAGTATATATTCCCAGCTCACACATTGAGCAAGAGTGGGCGACGCAAGCCCCGATAATAGAAACAACCAATAAAAACAATGGAGGTTAATCAATGAAAGTGTGTTTTGCAGTACAGGAAGATCAGGGTATTGACAGTACGGTGTACGGCCATTTCGGTTCTGCCCCGGCATTTATTGTTGTCGACACGGAACTCCAGAAGGCCATAACTATCAATAACAAGGATTTAAACCATGTACATGGGGCCTGCAATCCTGTCATGGCTATTGGAGGACAGGACATAGACGCAGTGGTTGTCGGCGGTATAGGCGCAGGCGCCATAAGAGGACTTAACGCAGCAGGAATCAAGGTCTACGGGTCGGTAAAAGAGACAGTCAAAGACAATCTCGCCTTGTTTATAGAAAACAAACTACCCGAGCTGAGCATGTCAAACGCTTGCGGCGGCCATCAGGGCGGATGCGGTCATTAGCAGGTGGAAAGCATGCCCATATATGAATATAGATGTAAGGATTGCGGCGGGGTAAGCGAGTTCATAGTGTTCGGAAAGAGTGATGAATTGCGCTGTAAATCATGCAATAGTGAAAACCTTGAAAAACTGTTGTCGGCCCACAATACGGCAAGCTCGGGCGGCAGCTTTATGTCGAGCGCTCCGGCAGGAGGCTGCTGCGGTGCGCCTAATTCCTGCGGAAATCCGGGAAGCTGCTGCGGAGGGTAGATTAATACCCGCTTAAATCAGATGCAGGTTTTTGGATGAATGTTCTTGTACTTATATTTGTCGCCCTGTTCCCGCTCGTTTCGTATGCCTCGATATCAAATGAAGATTGCCTGGGGTGTCACGACAAATATAAAGAATCCAGGCATGGACAGACAGCATGTGTCCAATGCCACGATGATATCGGCTCCCTCCCTCACGATGAAAAGCTGAAAAGACCATCCTGCAAAGCCTGTCACGGCAAAGCTGCAGCGGAGTATAAACGAAGCATTCACAGCGAAAAAGGCCTTTCCTGCAAAAACTGCCACGATGTTCACTTTCCGGCAAAAGCGAAAAAGGGTTGTCATTCATGTCATTCGGGGGCATCTCATGCATCTCTGCCCTCCGGTGAAAAGCACCTCAAAGCAGTCGACTGCCTTGTCTGTCACGGAAAATCAGAAAAAGATGAAATCCGGATACACATAGATACCGGCAAGAAAGACCCCATAAAAAGGGAAATTATTGATCCTGACGGAAATCAGCTTATAGACCGTAAAGAATGGAATAATCTTCAGGCACTGCTTCAAAAGGCACCCATGGGCAAGGGAGAGATAAATAAACAGTTTTTGGCAAAAACAGAACCCCATTCAGTTACAAAAAAACCTGTGTCATGCAAAAGTTGCCATAGCGACGGGGGTATTTTTCAACAGGCAAGAGTGACAATTATGGGGAAACAATCCCATGAACTTTTCGCAGACCGGAAGATCTTCATCCCTGAGTTACCCTCTATCGAAGATTACAGACATACAGTCCACGGGAAAAAAGACATTAAGTGCTCTGATTGTCATACCTCCCAGCAGCACATCAATGACAGTGTTTGTACGGCTTGTCATGACAGCATATATGGGATTTATAAGGACACTGTTCATTCTAAAAAAGGTGCAACCAGGTGTATCGATTGCCATAACCCCCACCATGTGAAGGCATATAAAGAGCTGAGCGCCCCTGAAAGGCTTTCGGTATGCGTGCGCTGTCACAAAGACTATATTGACAAACATGAATGGCTGCCCAATACCTTGCTTCATTTCCACTACCTCGAATGCTCCACCTGTCACAGTCCTGATTCGACAAAGAGCATGGTCTTCAGTTTTGCTGTCAAAGAAGGCAACAAGGAAATGCCGTTGGAATATCTTGATATGGAGAAAATATTCGGGAAAAATGCTGAATTGAAAAAATTGGTAGACCGTAACGGAGATGGGACAGTTATTTGCAAAGAACTGGCCGCCTTTTTTATTGAATTAAGAAAGAGGCTTCAGAAAGAGGTTACCATAAGCAGTTCAATTGTTGTCACAAAGGCCTTTCACAACTACTCGGAAAAGGATACAAAGAGCAGGGTGTGTGTCACCTGCCATTCCGAGAAAGCCCCATTCTACGAGTCCATGTTCCTTTCCGTCCCTGAAGGGGAAAGGGCCGTTCATATTCCCGTCAAGGGCCCTGTGCTCTCAGCGTTTCCAATATCGGTGTTTATCGATATGTGCCTTTTAGGCGAAGGGAAGATACACGCCAAAGATTTTGACAGCATCCTGAAGGTGCGCCGGGAAGACATGCACCAACTCATAGATGAACTCGGTTTCAAATTAATCGATCTTATCGGCATAGTCTTTTCTCTGTTGATCCTGTCCGGGATTGCAGTCCATGTATTCTTAAGGATTGTGGTGAAAAAATGAGTAAATTGTACCTCCATCCATTACCGCTCCGGATATGGCACTGGGCAAACGCATGTATCGTTCTTGTCCTCATCATGACCGGCATTCAATTGAGGGTACCTTCCATTCAAATCCTGCATGATTACAGATATGTGGTACTTCTCCATAAATACTTCGGCTATGCCATGGCAGGGTCCTTCCTCTTCTGGTTTTTTTATTACCTGGCAACGGGCGGACTGACAAAACATTACCTCATGGGCCTCCAGGACGTAAAGTCTATGCCTCAGCAGGCGCTCTACTATGTATTGCATATTTTCAGAGGGGAGAAGAACCCCTTCGTCCCGACCCCAGACAGCAAGTTTAACTCCCTGCAAAAACTTGCCTACTCATCAGTTATGCTTGTTTTTGTTCCCATTATTGTTATTACCGGGGTTCTCTTCAGCGACATACTTTTCTTCTTTTCATGGATTAAAGCCCTGGGAGGGTTGCGAATCCTCGATGCGGTCCACGTCGCAGCAGCGTACGTTTTTATCTTATATCTCCTCGTGCATCTCTACATGGCAACCCTGGGGCCGAAGCTTCATTCCCACATCAAAGGCATGATAACGGGGTATGAGGAATGAAGGTCGCAATAACAAGCTTTGACGGAACCCTATGTGCGGCAATACGGGAAATCTATACAAAACTACACGATATATTGGAGGAAGCATGAGTTGTGAAGAACCAGTTGATGAATTAGCAATGAAAATGAAGCTTGACAGAATCGCCCGCGTCTTTATCGTTCTCTCGGGAAAAGGCGGTGTGGGAAAAAGTACGGTTGCAGTTAATCTTGCCCTTAGTCTTTCTCTGAGGGGCTTAAGGACCGGTATACTCGATGTGGATATCCACGGTCCGAGCGTGCCCAAATTGCTCGGTCTCTCCGGGATACGGGCAGGTGTTGCAAATGAAGAGATTGTTCCTATTGAAGTCTACGGTCAGATTAAAGTTGTATCTATGGGATTATTGCTCGGAGGAAACGAACAGGCCGTTATCTGGAGAGGACCGATGAAGGCAAATATAGTCCGGCAGTTTCTCCAGAATGTTGCCTGGGGAGACCTTGATGCGCTTGTGGTGGACTGTCCTCCCGGAACGGGTGATGAACCTCACTCCATCGCGCAGTTTTTGGCCGCAAAAGGCAGCGCAATCATTGTCACTACGCCTCAGCAGATGGCAACGATTGACGTGGAGAAATGCATCACTTTCTGCGGGCAGCTCAATCTTCCCATTGCAGGGATTATTGAAAACATGAGCGGTTTTGTCTGCCCCGACTGCGGTAAGGAGGTAAACATATTCTCTTCCGGCGGCGGTGAGAGATTGGCGAAAAGCTATGGAATACCATTTCTGGGCAGTATCCCTCTTGATCCTGATATCGTAAAGAGCGGAGATGAAGAGCGGCCGTATATGCACTTTTATTCCAAAACAAAGACCGCGCAAAAATTCGATGAGATTGTTGAGCAAATCGTTCATTTTAAAAAAAGTGAACAAGCCTTGTCGAAAACGGATATTGAAAAATAGATGCCTGTGACCATAAAACCTTTAAAGATTTAGTAAGTGACCTCATATACGGCGTAACTTCCGCCGGTATCTGTGGACTGACAGAGTTGAAGAGGATATGTCCATATGGAAGAAAGTAGACAGACCGGGAAAGAGGTTACCGATATATGAATCGCTACAGCAACAAAGTGCTTGAACACTTCAGAAACCCCAGAAACGCAGGGATCATCGACGATGCAAACGGTGTAGGCGAGATCGGAGATCCTGACTGCGGTGATTTTATGAAGGTCTATATCAAGGTTGAGGGTGATATTGTTACCGATGTTAAGTACCAGATCAAGGGCTGCCCGGCATCTATTGCGTGTGCAAGCGCCATGACGGAACTTGCCTTGGGTAAGAACCTTGATGATGCAATGATGATTACCGATTATGACATCGTCAATGCACTTGACGGGCTGCCGGAATTTAAAATTCACTGCTCGGCCCTCGGTGCAACAGGACTTCAAAAGGCCATCATGGATTATTTCGAGAAATATGTAAGCGGTGAAACAGCACCGCAAGGAGGAGGAGTGGTGCGGTGACAAAGACATGCCTTTTGAGCCGTGAGTAAAAAAAGGAGGTGCAGTAATTATGAAACAAGAGGGACTGAACAGGAGGGACTTTTGAAGATGACAGCGGTTGGCAGTGTTGTTCTTGCAGCAGGTTCGCACGTACCTAAAACAATGGTATTCGCTGAAACACCGGGGAGAGAGGACTTCGGCCAGTGCAAAAGTGTAAAGATCAGATGCATTTCAGAAGTCGGCTGGATCGATGGACAGAAACTGCTCAAGGACATGGGTGCATCAGGTGGCCCCAAGGCAAACCAGTGGCGGGTGAACTGGGATCCCGCGAACAGCGGCGGTTGCTGTAACCTTATAGAGGTGGAAATCCTCGACGGGAAGAAGCACAAATTTCTTGTAGATACAGGATGGAACAACGAATATATGGAAACTGTATTCAAACGGGAAGGGATAGACAAAATGCTCTCGAATAAAGAGATTGAGTTCCTTTACGTTACCCATGAGCATTTTGACCACTTCTTCGGCCTTGAGACAACCCTCAAGTATAATCCCGATATTAAAATCATCATACCAGGTACATTCTATGATGAAGGTTACCATTTTCTCGAGGGCGCTGAATTCATGAAGGCAAAGGCACGCAACAGGGTACCCCACAAAGGTGAGCTCGTGAAACACAAACCGGGAAAAGTGTATAAACTCTATCCAGGCTGCGCATCCGTTACCTTTGATCTCCCCATTGTTGTCCGCGTCCGCGGGGAGCAGTCTCTCTATTTCAATGTGAAGGACAAGGGCCTTGTATGTGTTACCGGATGCTGCCATCAGAATGTCCTTACTTATGTGGATTTTGCGCAGAAAAAGCTGGCCGGCGGGGACAATCTATATGCCCTGTACGGAGGTCTTCATATTGCCCCCATAGGCCCGTTAAACGCGGAAGGTGAACAGATGGTAAAAGGGATGGCAAAGTACAATTTCAAAAAGGTTGCCTGCAATCACTGCACCGGGGTAAGCGCTGTCCAGAAGATGGTTGAGCTCGGATATCCTGTCGTGAAAGGCACCGCCCGTTACGGATCGACAAGTAATCTGTATCTTGGCAACGGCGACGAAATCATATTCGGGTAGCGGTGATGCTATGAAAGATGAAAGGGGTCCCTGGAAACGCTCCGGGGACTCTGTGCTTTTAAATACATCAATTTCTCCAGTCAGGTAGAATGCTTTTGACAAGAGAAGACGGATATAGTTCAATACTCCGGTGAATCTGCTTCAGGCGCTTATATTCGGTATTGTCGAATGCATAACTGAGTTCCTGCCTATATCATCAACGGGCCACCTCATGCTGACCGCCCGCGTACTGGGTCTTTCACAGACGGAATTTCTCAAAACCTTCGAAATAGTTATCCAGTTCGGGGCCATCCTGTCAATTATTGTCCTCTACTGGAAAACTTTGCTCGTCAACTTCGAGGTTCTTAAAAGGGTGATCCTCGCCTTTATTCCCACGGCAGTACTGGGCCTTCTCTTCTATAAAATCATCAAACACTACCTCATGGCAAGCAGTCAGGTTGTTCTCTGGTCCATGTTTATCGGGGGGATCTGCCTCATTGTGTTTGAACTCATCCACAGAGAGAAGGACGATGCCTTAGAGGACATCGGTGCTATTCCCTACCGTACGGCTATTTTGATAGGCATTTTCCAGTTTATTGCCATGATCCCCGGTGTCTCCAGGTCGGCTGCTACAATTGTGGGAGGATTGGTATTGGGTCTTAGAAGAAAAACAATCGTTGAATTTTCATTTCTCCTGGCAGTACCGACCATACTCGCTGCAACAGCACTGTACTTGATGAAAAACGCAAGTCAGTTTTCAGCAGCGCAACTCAACTTTTTATCTGTCGGTTTCATTCTTTCTTTTGTGTTTGCCATGCTTAGTGTAAAATTCCTCCTCAATTTCATAAAACACCATTCCTTCATCAGCTTCGGCATCTACAGGATCATCCTCGCGTTGTCGTTCTGGCTTTTTTTAACCGCCTGATAAGCCCTGTTCATCAGCAGAAAATAAGTAATACCAATTCGCCTTCATGTTGCTCGACACTACCCTCGCAATTAAAACTTTGCATATAACTTTGTTGCCTTCGTCGTCATCTCCTCGACGTACTAAAGTGTACGCCTCCGTCGCCTCCTCTTCGTCGCCCGGGTACCCTCTGGGTGCTATCTTTGAATCCGAATTGGTATAATATGTCGGTCTTCCCTGTCTGATGGGAGACTGTCCCGAAGGCTCATTGTCGTGCGGAAAGATGGACAATATGAGGGAGTTCTTTGCCAGCCTTGCATGAAAAAGGCGCCGGTTTGTATTGCCGGCGCCAATTGTTGGTTATAACGGGTTTACCGACTGCTTTATTGCCCCGCGGGTCAATACCCCGGAGCTTGCTCCGAGAAGATTTTAGCGCTTTTGTCTTGCCTTTGATACCCCGTGGCTTGCCGCGGGGTACTTCACTTCCGCTTAGGTACCTTGCTGAGCGGGATGCCGAGCGCGTCAGACACACCCTTTCCGTATGCGGGATCAGCCTTCAGACAGTTGCCGATGTGGCGCATCTTGACCTCCTTCGGCGCGTCGGCGATAGAACGGGCGGTGTTTTCAAAGAGCACCTTCTGCTGGGCGGGGCTCATCAGGCGGAAGAGCTTGCCGGGCTGAGAGTAGTAGTCGTCATCGTCTTCGCGGAAGTTCCAGTGGTCGGCGGCCCCCTCCAGCTTCAGCGGCGGCTCGGCGAAGTCCGGCTGCTGCTGCCACTCGCCGTAGCTGTTGGGCTCATATCCGAGGGTGCTGCCGTAATTGCCGTCAACCCGCATGGCGCCGTCGCGGTGATAGCTGTGAAACGGGCAGCGTGGCGCATTGACCGGGATCTGGTGGTGGTTCACACCGAGCCTGTATCGCTGGGCATCACCGTAGGAAAAGAGTCGTCCCTGCAACATCTTGTCAGGTGAGAAGCCGATGCCTGGTACAACGTTGGCCGGGTTGAAAGCCGACTGCTCAACCTCGGCATAATAGTTTTCAGGGTTCCGATTCAGCTCGAGGACACCGACTTCAATCATGGGGTAATCCTTGTGGAACCAGACCTTGGTAAGGTCAAAGGGGTGGTAGGGGCATTTCGCCGCGTTCTTTTCCGGCATGATCTGGACGTAGAAGGTCCAGCGGGGGAAGTCTCCCTTTTCGATGCTTTCGTAGAGGTCACGCTGGTGGCTTTCCCGGTCTTTACCAACGACCTCTTCGGCCTCCTGGTCGGTCAGGTTTTTGATCCCCTGCTGGGTTTTGAGATGGAACTTCACCCAGTACCGTTCATTCTTTGCGTTGACGAAACTGAATGTGTGGCTGCCGAAGCCGTGCATATGCCGGTAGGAAAAGGGAATGCCCCGGTCGCTCATGACAACGGTAACCTGGTGGAGCGCTTCGGGCAGGGAAGTCCAGAAGTCCCAGTTGTTTTTGGCGCTGCGCATGTTGGTGCGGGGGTCCCTTTTTACGGCGTGGTTGAGGTCGGGGAATTTGAGCGGATCCCTGAGGAAAAATACGGGCGTGTTATTCCCCACAAGGTCCCAGTTGCCTTCTTCGGTATAGAATTTCATCGCAAAACCCCTAATATCCCGCTCGGCGTCGGCAGCGCCGCGCTCGCCGGCCACCGTGGAAAAGCGGAGGAAGCAGTCAGTCTTCTTGCCGATTTTGGAAAAGATCTTCGCCTTGGTATACCTGGTGATATCGTGGGTAACGGTGAAGGTGCCGTAGGCACCTGATCCCTTGGCGTGCATCCTTCGTTCGGGGATTACCTCCCGGTCAAAGTGCGCAAGTTTCTCCAGAAACCAGACATCCTGCAGCAGCAAGGGGCCGCGCGGTCCGGCGGTCATGGTGTTCTGGTTGTCTGCGACCGGGGCACCATTCCTGTTGGTTAATTTTTCCTTCTCCATAAATTACCTCCTTTTTTGTCTGACACATCAGATTTCCTTTTTCTCACTGCACTCCCTGCACAGTCCATAATACTCAAAGCGCATCTTATGGGCCTTAAAGCCCGTTGAAGCCTCTATTGACACCGGGAACAGGGATATATCCCTGTTATAATTTTCAATTTTTCCGCATCCGGCACAGATGA
>CAYMTB010000077.1:0-13786 GCA_964393225.1 uncultured Syntrophorhabdaceae bacterium
GCAGAACAGCACGGACTGAAAATTGTCAGCATTGCGGATTTGATTAAATATAAGACAAAGAATGAGAAATTAGTGAGGCGCGTTACTGAAACGAGGATCCCCACACGGTACGGCGGTGAATTTAGACTCATATGCTACGAAAACGACTTGGATAAAAAGACACACCTGGCACTTGTAAAAGGTGATATTTCGCCGGATGATAACGTTCTTGTGAGGGTTCATTCTGAATGTTTTACCGGGGATGTGCTCGGGTCAATGCGATGCGATTGCGGTGATCAACTGCATTCTGCGTTGAAAATGATCGAAAAGGAGGGCAAAGGGGTCTTTCTTTACATGAGGCAGGAGGGCAGAGGGATCGGACTGCTGAATAAGCTGAAAGCGTATAACCTTCAAGACCTTGGGCATGATACAGTTGAGGCAAATATTGCCCTTGGTTTTTCCCCGGATTTAAGGGATTATGGTATTGGCGCTCAGATATTGAATGACATTGGTGTAAGGAAGATGAGACTGCTTACAAACAACCCCAAAAAGATAAAAGGACTTGAAGGATATGGACTTAAGGTTGTCGAAAGAGTACCGTTAGAAATATTGCCAACAAAAGACAGTATTGTATATCTGAAGACCAAGCAGAAGAAGCTTGGCCATATTTTAAATAATCTGTAAGGAGCATATATGATAAGAGAAGGCAAGCTTGATGCAAAGGGATTTAAGTTTGGCATTGTGGTGAGCAGATTTAACAGCTTTATCACGGAAAGGCTTCTTGAAGGTGCGCTCGATGCCTTAAAAAGACATGGCGCCGATGAAAAAAAGATTGATATATACAGGATCCCCGGTTCATTCGAAATACCGCTTATGGCAAAGCTACTTGCTAAGAAAAAGGATATTGATGCTGTTATCTGTCTCGGCACTGTTATAAAAGGCGCAACATCCCATTTCCATTATGTTGCATCAGAGGTTGCCAAAGGCATAGCCCAGGTCTCCCTTGAGTTTGATAAGCCTGTTTCGTTTGGTATTATAACCAGTGAAAATATTGAACAGGCGATAGAGAGGGCCGGCACAAAATCCGGGAATAAAGGGTATGATGCAGCCATTACCGCTATTGAGATGGTAAATCTTATTAAGGATAATGCCTTGTGCGCAGAAGAAAATCCAGGGAATTAGCTTTGAGGATGCTGTATCAGTTGGAAACCAACAGTTCAAATCCGGAACTTGCATTAGAAAATTACTGCAATATCTTTCCCTATCAGCAGGATGTAGTCGATTATGCGGAATCGCTGATGCTTGGCGTCAAAAAGGACAGAGAAACTATAGACACATATATTCAGGATGCCAGTGAACATTGGAAGATCAGTAGAATCGCCTTTGTTGATAAAAACATTTTGAGAATCGGTATTTATGAGATGCTGTTCTCTGAGGATGTTCCTCCCAAAGTTGCCATTGATGAGGCAATAGAGCTGGCAAAAAAGTATGGAAATGAAGACTCCGGCAATTTTATCAACGGTGTTCTGGACAAGATTTTTAAAGACTATTATAAAAAACCATGTCTCATATAATCATAGATGGATATAACTATATACACAGAATAAGGTCTTCAGGCATACCGGCCGATACAAATATGGATATGGTCCGGAGGACTTTCCTGGATAAATTCGTTCGATATAAGAAACAAAAAAGTATGAGAATAACCGTTGTTTTTGACGCTTACAAAGGTTTTTCCACTGGAAGGCAAAGAGAGAATTATAAGGGTATCGATGTTGTATATTCGAGGGAGAATGAAACGGCTGATGATGTGATGATTGGCTGGATACGCGAAAAGAAGGCTGGCATAGTCGTGGTGACCTCTGACAGAGCTATTATTGATGAGGCAAAAAGATGCGGGGTTGCCTTTATTGTACCTGCCACGCTGGAAACGATGATTTTTCAGGCGGGTATCAGCAAGGATGAAGAGGTAGTCAAGGAAGAGGCGCCTTCTGTCAGGAAAAAAGGTAACCCGCGAAAACTACCTAAGAAATTAAGAAAAGTGTCGAAGGCTATAAGTAAAATCTAATAAACATCTTGACAGTGATAGAAAAAAAATCTAAATATTTACAAAAAAAATGAAAGGGAAAGGAGAACTATGCTAGTAAAAGACATAATGGTGTACAATGTAATTACGGTTTCCAGTGATACACATGTGCTTGACGCGGAAAAGATTATGGAGTTCCACAGGATCGGCAGACTGCCGGTTGTGGATAAGGGCAGATTGGTCGGATTGATAACAAAAGATGACATCCTGAAAGCGAGTCCTTCCACAACAACGCCGGCAAATCAGAGACAGCTTTTTTACCTCATGTCAAAGCTTACGGTAAAAGACATTATGAAAACAAACATCGTGTCTGTTTCACCGGACACGACGATTGAGAAGGCAGTAGCAATCGCACAGAAAAATAAAATAGGCTGCCTCCCTGTAGTTGAAGGCGATAGGGTTCTGGGAATAATATCCCAGACCGATGCATTCTATAAGATCCTTTGTCCCCTGCTCGGTATCGGGGAGACCGGCACGCGTATCATCGTCTATAGTGCAGGTACAAGAGAGGAGTCCCATAAGGTTATGGATGTAATAATAAAGGCAGGCTTAAAGGTAAAAACATTCTGGATTCCACCAGATAAGGACAAATTTGACCTTGTGCTGCATCTTGAAACAGATGACGCAAACTCCATCATGAAAGAGTTAAGAGACCTTGGTTATAAAGTTGATTTAAGGGAATATACGGCGTAATTAAAGAGCAGGGTTCAAGGGGTCAAGGGTTCGAGGGGTCAAGGGTTTTTTTTAACCACTCACTCCTCACTCTTCTCTCCTTACCGCCTTTACTTGGTTCGATCCATTTACCTGCGTCCTTGAAGGGAATAGAGTTTTTAAGTATTTCCTTCCTTTTTTCAAGAAACCTGTTTTTCATCCCCTTCAGCCATTCCCTGTGGGTGTTCATATGTTCGGGGGGTCCCAGTATACCCCCATCTGCTATTTTGAATCTATTTCCCTGATTATCCATGGAAAAATGGCTGTGGCATAATGTGCAGATGAATCTTTCTTTTTCGATTCTTACAATGTCACACCCGCAATAAGGGCAGCCGGAATCATTCCCCACCTCTTTGTCAGAAAATAATGCATTGGCCAGTTCTTCAGTTTTTTGGCTGTTATCTGCGTCCATCAGGATTTCGCCGGGTAGAGCCGCTTTAATGTTTACGCTTTCCTTAATGTTTAAACAGAGGAATGAGGCAAAGGTCATAAGCGTTTGCGGAGAGATGCCAATTCTGTCTTCGATGCCGTAAATATTTATAAGGATACAGGGTTTATTGTAAGCCTTTTCCATATAACTGTAAAAAAGGAATCCCCTGTCAAGTATCCTTTTAAAGATGCTGTGAGCGCCGAGATAATAGACCGGTGTGGCAACAAGTATCGCATCGGATTCTGTGATTGATTCCAGGAGAAAATTCATATCGTCGTTATTAGGGCACGGGTTTCCCATAATACACCCATAACAGGCATGGCAGGGGAGTATATTCAGCGAAGGCAGCCTTATAAGGCTCAGTTCATAAGGAATCTTGATTTTGCTGGCTATTTCCTTAATAAAGACCTCGCAGTTGCCGAGTCTGCGGGGAGAACCGACAAGGCCTAAAATACGTGTTGAGTGTTGAGCGTTGAGTGTTGAGTTATTGTTTTCCATAAATACCTTTAAAATAGCGTAGAGCGTAGAGCGTGGAGGATAAATAAAACAGCATTTGTCATTCCCGTGAAAACGAGAATCCAGACTCACCGGCTCCATGTTTGATCTCTTTTATCTTTATGTTATGGATCTTTTCGCGGCATTCCATATAAATATCAAATGCCATCAACGCTATCCCGTCTATCCTCTGTTCAAACTCGAGCAATTCATTAACCATCATGCTTTCTTCTTTTTTTGTATTGTGCTCTTTACTCCACGCTCCACGCTCCACGCTCCCAGCGGTTTCCCTTACTGCTTTCTTGAGCATGAAAACGAAACCAACGGCTTCAGATGGAGAAAAATCCTGAACAGCCCTTATCTTAATTATGCCTTCAAGCGCCTTATACAATCTACTTGAATTCATCTCTCCTGTAAGCTCGTCGAAAATGGTCTCGATTTCGTTTTGTACGGTGTATCCGACGGGATTGAGAAATCTATCTTTTTCCTGTTTTAATAGTTGAGATGTTGTGGGAGGGTAGGTGCCGGCAATGAAGTTAAAACACCCATCGAGAATCACCTTTTTCTTTTGTTTTATTTTGTCCCGTAAGCTCATAAAATACATGATTATGAATCGATATTTAGAGGTTTATGAAGTTTAGAGGTTTGGCTAACCTTCTAAACATCCAATCGTCTAACCATCTGAACCCCCTATTTGCATCGCTTTATATGAATCTTTCGAACCTGTCATGTTTTGCCTTGCATATGGGACACACCTCAGGGGGATTTTCTCTGGCACATAAGTATCCGCATACCTTGCACCTCCAGACAGGATGGGATAGAACGGGGGCGGTACCCTTAGAATTATCCTTTTTACTCTTTTTCCTTTCTTCTATCGGCAGTCTCCTCTCGGGGATGGAAGTGACTTCTTTCTCTCCGTTTGCAGCTGCTTTAGAAACATAGAGGGCGCAATAACATGCGCCATATTCACTGAGGTCCTGGTCCCTGTAATCACAGGGGCATATGATGTCAAGGTCGTCTGCTTTATTTCCTGCGGCAAGCCTGCATGGACACGAAAAATATCCATACCTTGCCTGGTTGGTAACAAGACCGTTGATAAGCGCTTTTGTGAACTCTAAATCAGGGTTTAGGTAGTATCCTGATGCCCCGGCGTCTCTTGACAGCTTTTCGTAGAACGTATCAACATATTGTGTGTCAACTTCATTTTCGCAGCTCATCGTCCTATCACTTCCCTGATCTTTTTATCATCATAACCGACTATACATGTTTCATCGTTGATTACGAGGGAAGGAAATGAACATCTTGGATTCCAGCGCTTCAGGTCTTCCAGGGTTTTATCCTTCTCTTCTCCTTCGAGGCTGTCCATGTCCACATAGTCGTAACCTACGCCGAGATCACCGAGAAGTTTTTTCGTCATTTTGCACCAGATGCAGGTGCTCAGAGTATACAGAGATAATTTTACCTTGTCATCACCATCCATATGCTTCATTATCATAAATATCCCTCCTCATAATTTTAACTCTTCTCTCGCTCATTATAGCATTTTTATTTTTGAGAATGGTCTGATTTTTTCAACGTGGGGATTGAGCCAGTGGAGAGGGGCTTCTCCCTTGAGGGCTGCCAATAAATTAAGGGCTGCCAGCTCTGACATCTTTGCACGTGTCTGTTTTGTCGAGCTGCCGATGTGAGGGAGGAGGACAACATTTTCTAACAGGAGAAAGGGACTGTCTGCATCAACCGGTTCCTCTTCGAAGACATCAAGACCTGCTGCCCCGATCCATCCCCCTCCGAGAGCGCTTATAAGCGCCTTTTCGTCTATAACGGCACCTCTCGAGGTATTAATGAGGATGGCCGTCGACTTCATCAGTTTCAGTTTTTTTTCATCAATCATGTGGCGGGTCTCTTTTGTGAGCGGGGTATGAATCGTCACAAAATCGGACATTTTCAACAATTCTTCGAGAGAGCGGTATTCTACCACCATCTCTTTTTCTTTATCAGGCGGGATCGGCTTAATGTCAGTATAAAGGATTTTCATGTTAAATCCTCTTGCCCTTTTTGCTACAGCCTTCCCGACTCTGCCGAGACCTATGATTCCAATCGTTCCTCCCCACAGAGATTCACCGTGAAAAATATTTGGCGACCATGAGATTTTCCAATTTTTATTCCTTACAAAACTGTCGGCGCTTACAATCTTCCTCGCTGCAGCAAGAAGCAGGGCAAAGGCGAGATCGGCTGTTGCCTCAGTGAGAACACCAGGCGTATAGCCTATGTAGATACCCCTCCTTGTTGCTTCCTGAATATCGATATGTTCGAAGCCTACGCTCATGGTGCTGATCACCTTAAGGTTGGGGGCTGCCTCCATGACATCCTTATCAATTGTATCTGTAAGCAGGCAGAGAATTCCATCTTTATCGCCAATGTTTTCGAGAATATCCTTTCTTGCAGGAGGCTCATCACTTTCGTGGACCGTTACCTGACATGAACCTTCTAACAGATATATACCAGGCGGCGGAATAATCCTTGTCACATAGATTTTAGGTTTCATAATTCCCCCCTTATATGATGTTCATCGATTTCCTGCATTTTTTATGGTGTTGCCGGGAGTATCCATGAGATGATATTACAGAGTCGCGCAGACAAATGGAAGAATTATTTTAGGCTCACCCGGCTTTTGTGTAATTACACAATACGGCTCTTTACTTATCAATAGTTTTGGTCAAGCAGGAAATGTACTTGTTTCACAAAAACTTATCCAAACCATATATGGAGTTCGGGATCGCAATAACCGCCGGGACCGGATTGGAAAAAGAGATATGCGATTTTGTGGAGAAAGTTCGATCTTTGAAGTAGTAGTGGAGAAAACTATACACATTTACTTTACATATTTAATGCATAATATTAAGAATAAAATAAAGATTTATAGAATGGCTGGAGGCGACAAAGATGACCTTTATTACTCGGCGGGATTTCATCAAGTATTCGGCAATCCTTGGTTCATTAACCCTGTTGCCCTGTAGGCTCATGGCAAGTCAAGCAGTGAATGCATCCTCCTCGGCCAAAGGGGTGAATAATTATTATCTGGAGCATAAGCAAGAGCTCACAGATGCCTTCCGTGGAGTCGTTAAAGGCGCAGTGCAATTCCTGGAGCCCGAGCTTGGGTCAAAGCTTACTCAGATGATAACCCAACAAGCTCTCGACCTCTTCGACAGGCTTCTCCCGGAATTTCCTGATGTAGGAGGCGAGCGAAATTGGGTTACTAAGTTCATCCCCATCGCAGCATGGTATGTAGCCCTTTACCAGCCAATGAGGGCAAACGGCAAAACAGCGGAAGATGTGGGGAAGCTTGTTTACGAGCTCAAAAAGATAAGCCTCCAAAACGTTCCCAAAGAGAAAGCTCTTGAGGAAGGAGCGAAAATGTTCAGCCGGGAGTCGCTCGATAAGATGCGAAGCTGGGCTGCATGGACTCAGAAACGGGAATATCCCGCCAATTGGGTTGCCTATTTCAAACCAGGTGACGGCAAGGAGTTCGATTACGGCTATGACTATACTGAATGTGGTGTGGTCAAATATTTCAAGGCTCAGGGGGTTCCGGAGCTTGCTCCTTATCTTTGTTTGACTGATTTCCCGAACAGCGCAGCCTTTGGCTCCGGATTGCAACGGACAAAAGCTATTGGTCAAGGAGATGATACTTGTGTTTTCCGGTATAAAAAGGGTAGGCCGGTTACTCAAGATTGGTCTACTGAGATAGCCCTTATAAAGTCCCGTATGTCCCGGTAGCCGTTAACCACCGATACCTTACGAGCCAGCGGGCTGCAGCTGCCTTCCTGTAAGCAACACAACCAAGCTTTTTATTATCGTAGAGCATATAGCGTAGAGCAGACAGGGGAAAGACCGAAGAGCCGAATCCACAACCGCTCGTTCTGCCAACCATTATTTGTGCTTGCAAAAGGTAATAAAAAAGCTATAATCGTTTTAGCTATCAAAACAGATGGTGATAATCAGGGTAAGAACAACAGATGAGGAGCGGTAATGCCAAAAGATAACATTCCAGCCCAATCATGGTTTATTAAGCACAGCTCCATAACCCTGATCTGTATCGTGCTTTTTATCTTACTTTCCGGCATCACCTTCTTCCTGTGTTACAATCATTATCAGGACAACAAAGGACTTTTTATCAAAGAAGACCGTGCAACCGCACGCCTGCTTTCCCTGGTTATGGATGAACACATCCATATGATAATTAAGACCATGGAATCCTACGCCAACCGCCCCCTTCTAATTCATGCAGTCAAAAGCAAGAATGCTGAAAAGGCAAAAGGGCACCTTGAAAACATGATCAAAAACAATCCCGACATTGACATCCTTGTCATTTTGGACAGGGGTGGAACATTGTGGGCCTCCTATCCCGAACGTCCGGAGTCCATAGGCAAGAACTTCGCCTACCGGGAGTGGTATAAAGGGGTGAGCAAAGACTGGAAACCGCATGTATCGGATGTAACCCTGAGGGTTGTCGAAGAGAAAGACCTTGCTGTCCAGATCAGTGTCCCCTTCATAGATGATAAGGGAGAAACAATCGGTATTCTTCTCAACACACAGCGTGTTGTGGGGCTGGCTAAAATCATGCAGCGGGTGTTTGTAGATCCGGGGACATTCACGAACATTATAGACCGGAAAGGTAATATAGTCTTCAGTTCCCGGTTTGCCCATGAGAAGGAGGTTACTCCCTATCCCTTCTATTTCGTTAAGGACAGACTGATATCTTTAAAGGATCATTCTATGGCTGTTGCAGACCCCTTCCAGGGCGGAAGGATACGCTATATCTCCTATGCGCCGGTAGCTGACCTTGGCTGGTCTGTTTTTGTCGGACGCGACAGCTGGCAGGTTCTGATGTCGGGGTTGTGGTCCTATATCCAGATAGGGATAATTGCCATCATGCTGTTCCTGATGTCTCTCCTTTCTCTCGTCTATTTCAGGAAAAGGGTAACCTCGCAGCAGCTGCAGGATCGGGTACGGGCAGACGACGAAATACGGAAAGAACGCGATCAGGCGCAAATGTACCTGGATGTGGCCGGTGTGATGATTGTTGCTTTGAACACAGAAGGCTGTATTATACTTATCAACGAAAAAGGTTGTGAGATCCTGGGTTACACCGAGCATGAGATTACGGGACAAAACTGGTTTAATGTCTGTCTGCCGGAAGAAATGCGCGAAGAAGTAACAGGTGTCTTTAATAAATTGATAGCAGGTGAAATTACCCCTGTCGAATACTACGAAAATCCTGTTCTGACAAAAGACGGTGAACACCGCATAATTGCTTTTCACAATGCAGTCCTGCAAAACCAGTCATCTCAAATCACCGGTATTTTATTTTCTGGAGAGGATATTACCGAGCGCAAACAGGCGGAAGAAGCAATACAAAAACTGAACGTTGAACTGGAGCAGCGTGTCCTTGACAGAACCGTCCAGCTTGAGGCGGCAAACAAGGAACTGGAGGCATTCTCCTACTCTGTCTCCCATGACCTCCGTTCGCCCCTCCGGGCTATCGACGGTTTCAGCCACATCCTCCTTGATGAATATCATGACGCGCTGGATGAAAGAGGGAAAGACTATCTCGAACGGGTTCGTGCGGCAACCCAGCGCATGGGTGAACTGATTGACGACCTGCTGAAACTTTCCCGCGTATCGAGAGCAGAAATACAGTATGAAACCGTAGATATGAGCAGCATGGCACACGCGATAGCTGAGGAATTCCAGAAGACACATCCTGAACGTCATGTTGAGTTTGTTGTCGCTGATAATATCGTTGACAGAGGCAACCCGCAGCTGCTAAGGATAGCCCTGGAAAATCTCTTTAACAATGCCTGCAAATTCACCCGGAAGAATGCCCATGCGAGAATAGAGTTTGGTGTTACGGCACAGGAAGGCAGACCGGCCTATTATATCCGTGATAACGGCGTCGGCTTTGAAATGGAGTTTGCAGACAAGATCTTCGGCGTATTCCAGCGTCTCCATGCGAGGAGCGAATTTGAAGGAACAGGCATCGGTCTTGCCACTGTCCAGCGCATTATTCATAAACACGGCGGCAGAATATGGGCAGAGGCAGAAGTGGGAAAGGGGGCGACGTTTTATTTCATGCTTGCATAAGACGTATAGCGTAGTTTTTGTTCAAAGTTCAATGTTCTATGTTCAACGTTGAACCTTGAACCCCGAACCTTGAACAGGACTTGCTATGAGCCATGATCTATGAGCGAAAGAGGAGGTGCTATGGAACAAAAAATTATTCTTCTGGTAGAGGATAACCCCGATGATGTGGAGCTTACACTTCACGCACTCAAAAAGAATAACATTACGAATGATGTGGTAGTTGCACAGGACGGGAAGGAGGCGCTTGACTATCTCTTCGGGAAGGGGGAATACACAAATAGGGATACGAGCAAAATACCCGTCCTCATACTCCTCGACCTGAATCTGCCCAAGATAAACGGCATTGAGGTGCTTCAGCACATAAGGGCCGACGAGAGAACGAGGCTTCTGCCTACCGTTATCCTCACGTCTTCAAAAGAAGAACAGGACCTGGTAAACGGCTACCGTTCGGGGGCAAACAGCTACATCCGGAAACCCGTTGACTTCAACCAGTTTGCTGAAGCCATCCGTCAGCTCGGGCTCTACTGGCTTGTTCTGAATGAGCCGCCGCCGGTAAACAGGTGAAGCGGGTAAGACCGTGAATAGAGTTATCACAGCTTTTCTGGTTTGTCTGCTCACTATAGTTTTTGCCGGATTTGTACAATCCCAGACACAACCTCAGGTTTCAGAACCCCATAAACGCATCCTGCTGCTGCACGCATATGGAGACGGAGTACCTGTTTATCAAAAAACCACCCCCGCTTTTCTCGCTGTTATGCAGGCCGCAGGGGTCAGTTTTGACGATCTGTTCTTTGAATACCTGGATCTTCAGCGTAATAACAATGCGGAGTACCGCCGGAACCTGGCCGCCCTTTTTCGCCACAAGTATGCTGATAAAAAGATCGACCTGATTATAACCTTACACAGACCCGCCCTGAATTTTATTCTCAACGAAGGAAAGGACCTTTTTCCCGGTATACCCGCTATTTCATATTTCACGCCTGATGAAATTAAGTTAAGTGACACGAACCGCCGTTTTCTAGTCATGCCAATGCGTCTGGACAATCGGGGGACCCTGGATATGTCATTGGCGCTCTTTCCCGAAACCAGGCTGGTTGTATATATATCCGGACTTAGCGAGCCGGAAAAGAGGCTGGAAGACGAGGCAAAAATGGCTTTTACACCCTGGCAGGATAAACTGAAATTCGAGTACACCAGCACCCTTACCGTCGAGGAGATGCTGCAGCGTGTTGCCAGCCTTCCCCCCGCATCGTTATTTACAACAATGTCTGGACGGACAGGACAGGGCGCACATATATCGGCAGGGAGGTGGCAGATAGGGTTATCAAGGCTGCCAATGCGCCTGTCTTCAGCCTCTACGACACCCTCATCGGCAGGGGCATTGTCGGAGGCTCCCTTCTGAGTTTCGAGGCAGAAGCTAAACGGGCAGGAAAGCTTGCCCTGGACATTCTGAGCGGTAAACTTGTCCTTACTGAACCGATGATGACCATTGGCGCCCCTGGCACACCCATGTTTGACTGGCGTGAACTTATGCGGTGGGAGGTGAGCGAGGGCAGAGTTCCTGAAGGGAGTATCATTGTAAATCGTCCCCCCTCACTATGGCAACTTTATAAACAGTATATAATAGGTGTAGCTGCATTTATTCTGGTGCTGTTGATTCTCATATTTGTGCTCCTGCTGCAGATACACAGAAGGAGAAAGGCGGAAAAAGCACTGAATGAATACGCAGGGCAGCTGAACTGGATGGTGAAGGAACGCACGAACGAACTGGCCAGGACCAACGAACAGCTTCTCAATGAAATTACCGAGCGAAAGCAGACAGAAGCAGCATTAGAGGAAAGCAAGGAGACGATAGATGCGTTTTTCGATGCTGTGCATGAAAGCATGGTGCTTATTGATACAAAAGGTACAGTCCTTTTATCGAATAAGGTAGGTGCTGAACGTTTAGGCAAAACTGTACGGGAACTTGTCGGCAACTGCCTGTATGATTATTTTCCCCCGGATGTGGCAGTATTCAGAAAGGAACAATACAACAAAGTATTTGCTTCAGGTAAACAGGTTTACTTTGAAGACACCAGACTGGGGAGATTCTTTGAACAGCGTTGCTTCCCTGTATTTGATGAGGAAGGGAAGATATCAGGGGTGGCAATCTTCGCACATGATATCACCTCACGCAAACAGGGCGAAGCCCTCCTCCGGGAATCTGAAGAACGGTATAGAGACTTATATGAGAATGCCCCTAAT
Organism: uncultured Syntrophorhabdaceae bacterium; assembly: GCA_964393225.1. Taxonomy (GTDB): domain Bacteria; phylum Desulfobacterota; class Syntrophorhabdia; order Syntrophorhabdales; family Syntrophorhabdaceae; genus MWEV01. Next base: position 12,090 of record CAYMTB010000077.1, read on the forward strand.
GCTTATTTCTCTGTGGGTAAAAATGGAATAATACTTAGATGCAACACGCAGGCCGAAAAACTGCTCGGCTATAAAAAAGAAGAACTGACAGGGCGGCATGTTTTTGATTTGTATGCAGATACTCCTAATGGGAAAGAGAAGGCATTAAAGGTATTTGAACGATTCCGAAAAAGCGATACGTCAATAAATGAAGAATTACAGATGAACAACGCCGACGGCAATATTTTATGGATAAGGCTGACAGTGAATATAGTCAAGGATGAACATGGACAGATCGTAGAAAGCCGTTCAATGGTTTCGGATATCACAGAACAGAAGCGCCTTGAGGAACTGCTCCACACCATGTCCTTAACAGATGAACTCACGGGCCTTTACAACAGACGTGGATTTATCACCCTCTCCGAGCAGCAGTTAAAAATTGCAGAGAGGACAAAGAAGGATATACTCCTCTTCTTTGCTGATCTGGACAAGATGAAGCAGATTAACGATACACTGGGTCATCAGGAAGGAGACAAAGCCCTCATTGATATATCAACCATCCTCAAAGAGGTATTCAGGGAATCGGATATCATAGGCAGGATTGGAGGAGATGAGTTTGCCATCCTTGCAATAGATACAACAGGCGAAACACAGGACGTCCTTACAATGCGTCTGTATAATACCCTTGATACTTACAACAGGCCTAAAGGGAGAAGCTATCAGCTCTCCCTCAGCATAGGCATAGCGCACTATAATCCTGAAACCCCCTCAACCCTTGATGAACTTATGGCCCAGGCAGACATATTGATGTATGAGGAGAAGAGGAACAAACAGCATTAAAGATATTCAACAACCGAATTTATTTGTTACCGTTTGTTATTTAGTGAATTTCTCAGATTGAAAATAATGAGGACATATTGTCGAAACGTACATTTTAATTTAATTATTACCGCGTATGTGAGCATCAAATAGAGAGGACGTTTTGTCAAGAATCAGCCGGAGCTTTGAACACTTTCTTTGGAGAATAAATAAAAAATAAGGCTACCAGCCATTCCTATAAAACAAAATGCAAAAGCTAAATGATATGACTGGGATAGAGATAATTGATGTAATTGACTGTACTCTACTATCTTTCCAATGGCTTGCATGAAGACCGCCCCTCCCGCCATGAGAAAAAAATTTATTCCGGCTATGACCGTGCCAGAAACATTCAGTGGAAAGAGTTCCTTAACATGTGTATAGTTAAGCATTCCAAAACCAGTAAAGAACCCTAAAAAAAAGCAGAGAATTGCATAATCTATTTCGTGATTCATCCTGAGAAAACCTGTTAAAGGCAAAAGGGATAGAGTATAAAAACTCAGACCAAAGAGTGCAACTTTCTTTGTTGCTTTATATTTTTTGGCAAGCTTACCCGAGAGAGGGTAACCAAGCATCATCCCCAGAGAAACCATCAGGATTATATTCGCAGTTTTTATTGGATCGAAGCCTTTTACATTTATCAAGTATGGACTGAGCCAGAGCCCCTGGAGGGCAACAGTTGTCCCGTATCTGAAAAAACCGAGGATGCCAATTTGCCAGAAAGACAGGTTTCCCAGTATAAACCTCATTAATTCAGTCAGGTTCATATGAGGCGTGCTATTCTTGTGAAGAAAATCTCCATCATCGTGCTTGTTTGCAGTACCTTTCAATATCCAGAAAACACTTAATGAGAGCAAGGC
>CAYMTB010000078.1:0-13527 GCA_964393225.1 uncultured Syntrophorhabdaceae bacterium
ATATAATAGAGGACATATAACATGTCAAGATTAAATAAATTGTGATTGGAATTCAGACGTATTCTTGCGGTATAATAAAGGGATACAAGGGGTCAAGAAGCAGGGTTCCAGGGTTCGAGTGGCTTGCCCTGATGAGGTGTTGTTGACCCGGCGATTGATAAAAAAGGAGGGTTTGAGATGGCAGAGACAAGTATCAAAATTGAAGGTATGAGCTGTCAGCACTGCGTAATGGCTGTGAAGAAGGCCATAGGAGGGTTAAAAGGCATTGAGAATACCGATGTAGCTATAGGAAGCGCAGCGGTAAAGTTTGATGAATCGAAGGTTAAAAAAGAAGAAATTGAGGCGGCCATAGAAAAGGCCGGATTTAAAGTAAGCCGCGGCTTTAAGTGAGCATAGCGATAAAACTGCACGGGTGCAGATGAATTAATTTAGAAATTAGAATTGCGAATTTAGAGTTTAAAAACTTTGAACGTAGAACGTAGAACTTTGAACAACCCTTATGGCCGGATAAACATTTATGCCTAAATCAATCATTGAAGTACTGGAAGAGATTGCCACGCTCCTTGAGATAAAGGGAGAAAACGCCTTTAAAACCAGGGCCTATTATAATGCTGCGAAAACACTTTCCGGAATAGACAACCTTGAAGAGATGATAGAAGGCAAAAGACTCAGAGAGATAAAAGGCATAGGGGAAGCGCTTTCAAAGAAGATCGAGGAATACAGCAAAACAGGACGGATAGAATCCTATGAGGATTTGAAGAAAGAAATTCCCCCGTCACTCCTGGAGCTTACGGGCATACCGAACCTGGGTCCGAAAAAGATTAAGGTGTTATTTGATGAACTCGGAATTACCAACGCGGGCGAGCTTGAATATGCCTGCAAGGAGAACCGTCTCGTTGTTCTCCCCGGTTTTGGTGAAAAGACCCAGGAGAAGATATTAAAGGGTATTGAATTTGTCAAAAGGCATAGAGGCGAGTTTTTATTTGGTGATATTTATCCGGCAGCAAAGAACATTAGAGATAAGTTGATAACCATAGTGAAGCCGCAATTTGTTGAGGTATGCGGCAGCATCCGCAGGAAAAAGGAGATTGTGAAGGATATTGATGTTCTCGTGGGCGGGGAAGACCATGAACGTATCTCGTCATGCTTTGTATCAATGCCTGAGGTAAGCGAAGTATTGCTGAAAGGCGATACCAAGACATCTTGCCGTCTGCGGTCAGGTGTAGAGGCCGATTTAAGAGTTGTAAGTGAATCCGAATTTCCATTTGCCCTTATGTATTTTACGGGAAGTAAGGAACACAACGTGAGGCTCCGGGGTATTTCAAAGAAAAAGGGATGGAAGCTGAACGAGTACGGTCTTTTTGAGGGGGAGAAGCCCATACAATTGCAGAACGAGGAAGAAATTTACAGGGCGCTGGGCCTTGCGTATGTCCCGCCTGAATTGAGGGAGGATACAGGCGAAATTGAAGCAGCAGAAAACGGCAGGCTTCCCGACCTCGTGAAACTTGAGGATATAAAGGGCGCATTTCACGTTCACACTGAATTCAGTGATGGGGTTGATCCGATTGATAAGATGGTTGATGCTGCAAAGAAAATAGGGCTTTCGTATATCGGGATTTCCGACCACAGCAGGAGCGCCTATTACGCAGGCGGACTCAAGGTGGATGATGTTTACAGACAATGGGAAATTATTGACAGATTAAACGCGACGAACAAGGATTTTTATATTTTCAAAGGCATTGAGAGCGACATCCTGCCGGACGGGAGTCTTGATTACGAAGAGGATATCCTGAAGGGTTTTGATTTTGTCATTGCCTCAATTCATTCTAATTTCAATCTGAAAAAGGCTGACCAGGAGAAGAGAATCCTGAAGGCACTTGAGAGTCCATATACCACCATGCTTGGACACCCTACGGGTCGGCTTCTCCTTTCAAGGGACGGATATGATATTGATATGCGGACAATCATCGATGCAGCTGCGGAATACAATGTCATTATCGAACTCAATGCAAGTCCGTACAGGTTTGACATAGACTGGAGATATATGAAGTACGCAAAGGAGAATGGTGTCATGATTTCTATCAATCCTGATGCCCACTCGACTGGCGGTCTTGCCGAGATATCCTATGGTATCGGGATAGCGAGAAAGGGATGGCAGGAAAAGAAGGATATACTCAATACACGCACTGCCTCAGAAATAAAGGATATATTTTAAAAAAACCTAGTTTTTTGTTACCAGGTAACTTCAACATTAATTATTAATCTATGCGGAGGCCTCCATCTTTTCTCTGTAATCCTTTGACGGGAGGAGCTGCCAGCTATGGTCGCCGTGAACTTCGAGTACCTTTTCGTGGTACCGGACGAGGCTCGACCGATGGCCGACGCTTACATACACGGCTTTGCTGTCCTGGAGGAACCGGTAGATCATTGCTTCATTGGGGAGGTCCAGGGCGCTTGTAGCCTCGTCGAGGATTGCGTAACGGGGGCGGGTCATGAGGAGACGGGCAAAGGCGAGACGCTGCTGTTCCCCCAGAGATAGGACGTTGTCCCAGTCGAGGATAGCGTCAAAGCCGCCGACCCGTTCAGGCAGATCGGGGAGGTTCACCTGTTTCAGGACGTTCCGTAAGGTGTCTTCACTGACACTACTACTTGTGTTCGGATAGAGGAGTTGCTCTCGCAGTGAGCCAATGACCATGTAAGGGAGTTGCGGCAGGAAGAGCATTTTGGAACGGTCGGGACGAATTACCTTGCCTGACCCTGAATTCCAGAGACCGGCGATCGTCCTTAAGATCGAGCTTTTGCCCACCCCGCTTGGCCCCACTATGAGGAGGCTGTCGCCCTGTTTCAACTCCACAGAAAGATTTTCGATCAGCATACGTTTCTTGTATGGCGTTTCTACAGTGAGATGCTCTACGGCAAGCGTATCTCCCGTTGTCAATTCAACTTTTTCCTGTCCTGCTTCTGCTGGGGTTTTTCCCTTAAGCGCCTCTGCGAAGCTGTGGAGACGGTTGATGGCCGCTGCGAAACTGGTGATACCCTCGAACTGGTTGATGATGACGGCGACGGCAGCCCATACCTGTAAAAAGGCCATTTCCCCCTGGGAGATAACACCGAATTCGATCCGGCCTGCAAAAAAGAACTGCGCCAGCACAATTGTAGGAAGTATCTTGATAATGGAGTCATAGCCGCCGGTAAAGAATGTGAGGTTTCGCTGCCAGGCGATGAGGCGGTTATAGTTGTCCACCACTCCGGAAAATCGTTGTTTAACCTGGGCTGCTTCCTGCTGTTCTCCGGCGTAGAATGCTATGGACTCGGCATTATTCCTGATGTGTACCATGCCGTACCGGAAATCGGCTTCCCGGCGAAGTTGTTCAAAATTCAGCGTGACCAGTTTCTTCCCGAAGAGAAGGGTAACAAAGGTGCCCACTATGGCGTAGACGATAAGTATAACCATGAGCATTCCCGAAATGCTCCAGAGAACGCCTGACATGGCAATGAGCTGGCTTACGGAAAAAAACATAATCGAAAAAAAGGAAAGGCTGTTTATGGTAAAGTTCCCCACATCCTGGCTGATACGCTGGTCAGGGTTATCGATCTCCTTGTTCCAGTTGATGTGGTAGTAGGCTTTATTCTGAAAATAAAGCTGGAGAAAGTATTTGGTTAACCACCGGCGCCAGTTGATGCCCAGCTTCTTTGGTACGTAACTGAAGAAGCCGCTTATCGGTGCTACCATGGCGAGGACGATAAAAACTATGATGACCTGGCGGTAGAAAAGGCTTACCTCCTTTTTTGCCAGCGCTGTCATGAGGTCCCGTGAGGCGTAGGTGATGACAACGTTCAGGCCGGTGTACGCAAGGAGAAGGCCGATGACGAGGCCGAGAAATCCCCAGGCCTTCCATTTCTCTTCCGACATCCAGTAAAGCCTCGCAATATTCCAGAAGCGTAACCAGAGTTCTTTAACAGCACTTTGTTTTATTGATGTATCGGACATGATTCACCTCGTTGAATTCTTTGAAAGCATTGGATATCCATAATTTTCGTGTAACTCCGGCAAATTTGCAACGGAAAAATACGCACCTATAAGAATCGATTTTGAAAAGGTCTTTTCTCATTGAATACAAAAGACGTAAGTGATATAAAGGATACATTCAAGAAACGCAAGTGATGGCAAAAGACGTTCGATCGATAATTGATAAGCTCAAAACGATGCATGGCGAGCCGAGATGTGAATTGAATTTCACTGATCCCCTTGAGCTTGTTGTTGCTACTGTTTTGTCTGCCCAATGTACAGATGAACGCGTCAACAAGGTAACGGAGACGCTTTTTAAAAAATACAGAAATATCTCTGACTATATTAATGCAGTTAATGAAGAGCTTGAGAGTGATATCAGAAGTACTGGATTTTATAAGAATAAAGCGAAGGCTATTAAAAATATCACAGAGGAAATCCGTGACAGATTTCATGGCGAAGTACCCCGCGATATAGACACATTTGCAACAGTTAAGGGGATCGGCAGAAAATCTGCTAATTTAATAGTCGGGCTGGCCTTTGATAAGCCGGCAGTAGTTGTAGATACACACGTAATCAGGCTGTCGGGCAGGATTGGATTTTCCGATAAAAAAGACCCTGATAAAATAGAACAGGATATAAAAAAAGCAGTACCGGAGGATGTGTGGACGGCATTTTCTCTGCTTATAACACTTCACGGGCGATACCTGTGCAAGGCAAGAAAGCCTGAATGCGAAAGATGTCTTCTGCATGATGAGTGTGATTACTGGACTGGAGGAAAAAATGTTTGAAAATGAAAGGTTAACAGAAAGCGAAACTGAAAAGCTTAAAGAGTTATCAAGGCTTGCAAAGGGAGATATTGTAACGATGACACGTCTTGCCGGAACAGGGCATCCGGGTGGATCAATATCGTCTCTTGATATATATCTTACGCTCTTTTCCCATGCAAAGCTGCAGGAAAAACCGGGAGACAGAATTGTGGTGAGTCACGGCCATACATCCCCCGGTGCCTATGCTGCCCTTGCAAGGCTCGGACATCTTCCTGTTGATGAGGTTGTTGCCTTTTTCAGGAAGGCGGGAAGCCCCTTTGAAGGGCATGTGGTGAGAGGAATTCCCTTTATTGACTGGTCTACAGGGAATCTCGGCCAGGGCCTGTCTGCAGGGTGCGGCTTTGCCATTGCTTCAAAAATCCGTCAGGAAGATAACAATGTTTATGTTCTCATGGGTGACGGTGAACAGCAGAAAGGGCAGATTGGAGAGGCGCGAAGGTTTGCAAAAAAGTATGATTTGAACAATATCACTGTTTTAATTGATTATAACCGTTTGCAGATCAGCGGGTCCATAGATAGCGTGATGCCCCAGAATATCATTGAAAACTATCTCTCCGACGGCTGGGATGTACTTGAGATAAACGGTCACGATTATAACGAAATTTATGCCGCGCTAAAAAATACAAGGTCTAATGATAACCCGGTTTGCATTGTGGCGGACACAGTTATGGGGAATGGCATACCTTTTATGGAAAACAAGGAAAAATACCATGGGAACCCGCTAAATGAAAAGGAATATAAAGAAGCCATGGAAGCCCTTGGTCTTGCGGACAGGTTTGAGTTTTATAAGGAAAAAAGAAAGGGAATCTGGAGCTTTAAGCCGTCCCTGAATAATGAAGCCATGTCGGTAAGTACGGGTTATCCATTTACCTATGAAGAAGAAGACAAGGTTGACAACAGGACTGCCTTCGGGAAAGCATTAAAGGACCTTGGCGATTTAAACATCGTGAATGGACAGATAGTCTGCGCCTTCGACTGTGACCTTGCAAGTTCTGTGAAAACAGGTGATTTCGGAAAGGCCTACCCGGCATATTTTTTTCAGGGTGGTATCCAGGAACACAATACAGCCACAATCGCAGGGGCTTTGTCAACAACAGGGATACTTACATTTTTTGCCGATTTCGGGGTTTTTGCGATAGACGAAACGTATAACCAGGAACGTTTAAATGATATAAACAAAACAAACCTGAAGCTCATTCTCACACATGTAGGGCTTGATGTTGGCCCTGACGGCAAAACGCACCAGTGCGTTGATTATATCGGCCTTGCCCGGAACCTCTATAATTTCAGGACAATCGTGCCATGCGACCCGAACCAGATGGACAGGGTTGTGAGATATGCTGCTCCGATAGAAGGAAATTGTCTTATAGCTGCGGGACGGAACCGCTGGCCGGTTATTGCCGGAAATGACGGGAAACCTCGTTACGGCGAAGGGTATGTATTTGATTACGGCAGGATGGATGTATTGATGGATGGAGCTGAAGGCGCCGTTATCACGTATGGAGGCATGGTCGGCAGGGCGTTGAAAATTGCAGAGAACCTTGCAGGAAAAGGAGTAAACATGACAGTGGTAAATATGCCCTGCGTTAACGAGATTGATGAAGACGTGATGGGTATGCTTTTAAATATACCTTATATAATTACCTATGAAGACCACAACGTTTATACAGGTATAGCCCCTGTTATTACTTCATACTTATTGAGGAACAAATATCAGGGCGGGTTTGAATCATTCGGTACGAAAAATTACGGTGTTTCAGGTGACACCGATGATGCATATACAGTCGAAGGACTGGATGTGGATTCCATGACAGCGGCAATATTGAAGATAATAAAACCACGGTAACATGCGTAGGGCGTAGAGCATAGAGCGTGGAGTTGAGAAAAAAACCCCATGCCCTCTGCCCCATGCCCTCTGCTGATTCATATTAAACAAAGGGGGTTTTATGGAAGACATTAAAGGGATGTACAAGAAGATCGTAAAGGATCAGTTTCCGGATACCATCAAGATTGATATGGGCGGCCAGGTGCTGCTGTACAGGAAAAAGGTCTGGAATATCTATGATGCCGATGAAAAATGTGATGTTGAACGCGGGTTGAGGTATGGAGAAAACCCGGATCAGGCCTCTGCCATGTATGAGCTTCTCAATGGGAACATCACACTCGGCGATGTGCAGTTTTTCGATTCCCGGGGTGGCCTGACAAGCAGGGTTACAGAAAAAGATATGCTGCAGGTTGGAAAACATCCCGGCAAGATTAATCTAACCGATGTGGATAATGCGCTGAACATTTTAAAATTCCTCGATAAAAAACCTGCCTGTGCAATATTGAAACATAATAATCCATGTGGCGCAGCCTGTGGTTCAACACCTGCAGAGGCATTTGAAAAGGCATTCTGGTGCGACAGGATTGCTGCATTTGGCGGTGCCGTTGTTTTGACGAAAACCGTTGATGTTGAGACAGCAAAGGCGATGGTACCGTATTATTTTGAGGTAATCTGCGCGCCTGATTTTGATGGTGCGGCAATAGATATATTGAAAAAATGGAAGAATCTGAGGATCCTCCAGATCAAAGCAATTGAGCAATTACACGAGTATAAATTTAAACGTTTTATTGATATAAAATCATTGATGGACGGCGGGATTGTTATTCAGGAATCTCAACCGTATAAAATAAAGGGCAAAGAAGACCTTAAACCAGCGGAAACGGTTTACAAGGGGCAGGTATACAAGATTAAAAGGGCCCCAACCGACAAGGAATACGACAGTATGCTCTTTGGATGGTATGTGGAATCAGGTGTAAGCTCCAACTCCGCACTTTTCGTAAAAGATGAGGCGACGGTTGCAATAGGAACGGGCGAGCAGGACAGGGTAGGGGTTGTCGAGATTGCTGTTTTTAAAGCCTATACAAAATTTATGGACAAAGAGGTATTCAAAAAATTCGGTGTGCCCTATGCGGTTTTCAAGCTGGAAGCAGAGAAGGGTTTGAGGAAGATGGAAGACTTGATAGAAATAGAGAAATATACAAAGGAACAAAAGGCAGGCCTGATAGGCTCGGTCGTGGTTTCTGACGGGTTTTTTCCCTTCAGGGATGGTGTTGATGCGGCAATAAAGCAGGGAGTCACGGGTGTTGTCCAACCGGGCGGTTCAGAGCGTGATTATGAAGTAATAGAGGCCTGCAATGAATCTGATGTAACAATGGTCTTTGCAGGACAGAGGTTGTTTAAACATTAAAAGAGCGGGTTGGGGTTGATTGACCTCTGAAAGGAGCAGGAAATATGGGAGATTTAGTCTTTTTTGCATGGATTGCAATGGGGATCCTGATCGTTGTATGGGGTGTGACGAAACGGATTAAGAAAAAGAAGGATGAATAAAGAAATATATCACAAACAGATACTCTTTTAACGCCTTGCTTTTCATCCTGAGGACGGGCAAAGCAGATTTTGCTTAAGGGTGTAAAGGCTTTAATTTTTACAATTTATGTTGACAAAATGTTGCAGTAAAAATATAATTGTGAAAATAATTACAAATACACAAACGCCAATGGAGGTAACAAATGAGACCTTATTTTGAGAAGATGCAGGACTGGGGTAAGCCAGTGAAGGAGAATAAGGCTAACGCCGAAGAGATTAAAAAAGTTGAACAGAGTGTTGCAGAACTTGTAGAGAAGGCAAAAAATGCAGGTATGCCTGCGGAAGTCTTAAATAAAAGAGGGGAATGGACGGTCCACCAGAGGCTTGCATATATTGTAGAGCCCGGTACATGGTGTCCTCTTCATACCTTGTACGATCCGATGGATGAAGAATCCGGGACAACAGGCGTGGTAGATGGTCTTGGCAAGATTAACGGCAGATGGTGCGTAATCATCGGTTTCGATAACAAGGTCATGGCAGGCGCATGGATAGCGGGTCAGCCGCACAATATCCTCCGGGTTACGGACATTGCGAAGAGGTTTCATTGCCCGCTCGTATGGCTCGTGAACTGCAGCGGTGTAAAGCTGCCCGAACAGGAAAAGATGTATGCGGACAGGAGAGGAAGCGGAACTACCTTCTTCAGACATGCTGAGTTGAACAAGCTCGGTGTTCCCGTTCTTGCGGCAATTTATGGAACAAACCCGGCAGGCGGCGGATATCAGGGAATCAGCCCTACGCTCCTTCTTGCCCACAAAGACTGTAATATCGCAGTCGGCGGCGCCGGCATCGTAAGCGGTATGTCACCGAAGGGTTTCTTCGACGAAGAAACAGCGGAACAGCTTATCGAAGCAACAAGAAAATTCAAGTCAATTCCTCCGGGCAGGGTTGAGATCCACCATGACGTAACTGGATTTTTCAAACAGGTGTTTCAGACTGAGGAAGCAATCCTTGATGCAGTAAAAGAATGGGTAACCTACCTTCCTGCCTATAACAGCAAATTTTTCAGGGTAGCAGAACCGGCAGAACCTAAATTCCCGACAGAAGACCTGTACAACATTGTGTCCTTCAACCAGAAGATGACCTACAACATAGAAGAAGTAATGGCAAGACTTACAGACAACAGTGAGCATATGGAATTCAGACCTGGTTATGGTCCGGAACTTTACACGGGTCTTATTAAAGTCGACGGGTTCCTTATTGGAATCGTTGCGAACAGACAGGGCATGATGCCGAAAGGCTACCCGCAGTATGCTCCATATCCCGGCATCGGCGGCAAGTTCTATCGTGAAGGCCTGATCAAAGTTAACGAGTTTGTGACTTTATGCGGCAGAGACAGGGTGCCGATGATATGGATTCAGGATACCTCCGGTATCGATGTTGGCGACATTGCAGAAAAAGCAGAACTTCTAGGACTTGGCCAGTCGCTTATTTATTCCATTGAGCAGAGCGACCTTCCCATGATGGCCGTTATATTAAGAAAAGGCACTGCCGCAGCCCACTACATTATGGCAGGACCGCAGGCAAACAACAATAACGCCTTTACCCTCGGCACCGCAACGACTGAAATCTACGTCATGCACGGTGAGACCGCCGCCGCAGCAAGCTTTGCGAGAAGGCTTGTTAAGGAGAAAGATGCAGGAAAGCCCCTTGGAAAGGTCATTGATCAGATGAACGTATTGGTAAAAGCATACTATGACAATTCAAGACCGGCTTACTGTGCGAAGAAGGGTCTTGTTGACGAAGTTGTGCCGATGAAAGACCTGAGAAGGTATTTTGTAGCCTTTGCAAACTGTGTTTACCAGAACCCGGTATCAATAACCCCGCAGCATCAGATGATACTTCCGAGAATCATAAAGGGTTAATAGTTTTAAATAAGCAAGGCGCAGGGTGGATCGTTGTATCCACCCTGTTTTTTTCATTAGTCAGTTAACCATTATTTTAATAGTGTTGACTGCTTTCATGCGGTAGTGTATTTTTATTATGTATTGTGTGAGAAGATGAGAGAACGGCTTTCAGAAATCCTTCAGGATATTAAAGAAAAAGGAAACTACAGGGCAATACGGTATATAAAACCCCTGTCAGCTACAAAAGTATTATATAACTCGAAGGAACATCTTAATCTTTGTTCAAACAGCTACCTTTCGCTCCATGTCCACCCTGATATTGTAAACGCAGCCAGACAGGCTGCAGTAGAATATGGTTCAGGGACTTGTTCTTCGCGGAGCGTTTCGGGCAGTATTGATCTCTACGAAGAACTTGAAGAAGAGATTGCCGCATATAAAGGTTACGGCAATGCCCTCATATTCTCAAATGGATATATGGCAAACATAGGCATCATATCGACGCTTACGGACACGGGTGATACAATATTCAGTGATGAATTGAATCATTCAAGTTTAATCCACAGCATGAGGCTGTCAAGGGCAAAAAAGGTGATTTATAAACACAGAGATGTAAATGACCTTGAAAAAAAGATAAGAAGAGACAGGGGTTGGGGAAGAAAATTTATCATTACCGAATCTATTTTCAGCATGGATGGTGATATTGCCCCGCTTAGAGACATTTTTGAACTGAAAAAAAAATATGATGTTTATATTATGCTGGATGATGCACACGGTACCGGGGTATTTGGCGAGAAAGGTACCGGCCTTGAGGAACTATTTGCTCTCTCGGGCAGCATAGACGTGCATATGGCAACATTTGGAAAGGCCCTCGGGTCGTTTGGCGCCTTTGTGCTGGCAGATAAGGTTCTGCTGGAGTATCTTGTCAACAGAGCAAAGACCTTTATGTACACAACGGCCTTACCGCCATCTTCATTAGCTGCATCACTGGCTGCGCTGCGACTCATAAAAATGGATATATCTTTCAAAGAAGAACTTTGGGAGAACATAGACTACATGAGAAACAGCCTCATACAAGCTGGTTTCGACCTCAAGGAAAGTGCCGGCCCTATTATACCTATTGTTGTTGGCGATGATGCAAAGACCGTTAAAATGCAGGAAATTCTTATGGAAAAAGGATTATTTCTCCAGGCCATACGGCCACCAACTGTGCCGGAGGGAACTTCAAGGCTCAGATTGACTGTAGTAAAAGGATTTGCAAAGGATGAGATGGATTATGCCATAGAAACCCTTGTCCAAGCCGGAAAAACGATGGGACTTATTTAAAAAAAGCGTTTAGCGTTTAGCGGATAGTATAAAGTACATAAACACGAAGATAGGAAGTTACGAAAATACGAAGTTTTGCACAACCTCACAACTTCTAAACCTCACAACTTCGGTTTTATGTTCCACGCTCCACGCTAATGGAATGGAGTTGACAATGTACAGCAGTGAACAATTGACTGAGTGGGACAAGAAATACATCTGGCATCCTTTTACCCAGATGGAAGACTATATGGATATACAGCCGTTAATCATTGAAATAGGCGAGGGTTTCTACCTTATTGATACTGATGGCAGAAAATATATTGACGGCGTTTCTTCACTATGGGTGCTTGTTCACGGGCATGGGAAAAAAGAGCTGGTGGAGGCCATAGAGCAGCAGTCAAAGCAGCTTTGCCATTCCACTCTGCTTGGGCTGGCAAATGTTCCGGCCGTTGTACTTGCAAAAAAGCTTATCGATATTGCCCCGGAAGGCCTGTCAAAGGTCTTTTACTCCGATAACGGTTCAACCTCTGTTGAAATTGCATTGAAAATGGCATACCAGTATTGGCAGCAGAAGGGCGAGAAGAAGAAGAAAAGGTTTATTTCGTTTGCTAACGGCTATCATGGCGATACTATCGGATCGGTAAGCGTGGGAGGTATAGACCTCTTTCATAAAGTATACAGGCCGTTGCTTTTCAGGAATTATAAATCACCATCGCCTTACTGTTACAGATGCCCGTTGAAGCTTCAAAAAGAAACATGCGGCCTGGCATGTGTGGAGCAGTTTGAAAAGATTGTTAAAAGGCGCAAAGATGAGGTGTGCGCTGTAATTATTGAACCAATAGTTCAGGGGGCGGCTGGTATGATTGTTCAGCCTGACGGCTTCCTCTCCGCAGTCCGGGGGATTGCAAAAGAGAATGGTCTTTTGTTTATAGCGGACGAGGTAGCTACGGGATTTGGGAGAACGGGGAGTATGTTCGCCTGCGAAAAAGAAGATGTTAGACCGGATTTCTTATGCGTTGCAAAAAGTATTACCGGTGGATATCTTCCTCTCGCGGCAACATTGACGACAGATGAAATATTCGGAGGTTTTCTCGGAAAATTTGAAGATTTCAGGACATTTTTCCATGGGCACACCTATACAGGAAACCCCCTTGCCTGCAGTGTTGCTGTGAAAAATCTTGAATTATACGAGGAAGAACAGTTAATAGGAAGATTGAAGGGCAAGATTGCTTTATTGCAAAAGGAACTGCAGGGGTTTTATCAATTAACGCATGTTGGTGATGTAAGGCAGAGAGGTTTTATGGCAGGTATAGAACTTGTAAAAAACAGAAAAACAAAAAGACCTTACCCCCATAAAGAGAAGATCGGCCAGAAGGTAACATGGGAAGCACGGAAGCGAGGCGTTATCATAAGACCTCTTGGTGATGTAATTGTTCTTATGCCTCCCCTTGCAATTGATGAAGTCACATTAAAAGAACTCGTTAAAGTAACCTATGAGAGCATCATAGCTGTGACAGGTATATAGATTATTACTGATCGTTCGTACGCACAGAAATACGATTTGTCTTTGCCTCTCTGGAATTATTGGGGTTTATCAGCTTACAATTAATATATGGTTAACGATAATCGTCCAAAATATTTTATTTATATTTATTGTCTATATCGCTTGACATCTGCCGGAAAATAAGTATAATTATGACTGCTTTACGGTTGGCAAGTTCATTGAAAAGAAAATAGTAGGTCCTCGTTCAATTTTGAACAATTTTTATCGGTTTGTTTTGAGAGTTTGATCCTGGCTCAGAACGAACGCTGGCGGCGTGCCTAACACATGCAAGTCGAGCGCGAACGACCCCTTCGGGGGACTAGTAGAGCGGCGGACGGGTGAGTAATACATGGGTAATCTGCCCTCGAGCTTGGGATAACCCCGCGAAAGTGGGGCTAATACCTGATAAGACCACATAACCTAAGTTACGTGGTAAAAGGTGGCCTGTATTTATACTGGCTATCACTTGAGGATGAGCCCGTGGCCTATCAGCTTGTTGGTGAGGTAAGAGCTTACCAAGGCTATGACGGGTAGCTGGTCTGAGAGGACGACCAGCCACACTGGGACTGAGACACGGCCCAGAC
>CAYMTB010000079.1:0-13374 GCA_964393225.1 uncultured Syntrophorhabdaceae bacterium
AATACCTCATATCTGAGACCGGTTTTCCTGAGAACTATCGTTGAGAAGGTAAAAAATGTGGGCGGAAAACCTTTTCTTACGGACACAAACACCCTCTACACAGGGTCAAGGAGCGATGCCATCAGCCACATCACAACTGCAATACACAATGGCTTTGACTATGCCTGCGTCGATTGTCCGATCATCATAGCTGACGGGTTGCGCGGGGCAAGCGGTGAAAAGATTCCCATAAACGGCGAAATTCTTAAAGAAGTCAGTATCGCCAGGGAAATTGTCGAGGCGGATGCCATGATTGTGGTCACCCATTTTAAGGCCCATGAACTGTCAGGCTTTGGAGGCTCAATAAAAAACGTGGGTATGGGCTGTGCCACACGAGAGGGGAAACTTGTTCAGCACAGCACGGTTGCACCCAGAATCAACAGCAATACATGCAAAGGCTGCAAGACCTGCCTTGCGTATTGCCCCGCAGAGGCAATTTCAATGATATCAAAAAAGGCCTTCATCAATCCCGAAAAATGCATCGGCTGCGGCGAATGCATCATTATCTGTGCTTACAATGCCATTGAGATTCAGTGGAATCAATCACCTGATGTTTTTCAGAAAAAAATGGTGGAATATGCCTGCGGCGCCTTAAAGGGAAAAGAGAAAAAAACTGTCTATATTAATTTTGTCATGCAGGTAAGCCCTGCCTGTGATTGTTATCCCAATAGTGATGCCCCCATCGTAAGAGATATAGGCATCCTTGCATCAACAGACCCTGTGGCTATAGATGCAGCGTCATGCGATCTCGTGAACAATGAAAAATCTATTCCCAATACAGCAATAAAAAAACCACTCAAGAAAGGGGATGACAAATGGAGGGCAATCTACCCGACAATAGACTGGAATATACAGCTTGACCATGCGGAAAAATCAGGACTGGGGGAACGAAAATACATGCTAGTAAAGATATGAGGTGTCACTGGATGCTGGGAAAAGACCGTAATTAGTGAATCGTGATTTGCCAAACCAATTACGAATTACCAATTACGAGTTACTGTGAACGGTTTTAAGTCATCTTTTTTGTTAGCAGGTTGTGTATGATAAAAGCACAAGTGAAGGAAATCAGGATTGACACTCCGGTGCCGCCCCACAGACCAAGGGGAATAAAGGTATACCTTGCCGCAATCCCGTAAATCACAACGCTTATCGCACCAAAAATTGAAGCCTTCATTACCGCTGAAGAAAACCCGGCTCCATGGGAAAAATAGGTGATAAGCAGCGTTCCCAGAAACATTGCAGGAAACATAGCGAATACACCGCCCAGAATGGGGCCGCCAATCCTTGTCAAGACAACAGCGATTGTAACAATGAACCCGCTGATAAGGCCCCGCATGACCATAAGGGTAAACGTAGGCTTTGCCTTTCTGCTCGATTCAGATTTAATCTGTAATTTTTTCTCAACAAAATAAAAACAAGCCAGCAACAGGCAGACATAGCCAACGATAGAGAAGGTAAAGCTACTAAATTTGAAAATCACAAGCAAGAATGAAAGAGCAAACCATACAGCCAGTGCACCGGATAATGCCAGCCAGAAATTGATTCTAACAAGCAGGATATATGCAACGATAAAAAGACAATTTATCCCGCCTACTATGGGTACAACGGTTGTAGCTTCGGCAGCTACTTGTGTAGACTGCGTCCATGCAATAAAAAATAGTCCAAGCAGGATGGTTGATGGAAGCCCTGCCACAAGTCCACCCACTTTGCTGCCGTACCGTTCAGCAATAATGGTCCCTGATGTAACCCAGACACTCCCCACAATGAACGACAATATGAGCTTTAATAAAAATATAT
This sequence comes from uncultured Syntrophorhabdaceae bacterium, assembly GCA_964393225.1. Classification (GTDB taxonomy): domain Bacteria; phylum Desulfobacterota; class Syntrophorhabdia; order Syntrophorhabdales; family Syntrophorhabdaceae; genus MWEV01. The sequence goes on from CAYMTB010000079.1 coordinate 1,837, forward strand.
TATCCATAATTTATAACAAATTCAAAATTCCAGGCACCAGATTCTTAACGAATTCCACTCTGTTCAATACTTTATCACATTAATCCGGATTTTCCATTAAGATACGTATCGGTGTCGGGCTGTTCCTTGCAAACACGCCCTTAAATGCTGGATTATGGATTAGGGATTATATTAATACATACCTCTTAATCCTTAATCCCGATCCTCTGCGCCTCACGAGGGTTTGCTACGAGGCGGTTTAATTGCAAGGTCACGAGCAACTACCCGACGCCCCCTAACAATATGCCCGGAAAAGACGATTCCGTGTACCCGCTTGTGGGTGTTTTCCGTTTCTATTTTCTCTTCTGCGCTATCCGCTGCACACTATCTTTCACCCGTGCCACGCATTTACAATCATTCCCATAAGCTCCTGATTCTTCTTCACATCATCAACGCTGGTGAGGTGGATGCCGCTGCTGCCTGCAAAGGCATCATTTGCTGGATGACAAGGTTAATGCCGGAGAGGCCGGGCTCTTTTTGCGCCTCACTTTGTCGGCTTCTGGGCCGCTCGGTCCTCAACGTAGCGCTGCTACGCCTCCGGGCGGCGTCCCTTTGTCTTCGCGTTATTCATCAAAAATCGCCTCGGCCTGAAAATGGTTCTATCCATTGGCTACTGGAAAGTGCAAAGCACTCTGTTGAAATCACCATTGAAGAAAATGAGGAGAAATGACCCAGACAAAACAGAACTTCAGTAGACCAAGCGGTAACTTCGAGGCAGTACGCGACCAATGCATGACCCTATGCTATGCTATATCTGGTCATACAGATCACCGTATCCCAGCCGGGGGAGGATTAAATTCTGGAACAGGATACAGGTGAAAAGTGATCCCGTTCGGCATGCCAACGTCAGACAAAGTCTTGTCCGTCAACTCCTGATATCGAATTTCACTATTAGTATCCTTGTATAGAAAACTTGCACTTCTCTTTTTTTGCATCGAAGTTGATTCCCACTGAGATTCGATTCTTTTATCTACTAATGCCCAGGTTACTTTAAGAGGAGAAGCGGCACCCAATTGCGCATCTTTATGAAGAGCAAATTGTTTTATGACGCTTTCATAAAGAGCCTTTAAAGTACCTTGTGGTGAAATGAACAATGATTTTGTCAGGCCTGTTTGGACCAATTCGATCTTGATCTCCATATCCTCAGGTCTTGAGCGGGTTATTCCGATGCCAACCGGTAAAGATGGAGATGAAGAGCGAATGTCTGGCGCCTGTGAATGATGGATAGCAATGTCATGGGCCGAACCGGGAATTTGCACTATCACCGAGGAATTGCCTGCAAAAGCACCCTTATCCATGGGCTCTGGGGGACTGATTTTCTTCCAGATTAAGCCAAGTATACAACCCAGAACAGCCACGCCAACACCGCTGAACACCCAAGATCTGTTTCGTGCAATCCAATGAAACATTTAAATCCTTCCTATGCTAATAGTTTTTTAACACCTCAACGATGTATTTCTTTTCTCGCTTTAACTATTATGACCACCTTTGTCTGTGCCCTGACTGGCAAGCGGCAAAGACGATAACCCAAGTTCCTTAAGAAACTCGTTGTGCTTCTGGGTGACTTCAACAATTTTCTTTTCAAGTTCGACCAAATCAGCATTCACAGCCTGGAGGTCAACTTCCTCCTCCGAAATAGCAGTGCTGATATAGCGGGATATGTTCAGGTTGAAGTCATTAGCCACAATTTCGTCCATCGAAACACGGCGAGAATAGCGGTCTTCTTCTTTACGGAACTGATAGGTAGAGACGATCTTGTCGATATGCTCCGGCAGTAGGCGGTTTTGTCGCTTGCCTTTCTCAAAATACTCGCTTGCGTTGATAATGAGCACATCATCGGGTTTCTTGCACTTTTTGAGTACCAGGATACAGACCGGAATACCGGTCGAGAAAAACAGATTGGCGGGAAGGCCGATTACCGTATCGATGTTGCCGTCTTTCAGGAGTTTGCGTCGGATGCGGTCCTCGGCACCGCCTCGAAATAATACCCCATGGGGCAGGATGATCGCCATAGTGCCTTCCGTGGCAAGAAAGTGAAATCCGTGCAATAAAAATGCAAAGTCAGCGGCTGATTTAGGCGCCAGCCCATAACTTTTAAAACGAAAATCCTCGCCCATAGCCTCGCTTGGTTCCCAGCGATAGCTGAATGGCGGATTGGCGACCACTGCATCAAAATGCAGCTTCCTGGCAGGGTTTGCCTCCTTGAGGATGTCCCAGTCGTTAAGAAGCGAATCGCCATGGTGTATTTCGAATTCGGAATCCTTGACCCCATGAAGCAACATGTTCATGCGTGCCAGGTTATAGGTAGTAATGTTCTTCTCCTGTCCATAAATCTTGCCAACACCGTGTTGCCCAAGCTGTTTGCGTACATTAAGCAGCAAGGAACCAGAACCACAGGCGAAATCCATAACCTTATCCAGCCGTTTCTTTTTACCGGTAGCCGGTTCCTGGCTGTCGAGGGTGACGATTGCGGAAAGAATGCTGGAAATCTGCTGAGGCGTGTAGAACTCCCCGGCTTTTTTACCAGAGCCTGCCGCAAACTGCCCGATCAGGTATTCATAGGCATCACCAAGAATGTCACTTGAGGTGGAAAATTTGGCGATCCCTTCGGCGATCTTGGTGATGATGGTACAGAGTTTGGCGTTGCGCTCGGAGTAATCCCTGCCAAGTTTCTCTGACAACAAATTGATCTCCGAGAACAAGCCCTGAAAGGTACTTTCAAAGGACTCATTCTCTATGTAACGAAACCCTTCTTCCAGTCTGTGCAGCAATTCCCCGTCTTGCGTGCGCGCCATATCAGCGATACTGCTCCACAAATGCTGCGGCTCGATGACGTAATGTACCTTACGCCGCATTTGGGCTTCAAACTGCTGAACGTCATCAGGATTGTTTTTGTACCAGAGGCCCAAGGGTGAGGCATTAGGTTCGGCTGTTTTGTCAGGGTAATCTGGTCCCAGTTCTTTATTGGCCGCTGCCTCGTAGTTATCCGAGAGATAGCGCAAGAACAGAAAGGACAACATATAATCGCGGAAATCGTCGGCATTCATCGCGCCACGTAATTGATTGGCAATTGCCCAAAGGGTATCACCTAGTTTCTTTTGATCTTGTTCGGTCATGGTTGATTCACTTCCTTTGGTTTGTTGGTAAGAAGTTCGGGCAGACTGAACCTGTAACTGTCCAGAAAGGCCTTCAGAATTTTACGGAAAAGATCCTTCGTATCGGAAACCATTTCTTTAGGTTCATAAGCGGAGTATTTCCCATGGCTCAGCAAATTCAGTGCACGGGCGTACAAGACTTCATCATCCACGCCACGAATACAGTCAGAAAAATTATCGAAGCCAAAGAACGTGGCGGTCTTTTCCATAATGCTACGCAACATATTGAAGTGGTGAGTGTAAAGCTTATCGGATTCCGCAGCCTGTTGTAGCTCGCTCAACACGGCGACATGGTGAAAGAATGGTGTGTCATCTGTTGCACGAAGTGTATAGCTGCCTGGAGTATTTCCACGATTTAGAAAATATTGTTTGCGTGTTGATTTTTTAAGTTCATTGCACATTACATTGAAAAACAGGCCATGATGTGAAGATATCACAGCCTTAATCCGGCCCTTGCCACTCAAGAGCAGTTTTGCAAGGTCGCTGGCCACAGCAATGGCATTGTTGTCATCCAGGGAGGATATCGGATCATCAATATAGAGATTCTTGACCCCGGAATAGGCTTCGGCTCCGTCTATTGCTAATTCACAAATCGCCAGATAGATGCACCAGATAAATATGTTTTCCTCGCCGCGAGAGATTTTTATATGGGTTGTGTCGCCCTTTGAGAAGGTGATAGTCCACTTTTCATAGTCGATTTTGAAGTCAAAATCACTGTAGCGCTCAAGATAAGAGAATATTTTTTCTTCCAAGGCCAGTTCTTTAAATCCAGAAAAGAATTGGGAATCTGAGTTGATTCGTAATACCCGTTCGGTATCCCCATCAAGGTCGTTATCCCAATTGAAGAGGTCTTCCGTGTAGGCGTTGAAGTAGAGGGTATCGCGATTACCTTTCTTTTTGCCCGCATCCTTAAAGGCCATAGATAACCGTGTTTTGCCTGTGCCGTTGTAAGCGAAGAGCAAAACAAAATCCTGGCTATTCAGATCGTCGCGTAGCCTTTGAACTAACTTATTCATAGATTTATACGAGTAGGTTTTTGGCTTATTGCTCATCCATTTGCCTCGTCAACTGATGGAAAAAGCCGCTGCATTAACCCTTTTTTAAGCGCTTTGAGAGTTTCAAGCTTTTGGGCCTGCGCGGAAATGAGTTTGTCGACGGAAGAAAGGCAGTCAGCAATTTTCTGTTGCTCAGGAATTGAAGGAATCAACAATACGAGATTTCTAATTTGTCCCAAAGCTATAAACTTTTGACTATTACCGGTATTTAGAATGCCAAATTTTACTGCAATATATTCACCATTTAAAAAATGTTGAAGGTAGATATTCAGTAGGTGGCGTTGTTGCTTTATCAAAGCAACATTCTTAATAGCAAATCCCTCCGATTGAACCATAACGGGATTACCGATTGTTCCAATCATTCCAAATAAAATATCACCCATATCCACTCTTGATCGCTTATTGATTTTTTCGTAATCTACTTCAGAAATGAAACTAACATTCTTAAGATCTATTGTGCCATTGGAAAGCAAATTCTTTGAGGTCAACAATGGTTTGCCTGTGCTGTAAAACTGGGGAGAATCATGAGTCCCATCTCTGACATCACTTAAATCGCCAAGCCTATTTTCAATCCACTGCGGCGCATCCCGGAACTCCGGAAATCGCAGCTTGGGCACGGTTTCGCCTTCTGCCGGAAAAAGTTGCTGTATCAACCCCTTTTTATGCGCCTTGAGGCTGGTGAGCTTTTGGGTGTGCGCGGCAAGGATTTCGTCAACGGAAGAAAGGCAGGCTGCGATTTTTTGTTGTTCAGGCAATTTTGGTGCAAATACTTCGCCACCTAATACGGCAAAGTTATTTACCTTCATGTCATTTTTAGCGCCTTTTCTTACAATCGGCTGTAAATAACTATTCAAATGGTAATCATTTGAGAAGTAGTGGTCTAAATAGGTTGGATTTCCCTTGGCTGTAACACGATAAACAGCATAAAGTGTAGAGACTATACCGGGTTTACCTTTATTCTCCTTAATTATTCCGTATGGATTCTTCTTTAATGGGCTTTTTGTATAAACAATATCTCCAGTTTCAACAACGTGATAATCTTTTACACTAACACCAGCATAAGAGCGACCTAAAAATTCAATTTGGTTCACACATCCATACTCGCCGGATACAGAAAGAACATCTTCGCGACAGTATTCTAGATCCCGATTTCTATGTTTTGTTTCGGTAAGCAACTCACTCAGTTTTAACTTTTCCCACTCCCCACTATCACGAAACTCTGGAAACCTCAGTTTCGGCACCAATGGTATTTCATTCTTCTTACTCATACGCTGCCAACCCCGATATTTCTCTTCCCTGTGCAAGTTTGTGCAGCATTGGCGTCAAGTCTTCCATCAAGTCCAGTTCCTTTTGTGTTCTTGCCTTCCAGCCCAATTCAAGCGGTGCAAGCAGATCACTCAAGGCTTCACCATCAAAAATCATGCGTTGCATGATGCCATCTATAAAGCCTTGCAGTTCCTTTGTTTCAACTCCGTGTTTTTCTGCTATCTCTGCCAATTGGCCGGCAAATTTTTCGGTCTTGAAGGTTTCATAGCCCTGGCGGATTTCCTGCTCGCTCAAACCTTCGCCTGCCTTCAAGGTGCCAATATACGCCGCGATATCCTCGCGCTCATCCATGAATTTGGCATCTGCATCGATTAATCCGATCAACTCGTCCCTGGTCATTTTTTGTTTGCCCGGTTTGCCTTGGGTGTAGCGGGCTATCAAACCCATAATGTAGTCATAATCGATCATGGCCGATGCGAAGAGTACAAACTCAAAATCCAGTTGTTGAACCTCACTGGATTCGTCGCTCCCCTTACCCTGTTGGGTTTTGAGCCGCTGGGCCGTTTCCAGATAAACACCCCGAAAGGCTTGCAGATGGTCTGGGGGAACGACCTGGGCGATGCTTTCTACATTTTCCATAGTAAGATCGGTGTACTGGTCAAGTTGGGTCTTGAAACGCTGTACTTCTTTAAAAAGGTTGATGAACTGACCGCGCGCCTCATCCCCCTTGAGATTCGCCACCTCTTCCGGGGCGCAGTGAAGGCCTTGGGATGTCATGAATTTATCCAGGGCGGCAACGGCTTTTTCTAATTTGCCAATTACTGCTGGCGCGGGATCAACCAGCCAGATTTCCTTGGCGCGGTCGGTCTTCTCGCCGGAAAACAGGGCGATGGCATCGTTGACCGCATCCTGCTGCTGGCGAAAATCCAACACATTCCCATAAGGTTTGGTATCGTTCAGTATGCGGTTAGTACGGGAAAAAGCCTGAATCAGACCGTGGTACTTGAGGTTTTTGTCTACATACAATGTATTGAGATATTTGGAATCGAAGCCCGTAAGAAGCATATCAACCACAATGACAAGATCAGTCTTCTGCCCGTGCGGATAATCCTGATTTGAGTACTGCTGGTCCTTAATGCGCTTTTGCACGTCCTGATAATACAGATCAAAGTTGTTGATGTCGTGGTTTGTGCCATAATGAGCGTTGTAATCGGCGATTATGGCTTTTAGAGCCGCTTTCTTCTCTTCCGGAGCTTCCCGATTATCTTCTCTCTCTTGAGGCAGGTCCTCCTGAATCTGCTGAACATCCTTATTGCCATCGGCAGGAGGTGAAAAAACGCAGGCCACGTTCAAGGGCCAGAACGAACCATTATCTGACTGCCGCTCGGCCTGGAGTTCCTTAAACAAGCGGTGATATTCGATGGCATGATTGATGGAGGCAGTTGCTAAAAGCGCATTGAACTTGCGCCCAGCTGTTGCGGCATCGTGTTTGTCCAGGATGGCCTTGACTATGGCTTCCTGCGCCAAAGTTTCCCCTGCCTTGTGGTTAGCCTTTCCTTCTGCTTTGTAGTAGTCGATATGAAAACGCAGGACATTTCGGTCTTCGATGGCGTGGGTAATGGTGTAGGCGTGAAGCTGTTTTTGGAAGATGTCCTCGGTTGTTTTGAAAGAGGATTCCTGGCCTTCGATTTGTTGGTAGATAGCGTTTGTCTCAAAGATTGGTGTACCGGTAAAGCCAAATAACTGGGAGTTGGGGAAGAATTCTTTGATGGCTTTGTGGTTGTCACCAAACTGGGAGCGGTGACATTCGTCAAAAATAAACACCATGCGCTTGGCGCGCAGAGGTTCCAGCCGTTCCTTGTATTTGCGCTTATTATTGCCATCCAGGGCAAGGCCAAGTTTCTGGATGGTGGTTACGATGACCTTATCGGCGTAATCATCTGATAGAAGTCGCCTGACTAAGGCTTCCGTATTGGTGTTTTCTTCAACACAGCCTTCCTGGAACCTGTTAAATTCTTCACGGGTCTGCCGGTCCAGGTCCTTACGGTCGACGACGAACAGGCACTTTTCTATGTCGGGATTGTCCTTGAGCAAGGTCGATGTCTTGAAGGACGTCAAGGTCTTGCCGCTGCCTGTGGTGTGCCAAATGTAGCCGTTACCACGGTTCTGGTGAATACAATCCACGATGGCTTGTACCGCATAGATTTGGTAGGGGCGCATCATTAAAAGCTTTTGCTCACTGGCTACCAGCACCATGTAACGGCTGATCATCTCTCCAAGCGTACATTTAGAAAGAAATTTCTCCGCAAAGTCGTCCAAATGGGTAATTTTTTTATTGTTTTCGTCGGCAAACTGGTAAAGCGGTAAAAAGCGTTCGTCCGCGTCAAAGCTGAAATGTCGGCTATTGTTATTGGCAAAATACCACGTATCGCTACGGTTGCTTACAATGAACAATTGCATGAAGCACAGCAGCGTGTGGTTGTAACCGTTGCCAGGTTCATTCTTGTAATCGACGATTTGCTGCATTGCGCGGCGCGGGCTGATAGCCAAGGTCTTAAGTTCAATTTGCACGACCGGAATTCCATTTATGAGTAGAATCACATCGTAGCGTTGATGGCTGTTATGGGTATTGATCCGTAGCTGATTTACCACCTCATAGGTATTTTTGCACCAGTCCTTGATGTTGACCAAGGTATAGTGGAGCGGAGTACCGTCTTCCCGCTCAAAAGTATTGCGCTCCCGCAGGAGCTTAGCAGAGGTAAAAACGTCCGAGCCAATAATCTCGTCCAAAAGCCTGGCAAATTCTGAGTCTGTCAGATTAACCCGGTTGAGCTCCTCGAATTTATCACGGAAATTTTTCTCTAACGCGGCACGGTCGCGGATATCCGTGCGGTAGGTGTATTTGAGATCATTTAGCTTGTCAATCAGGTTTTTTTCGATCTGGCTTTCAGTTGTCATGCCTATGTCCTATGGACGCTTTGCCCCAATTATTGCCAACAGAAATATAAGTCCTATTGTTTTTATAGCTTGCTGACAGCGAACCATTTATAATAGGCAAGCCTGTCGCACCTGTCAAGGAATAAATCAGGCAGGCACAAAATGTGTGTATAAGTTGTACGTATCAAATATTCGTATCACACAGACACGCTTTCATTGATTTACCCTAATTCAATATGTCCATTTCCGCAATATATAAAATACACTTATATCTTCTTCACTTTACATACTATCTCATAGAGTGATTCTATTATACTCTCCGGTGAAATCGGGTCATAGGATGGGGACGGATTTGAATAAGAGTCTATTATCCTTGCTTCACTGTTACTGTGAGACCCCGACATAATGTCAAATTCCCTCGTGCTGCACTTCAAAGCATACAGGTTGAGCGTGTAGCTTAAATCTTCAAATTTTGTATCATATATGCCTCTCTCTTTCCGCCACCCAATGTAATCCTGCTTTCCTTTTTCGGAATAGACTGTTTTGTCCCATACCTTTATAATCCCTTTTCCGTCAGAAGTGATGCTCTCCTTATCATAATAATATGTGCCAAGCGAGGATTCATTATAGTATATCCATTCTGCCCCGTTGACTGTCGTGTAACCAGACATAAGCAAATACACAATAGAGATCAACAGCAAGAAGCGTTTAATGATTCCCCCTTTTCATCTCCATTGTACCAAAACTGCAAAATAAATAAAGCAATATAGATAAAACGGAGGTGAAATTGCCGTTGGCTTACCTAAAAGTATAGATGTGATCTGGCACTTAATGCAGTCGCCTGGTTTGCTTTCATAGGCAAATAGATGCCGTCAAGAAGTTATCTACTTATCTTTGCTCATCCTTTCTGCGCTTCTTTGGTAAGATCTGCTTCGATCCTGTTAAGCAATTGCCTCAGAACCTTCTCACATCTGACCACACGCTTGTGCATGCGTCGCTCAGATGGAAGATCCTCGATTCTTGTTACCACGTATTTCACTGCCCTGGCAACTTCGTCTTTTTCCGGGGCTGTTAGTTGGGGTGAAAATTTATCGTAAAAATCTGAATATCTCTCAGCTACTTGATATGCAAAGCGCATCCTCTCTTTCCTGATTTGTTGATTTAAAATTTCCCTTGCTTTCCGAAACGCCTTCATACACTCGTTGGGCTCCCCCTTGTGAATCGTCGACATTAATAAATAACGTGCAAAATGGTTATCTATTTGAAACGCATCGTAGGTTCCTCCCTTTGCTGCCGCGAAAGAGTATGCATCTTTAAAATATTGACCTGCCCTCACGTAATCTTCTAAAATAAGACAAGCTATGGCAAACTGTAGCCAAAACAATGGATTTCTCTTGCATCCCTCAAGGTTTTTTATGGATTCATAATAGCGAATAATTGAGGACCTTTTTTGCGCTTCTGGAAGCAAATACTGGACGTTGTTGAACCGGCTGAGCTGTTTGAGCAAATTATAATAGTACGAAGAAAACCTTGCATTTTTGTCAGCCACGCGCGCCAGGCGAACAAGCACAGTTATTATAGCGTTACTGTCTGCCGCCTTCTTTAAAATAAACTCTGCAGCCAATGCGGAACGCAGCCGTACTGCCCCACCCTCAAAATCTATTAATTCTCGAATTACGGAATTATGTCGGAACTGTGAATCAAGAATTCCTCTTCCGCAGAGTTCAATCAGCGTATCCATAGACGGCCAATAATTAAGCACTGTAAGTATCATTATTGCGACGATAACCTGATAGTAATCACCTTTCTTGGTGAGTTGATTTAAAATGTTGGCAAAACGCGATATCATTTGAGGCGATTCTAAAATTTTAATAAGGATGGACTGCAATTTTGCCTTGCAATCCATTATGAGAAAATGTGTCTTCCGCTCTCTGTTCCACGCCGCTTGGTCTCCCCAAAGACCATACTCATCAAAAAAATCAATGATCCATTCTATTTCCGTTTTATTTAGTTGGTCCACCGCAATTTCTGGCAAGCCATCCACACGGAGAATATGAGTCAAGTGGTCAATCCAACCATCATGTACAGAGCTTCGGGCTGAAAGAATAAGCACCGATTGGTCATTAGCATTCAGCGTAAAGTATTCAATGACATCAAACCAGTCAGGATAATCTTCGACGATCAAAAGTATTTTGGTGGTTCGATCCATTACCTGTCTAAGTTCTAAAAGGAGGTCTTCCGACCTGCAAATTACTGTGTAGATGCTATAATCATTCTCTAAAGCTCTGCATTTTATGCCCTCTATAACAAGGCTTTTCCCATTGCCTAGTTCAGAGTGAACTATTATATAACGCTGTCCTCGTTTCACGTAATCAAAGGCGATCGCCACACTAGTTCTCTCTAAATAATATCTGTGGCCGCCATTGATAGCTTCCCACACAAATTGAGAGCTCACTTCTCCGAGGAGAAGAAGATCAAAAACCTTCTGGTCTGAAAAAGTCACTCCATCAAATGGAAACTCGAACTTCTGCAAGCACATGGTCGGAATTTCAGAATACTTCGGCAATATATGGGTTGCTCGTTTTTTAGCTATAAGATCCCCAAATTGCTCGGTATCCAAATGGACCGGGTTGCCAAACTGAGATGCACGCCTAATGGTCGCTGACTTGGGATTTTGGCCGATAATAAAAAAACACTTTTCTCTCAAATCAGCGCTCTCAAACAGGATTCGCTTGATGTCCAGATCATGCAAAGAATATCCAAGAAAAAAAACGCTCCGAGCCGCCCTGATATCTTGTCTAAATAGAGTGGCCCAGTCTGATTCCGCTACAGACGATGTAATATAGCTCGGTTCTGTAAGCTTGATCTCTGATCCTATTGTATCTCTCGTCAAACGGTCTATGTAACCGTTCAGATGAACGCAAAGGGTGTCATTCTTAGGAATTTTGAGAATGTCATCGCTCAACGTGACGGGTGTGAGGCGACGAGAGGATTTGGCATACGCCACTTCCAAAAGATTATCATAATTAGTAGGCCCTCTTGCAAAACTCACGGCATTTCACGGCAACTTTTTCACACAGATGCTT
>CAYMTB010000080.1:0-13335 GCA_964393225.1 uncultured Syntrophorhabdaceae bacterium
GCTCCGGGATACCCCGACACCTTCCTAACGACATATTACAATCCCCGTCTCATGAAAAACCACTTACCATTAACAGTTCGTTACAGCCTTGATGTCCTGGATTATTTTCGTTCTACCGGCCCCGGATGGCAGACACGTATTGATACCGCGCTGAAAGATTGGGTTACACAACATCGTCAAGGCAGTGAAAGATAAGTGTTGAACTGCCCCGCTGCAAACTATTGGATATGAAACCTGCAGGGTAATGCAAATCCCCAGATTTGCATTCGCTGTTTTAACCCAACTTCATGGCAATTTCAAATGTCAACGGCCTGTTGCCCAAACCCTCAATATAAACTATGTGCATAACAGCAAGATCACAAAATAATGTTCATTATTATATACAATAATGCTGGTATATTATGACTGTTTATGATAGAATAACCCATTGTAAATACAAGGATATAGACCATATGATGGGTTATCAGGATCCTCCGCAGGAGAACATGTTTTTATACAATATTTATCTTGAAAACAGGGTAAGGAAAGATCACCCTTTACGGAGAATAAGTGCGGTTATAGATTTCGATTTTATCTATAAGGAAGTTGAAGATAAATATGGTAAAAATGGCAATGTCTCAGTGCCTCCTCCTGTTATTTTAAAACTCATATTTCTTTTTTTCTTTTACAATGCCCGTTCAGAGAGGGAACTCATGGAAACCCTGCCTGAAAGATTGGATTGGCTCTGGTTTTTAGGCTATACCCTTGAGTCCCCTATACCCGATCACAGCGTCCTATCCAAGGCGCGAGCAAGATGGGGAGAAAAAGTCTTCAAGGACTTCTTTGAACATATTGTTGTTCAATGTGTAAACAAAGGGCTTGTTGATGGAACAAAGATATTCATGGACGCAAGCTTTATCGATGCCAATGCTTCCAATAACTCAGTTATAGACGGCCTGTTGCTCAAATACACACAACCAATAATATTGGAATATGAGCAGGAAGAACTTTTCGCGAGTCGCGCCTTCGAGCATTTTTGGGTACCCACTCGGCAAGAATAAACGTCCCGAAGGGCAATTCGCATGTCTGAGTCCCGGTATTTTGGGACGAGTTTGCGAAATTGAGTGAAATTCGAGCCGATAGTGGGTAAAAAGCGCAGCGAAGCAGCGAGGGAAACAGTGTTCCTGCGAATACCGTCCAGCTTTTGTCTGCCTTTGTCTGCGGCTGAATAAAAAAGGTTTTTCATGATTTTTTCAATAAATCTTCTGTCCTGTCACCTTGAATACAAAGTCGTAATTAAGTATATCCCTCCAGAGGTAGCCCTTTAATGTGGAACGGGTATCATCAGGGCCGCCATATGGTTTCCCCGGTGTATAGAACCATGTCATTATTGCCTCTCCCGAGCGTCTCAGCACAATCCAGTATTTTCCCTCTTTTAACGGAGCTATGCTTCCGTCATCAGGAAAGGTAAAATCTACCCAGTAATATCCATGTTTCTTTGATACATTCTCAAGAAAGACAGGGGAAGAACGAAACCCCCGAAGCGCCGGCTTTCCTTTGTCATCTGAAACAATGTCAATATAGATTGTGCCGTCACCACCAAATTTATGCATGGCAAGCGATACGGTCTTTAGTTTAAGAGGTTCGGTTACCTTAAATGCCTGGGCATAGATGTGCTGTGATGTAGCATATTCTGCCGTTTCTGCATCGGGAATGCCTACTGCCCTGTTTCCGACAATCCTGTAGGCATCTACAAAGGTTGGAAATTCCATATTCCCGAATTCGATCAGCCTGTCCTTTTGCGGCGGCGGCTTAACTATGGGCGGCGGTTTCACAACTGGTGGAGGTTTGACCACAGGCGGCAGGGGTTTCGCGTCAATTGGAGGAGGCGGCTTAACCACAGGAGGTGGAGGGGGTACAGGCAGAGGTTTACCCTCAACGGGTTCTGGTGGCCCTGCCTTTGCCAGCAACTGGCTGCTTGCAATGTAAGATCTGGGGGCATTATCCGTATATTTCGGCTTTATATTGACTTCATCATCAATAAAATGTGAGTCGATTGTGTTAGAATATTTCGGTGCATAAGGCCTGCCTGACCAGAGGACGGTAATATCCATATAATCGAAACCATGCATCTCTTTAATATGCCTTGATGACGTAAACTGTTTTGACTGTTGAGGATCATATGAGAGCCAACCGAGATCGGGGAAATATATTTCTATCCAGGCATGCCCCCCCTGCCCCATCTTCTGGATAATGGTTTTGGAATCGCTTACCGGCATCGTCCACTGCTTGTTAAGGCTTATTCCGCCCACAATTCTTGCAGGTATCCCCGAAGCCCTCAGGAGTGCAATAGACAGGTGTCCAATATTCGTACAGTTCCCCGATTTTACCTTTAATGTGTGGATTGCGTCATAACTTGGAGGGTTATAGCTGTACTTGATTGTATCAACAACGAAATTGAGTATGGCAGTTACCGCCTCGTATTCCGTTTTTGCATTCTTTGTTAATTCCTTTGCAAGTGAAATTATTTCAGGATGATTACTCTGCACATACTCGGTTGGGGTTAAATATACCCTTTCCTGTCCAGAAATGTTCGTGAAAGGAAATGGCGTCCTACTTTCCATTGCAGGCAGCAGCACTTTTAACAGCACTTCATACGTCATGTTGATGTGCGCATCTTTGTTTATATTCCTCCATACAACCCTTTTGTAGACATTCCCAAACTTGTCCGTTTCCTCATTAACACTTGCAGGTTGCGGGTCATATTGAACGCGAAGCCCCTGTACTCCTTGCGATTGTGCCTTGTTTGAGTAATCGGCCGGCAACGGGAGCCTGAGAATCAATTCTGAAAGCGGCCTGTCAACATCCCACTTCATCTGTTTTGACATTTTGATTTTACTGTCCAGCCTGCCCTCAATAACGACAGTTTCCGCATGGATAAAGTCATATCGGGGGAAAATAAAGAAAGAAGATACAAGAAGAAAAAAGACTACAATATATTTCGTCATTCCGGTGCAACCTCTCTGCAATTGTTTATCCAGCATCCAGTATCACATTCCCCTTTCCCCTACTCAACTCACTCACCTTACTCAACTGTCTTCCCCTGCCTTTCACTCTTCGCCGCCTCTTCCATCCTCTCCAGCAGGAACTTCACCTGCCTGTCTTCCGGGCTTAATCGTATCAGCTCGTTGAATACCTTTTTTGCCTCTTCTTCATTGCCTTTCTGATAAAGAAGCAGCCCCAATGCCTTGACAAGTGTTGAATCTTTAGGAAATTTTTCCACCCCGTCTCTTAATATTTTTGACGCCTTATCGTCGTCCTTCATCTCCTGATAACAGAGGGCAAGGTAGTAGTAAGCGTCGGCAGATGGAGATACTTTAAGTGATTCTTCAAAAAGCGTTGACGCCTTGCCGTAATTTCTCTGTCTGAAATAGTTTCCCGCTTCAATTGCAAGTTCTGTCAGTTTTCTCTGACGATCTTCCTGAGTCATATTTACATAGGGGTTTAAAACTGCATCGACTATTTTCCCATCGGGAACCCGCAGGTCATATGCCTTAACAACATTTATACTTTCTAAACGCATCTCTTCCACATGGATTGTGCCGAAATAATTGGCACCAATCTTTATAAGGCTTTCTGATGTAATATTCTTCACGTTGTTAAAGATATTGTTATCTTTTATCTCACCGGAAAAACCTCTCATAGAAACGCCTGCCTTATTCTGGAAAATATTGTTCCGAATAATTCTCGCATCGGTTTTCTGGAGTTCTACTCCTGTCTCATTCTGTGAAATTGACAAATTTTTAATAACCGGAGCAGGCGTACCAATAACGAAGATTCCGGTATCACTCTCTGTTATTATCCCTCCTTCAACAAGTCCTTCGGTCTCTTTCATATACAATGAAGTTTCAGCGCTCTTTATGCGGAATCCGTCAGCAGCAATGCTTCCATTTTCTATTATTATCCCGCTCCATTGTTCGGTTCCTGAAGGAAAAAACTCGACAGGAGACTCTTTCCCGTTAATAATCAATTTCCCATAAACAATGAGCGATGCCATCTCGTCAAACATTATTCTCGTTCCCTGCTCAATAGTTAGTGTTAAGCCTTTTGGAACAAAAAATGTATCTTCTATGGTGTACATCCCGGACAAAATCGTGTCTTTTACCATCTCCCCCTCAAGCAGAACCGGTTCTTTTCCCACCAGGGATGCCCGCACTGCATCCTGTGGCTCCGATTCATTATCAGCCTGATCAACGGCAATGACGCGGTAGTAATATGTCTTATTCTTCTCAGGGGTTCTGTCTTCATAAATATTCAGCTCTGTTGATCCTGTTTCATTATAGCCGCTTAGAGGCTGCTCACTTCTCAACACCTTATATATCTTTAAATCAGGAACGTTTTTCAGCGTCTCCCACGAAACTTCTATCCTGTCCTGAAAGCCTCTTGCCTTGAGTCCTCCTGCCGGAGGCGGCGGGGTTGTATCAATCGTTACCACACCGCTTACATCGATCCATTCCGTTTCATAACCCCCAGGTTTTTTAAGGGACACAATGATCGGCATATCGCGGGTATTATCACCGGGCATCACAAGGTATTCACCCATATAAATCCCCGGTTTAGTCTCTTTCATGGGGATACCCTTCTTGAAATTCCCGATGCTGAAGGTCGCAACAAGCTCTTTGTCTCCCTCCAGACCTGCCCTGACAATTTTACCTTTTCCAAAGGGGCCTTCCTTTGCATTGGTAAGCACCTCCTTAATGACCGGTCTCTGCTCGGCGGCGACACCTTCGGGGGATGGTATCTTTTCATTTATTTTGTAAGCCAATTCACTTACCAGACGTATCTGCTGTATATCTCTCAGGTTCAGGGCGGTTGAGATGGCTGTCATGATAGCGCCCAGCGGGGATATAGGCACCCCCCCCTCATGAAACTTTACTGATTCCCTGATCCTGAACACCTCTTTCCCTGTTTTAGCGTTCACCATCCACACTTCAGCCTCAACGGAAAGCTGGGAATATACCAGGGCATAAACCTTTTTAAAATCTATTACCTTCCCGTAAACCAGCCCATCGCATCCTATTACGTCACACACTTCACCCGGTTTTAACTCATACAGCTTTTTACCAGATGATTTTTCAAGCTGAATAACCTTTTCATCGACAATGGGAAGTTTAATTTCCGTATATGCCTTAGAACTGAAATGATTGTAGAATGCCTTCCTCACTTTATTCGCTAATTCCACCTCTTCGGTTTCGTTTTGAAATGGAAGAATGGCAACTATCCGCGGGAGGTCGGCCTTGTTAATGGATGTATCAGGCGCATCTGCCCTTGCCTGCCATAATGGTGCAATAAAAGTCAGAACAAATGCTATAACCGGAACAATAAAAATACCTTTTTTCATCTTTTCGAACCGGTTTTAACTCATACAGCTTTTTACCAGATGATTTTTCAAGCTGAATAACCTTTTCATCGACAATGGGAAGTTTAATTTCCGTATATGCCTTAGAACTGAAATGATTGTAGAATGCCTTCCTCACTTTATTCGCTAATTCCACCTCTTCGGTTTCGTTTTGAAATGGAAGAATGGCAACTATCCGCGGGAGGTCGGCCTTGTTAATGGATGTATCAGGCGCATCTGCCCTTGCCTGCCATAATGGTGCAATAAAAGTCAGAACAAATGCTATAACCGGAACAATAAAAATACCTTTTTTCATCTTTTCGAACCTCATTTCAATACAAATGCCACCTTTGCATCTGCAAGGAATCCGGTCTTCTGGTTTGCAGAAAATATTTTAACTGCATCGTCTTCAGACACCTGGAGATCGGTGGGGTTTGTCGTGCCCGCCGCCTTTATTATTAACGGATTTTTCACACCCCTTGATTCAAGGGCAGATTGTGCTTTAGGAACACTGTTCGTATATTCGCCGCACCCTTTTTCAATAAGAATCTTCTGACTTACCTTGGAAGGGTCATACAGAACTTCTCCCTTTTGCGTAAACACCCTGTTTATAAGGGCAGGTCTGAAGCTGTACCCTGTTGCATCAATAATAATACCGTCGTATCTCTCGTCAACCGGAACAGGCCCTACTATTTCAACGGGTTTTGCAGCGGTTGCGACTGCCTTTTCTATTCTCGGATCACCAAGCACCTTCTTATACACCATTTCACCTACACTGCCCGGCCCGGTCATGCCGACCTTCACCAGAACAAGGGCGACCTCGTCCTTCTCGTTGTATTCCTTGTAAATAACCTGGGCGCCTTTGACAAACCCGGAGACCGCTACACGTACAACCTCATAGTGCAGCGCCATATCTTTTATGGTTGCATCACCCGCGATGCCGACTCCATCCATAAATTGCGCGAGATTCCTATACGCAACTATTTCTGCCGCCCGTGTTGCGGTAAGCCTTTTCTGGCCGGGAGTAACGGCATCCTTTGAAGGCAGCCCTTCTCCTTCCATGATTATATGATTATCAACAAAGGCCTGGGGGATTGTGCTTGTCACGGAAAGCTTCTCCCGGTTAAGCCACTTATTCACTCTCGCAAACTTTTCATCAGCCAGCGCCGAGCTTGTCTGTGCAGAGACATCTATCGCGATAAAGGTAAACATTAAAACAAGGACTGTAAATATGATTCTCTTCATGGTATCCTCCGATTTCAGTTGATATTCATCTTATGTTTCAATACCCGCACGGCGAGCACCGCATCGGCACCGCTTACCGGATCATTCGGCCTGAATTTGCCCGACGTTTCTCCCTCCATAATCCCCCTCGTTGTTACATTCATCACCGCATTATACAACGGTGATGTCGGTTTAACATCAGGAAACGGTGATTTATCATGCCCGAAATATGCCGTCGCAATTTTCTCGTCACCGGTATTTTTTATCAGAATATCCTCAAGGACAAGCGCCATCTCTCCCCTTTTCACGGTGTCCATCGGTTTGAAGAGATATGCCCTGGAGGCGTCATCGTATTTCGGCTCAAGCCCCCTCACCTTCCATTTCATCACAGTAACAACTTCCTCTTTAAACGGGTAATTGGTTATATCGGGAGGGGTAAATTCCTGCTGCACTTTTCCGGTTTGCGACGGTGGAGTCCTCCCTTCAAAGAGCTTTTCGATCTTCAGTTCATCCACAAGCAGCACCGCAAAGTCGCCGCGTGTGACAGCATCCTGCACTGCAATCCTCTTGCCCAGATCCCCAAGCGATGTTCCTGCTATGGCCCGCGTGATCCTGTCTGTTTTCTTCCACGCCATATCAGCATACGCCTGCCATTTGCTGCCTTTCGGGGCATTAAGCACACTGGTAAACATATTCCTTGCCTTCTGGTAATCGTGTGCCCTTAGATACGCCAGCCCCATAAAATAATCAATGGACTCAAAGCCTTGATAATAAAGGATTTTATTGCCATCTACCGAGAGGCCCTTTGCTATTTTATACGCATCTTCGGTCTTCGGGATCCAGTTCCGGCCATCCATCCAGGTGTTCACGCGTATGACCGACACAAGATGGGCGAACTTCTCCTCGTTTGTTTTCGCATTCTTACCATCCTTTGCAATATAATCGAGAGTTCTGTTGCGATCCACGCTGCTGAAGTCCGGGTCCCGCTGCTGGGCCGTCTTGTACGCGTATATGATCGCAAGACCTCCATATGCCTGTGAAAAGTATTCATCACAGAAAAGTGCCCTTTCGAACTTGCTCTGCGCAACGTCAAATTTGTTCTGCTCCAAAGCCTCCATGCCTGCAATATAGTGGTTTTGAGGGGCATCACCGGGGGCCGTGCACCTTGAAACCTTCTGCGTTGCGCAGCCAGCGGCAAAGAGCATCAAAACTACCGTTAACATAACTAATATCATTGGTTTTTTCATACAATTCTCCTTTCGGTTTTTACGGTTTTGTCAAAACTTCTATAATTATTTTGCCGCCCGCTTGCGCTCGACAAATGCGGACAAGAGCAGACGAATACTGATGGATAGTCTTTTTGATAGCCGGCGACATTGCCGCCTATCAAATATTCAGCCCTTGCGGGCGAATATATAAAATTTTTACTCTGCCCGAAGGGCATGGAGTATATCGGGTGCCAGGTCGGCAGCCGATATAAAACACCGTCCAGCTTTTGTCTGCTTTTGTCTGCGGCTAAATAAAAAAAGTTCTTCATATGTTCCTTGGCATTACCTTTTTCGCTTTGACAATAACAAAAAATATGAGCATAATATATGCGCATAACACACAAGCGCAGGAGGCAAAACATGCGTGTAACGGTACATATAAAAGATAGTCTGAACGATGATATAAAAAGAATTACCGCTAACGAGCATAAGTCCGTATCCTCCCTTGTTGCCGAATCCCTGGAGTACTACATCAAAGTAAAGAAACGCAGAAAAGCCGGCACGGACCTCCTGGAACTTGCAGGGAAAGCATATGTTGCAGAGGATGCCTTGAAAACCCTCGATGCAGGAAGAAGTGAAGATGACAGGGCTTGATACGGGATTTTTCGTGGAACTGCTCAGGGGCAACCCCGAGGCTATAACGGTTTGGAAGGCAATTGTCGACGGCACAGAGGACACGTCTACTTCCTGCCTCACAATCTTTGAACTCAAAAGGCTGGCGCTTAAAGGTGCATTGAAAACTGACGAAGTTGAAACGGCTGTACAGGCGATCTTTGCAGTAGGAAAGGTGGCATGGATAGACTCCACGGATGTCTGCGAGCGAGCAAGCAGGCTATCACACGGCCTGGGCATCCCTGCGATAGATGCGTTGATTCTTGCAGGCCTACTTGATTCAGGCGCGCAGGAGATATATACTACAGACTCCCATTTTGAGGCATACAAAAAGGATGGCGTCGTCATAAAAAGGTTATAAGTCATTTTTCCCTTTCAGCCTTTCGCTATTCACTAACCACCATTCACTATTCACTGTTTTATTCACCATTCAATCCCTTGTTTCTTCAATAAATCTTGTGCATCTATATCACCTAAACTTGCAGCAATTTTAAAATCGCTAATTGCCTGCTGATCATTGCCAATCATACCGTAAGCAAGCCCTTTGTAATAATAAGCTTCTGCATACCTTGGGTTCAGCTCTATTGCCTTGTCACAATCCATGATAGCCTGTTGGGGATTACCAAGCTTGCCATAAGCAAGCCCTCTATTAATGTAGGCCCCTGCACCCTTAGGGTCCAACTCTATGGCTTTGCTGTAATCTCTGACAGCCTTCTCATAATTACCAAGCTTGGTATAATCAATCCCTCTAAAATAGAAAGCCCCTGCATCTTTAGGGTCCAACTCTATGGCTTTGCTGTAATCCCTGATAGACTGCTGATAGTTGCCAAGCTTGTCATACGCAGTTCCTCTGCAAGAGTAAGCTCCCGCATTTTGAGGCTCCAAGCCTATCGCCTTATCGTAATCCCTGATTGCTCTCTGATAATTACCAAGTTTGTAATAAGCAATCCCTCTATTATTGTAAGCCTTTGCAAGCCGGGGATTAAGTGCTATAGCCTTATTATAAGCTTTTATGGCCTCATTCAAATCACCGGATGTTCCAAATGTATATCCTTTTTCGAACCATTCAGCGGCTGTCATGTTTTTGATATTTCTCTTGTATGCCTGTGCTGTTTCCTGTTGTTTTTCACCTTTTGCTGTCTTTAATTCTTTTTTCAGCCGTTCATTTTCCTTAAGGAGTTCTTCCGACCTTTTTCTCGATTCCTCCAGCTCCTTAATCTTTTGCCTATCCTGGCGGAGTTTATCAATAGATTTGATTACCGATTCCTGGTCTGCCGAGATTTTTGCCCTGAGCCAGTAAGTTTTGCCGTCCCATGTTTCAGAGACTATTTCCGTGCTAACGATGCCGGCGGTCAGAGTGACAATCTGATCTTTTGTAAGGTGAAAGTTTTTTACCTCTGTAATACTTTCAAGGTAAGTCCCCAACTGTTCAAGGAGAAGTCTTTTTACCTCTCTGAGCGAAACAGTCCTGCTTGAATTCCTGCTGTCCTCTTCGCTTGCCTGATAGGTGTATTCTTTGACAAAGGTTTTGATTTCAGCGAAAGATGCATTTGCAGATAATAGCAAGAGTAAAGTAAAGCAGAAAGCTATTAATATCTTCTTATTGAACATCGTTATTTTCAACCCCTATCATTAAGGAATTTATCATGCTTAGACCGCCACGTCGTTTCACTCCTCGCGATGACAGAAAAATATAAAACCCTTGCAGCGCCGGTTGTGCGGTTTTGTTGATTGTATAACATCCTTATGTTACTATTATATAAACAAAATTGGGGGTAACAGATGCAACATGCTTTAAAAAACACAAAACCTAAATATCTTATAGACGAAAATGGTAATAAAAAGGCTGTTGTCATTGGATTCAAGGAATATAAATATCTTATTGACTCTATCGAAGATTTTGAAGATACCATTGACCTTTTAAAAGCAGAAAAAGAGGCGATTTCTTTTACTCCGTATGAAGAATTCCGAAAAACCTGGCTAAAAGCTTGAACTACAAGATAATAATCGAAAAGAAAGCTGAAAAAGAAGCACAAAAGATTCCGCAAAAGTACCGCCACGCTATAGATAAAGCAATCCTTTCCCTCTCCTCCAATCCAAGACAGTCCGGCTCTAAAAAACTCATGGAAAAAGAAGGCTATCGTATAAGTGCCGGTGATTATCGTATCCTTTACATGATTGATGATGATGCAAAGATTGTTGTCATTTACCGGATAAAAATCAAAGGGGAATCTACCTATAAGTAAAATTTCTCGATTCAACATCCCATCTCCACTAAATCCATAAATAGTAACACTTCACGAATCGCAACTTCGTATCTTCATAACTTCCCAGCTTCCGCCTTTCACCTTCCGCCTTCACTATTCACCTTTCCCTTTTCACTGCCTTTTTCACCTTCCGCTTTTCCCCTTCCGCCTTCCGCCTTTCACCTTCCGCTATTCTCTTCAACTTCCCTGCAAGACCGGGATCAAGCTGCTGCAACTTGCTGCATACATCCATTGCCTTTGACTTTTGTCCCTGGGCAAGGTAGGCCAGTCCCAGTTCGTAGTACGTGTCAGCATCTTCCGGGTCAAGCGTTACAATCTTCTCAAAAACCCTTGTTGCCTCATCATATTGCCCCATTGTTTCCATGTTTGTAGCAAGGTAAAACAGGGTATCCGTATTGTTCGGATTAATCTTCAGCGCCTCTTCATATGCCTTTCTCTCCAGATCAAAAAGTCGTTTTTTATAGTACAGAAAACCAAGTTCAACATGGGCGCTTTCTAAATTGGGGTTAAGCTCTATCGCCTTTTTGAAAAGATCTATTGCCTCATCCTGTCTTTGAGCATTCCGAGCAAGAATGCCCTTCAGATACAGGTTCAAGGCGCCAGATGAAAAGTTGACATTTTTCAGCTCATTTATTGCGACAGGCCGTCCATCCTTTATGAGCCTGAAGGCCTCTTTTAAAGGGGCAGCCAGGTTGATATTTTTTTCTTCAGTTATAGTTAACCCTATAAGTCTCCCTTCCTTGTCAACCAGTGCGCCTTTTGTATATTGAGAGGTGAAGGAAGCAATCTGAATGTATTGGACTTCGTTTCCTGAACGTCTTCCTGCATAAGACTTAAAATCACTGATAACCGCCTCTCCTGTATCCTCTTTTAGTTTGGAAGGGTCGGTAATGATAAAAACCCTCTCACCTATATTGACCTGTTTTAAATCGGCAACCTTAAAATATGGCAGCGACTCGCCTCCAATCTTCATGAGTGCGATATTTTTCCCGTCATCTTTCCATACACTCTTTATCTGGTAGCTCTTTCCATCCCTCAGTGTAACCTGAACAGAAGATGCCCCGGCTAACGGAGAAAGATTGGCGGCCACCGTACCTTGTGAATCAATAATTACCCCCTGGGTATCCTTCATCATAGTCCCGTTGCTGTCCAGGGCCTTAACATTCACGAAGGCATTGAGATTGAGCTCGGGAAGACCGGTTATTTCGCCCTTCGGGGCAAGAAGGCCTGTACTGTTTATTGCGAGGGCCAGGCAGATACTCACAGCGCTAACCGTTACATATCTCCACTGTCGAAAAGGAAATGTAAAGAATGCGGCCATCCGGCCGACAAAAGGTTTTGTAAAGCCACGCGAAGATTTCTTCTCCGGTTTTTTCCTTTCAACATAAAGGTTTTCTAACTTCGCAAGAAGTTGATAAGGGATAGTAGTCCATTTTTTTTGATAGTAAAGCAGTTCTTTTAATTCTAAAATCTGATCCAGACAGTAAAGACACGAACTGATGTGAGCCTCTATCCTGATTGCTTCCGCCTTTGACAACTTCTCCTCGATATAAAGGCCTATAGTTGCAGTATCGGGGCAAGCCGGAGTCTTTAATGCTTCAGCACTTTTTAAGGCTTCTTTTAACTTTGATTCAAAAGACGTGTCCATAATTTTAGTTTCCACTCATAAAGACTAAGAAACAGGCAATTTTCTTCCCAACCCTCTGCTATTTTCGATGAAAATGAACGCAGATTGCCACGTCGCTTCGCTCCTCGCAATGACAACGGGGGGATTATTTTTCCCCAAGTTCCTCTGCTATCCTCGCCCTTATACGTGAATATTTGGAGGCAACGGTCCCGATAGGTATCTTCAATATTGTTTTAATATCATCATCTTTGTATCCCCTCACCTTCATCAAAAAGATTTCCTGGTCAATTAAGGGATAGGTCTTCATTATTCCTGCCGCCTTTTCAAGCAGGTCCCTGTCCTCAATGGCATAATCAGGTCTCGAATTTTTATCAGGGTCCTGAATGGTATCCATGAGCGACAGTCCATCCTGTCCATCTGTTCGGCCATCCAGGCCCATTTCACCATTTAGCTGTATTGTTCCCTTTGTTTTATTTTCGGAAGCTATATGGCTTTTCGCTTCATTGATTACTATTATCTTAAAATACTTTAGAAATTCATATTGGGAGGTACCCCGGAAATGTTTCAGTCCGCCGCTTACAAGCTTAACGAACACATTCTGAAGAATGTCATCCTGCTCAACCGATTTGAAATCAAAAGAGTGCAGGAGGATATTCTTTCCCAGAGGGGCAAAATCTTTAACGAAAATCTTCCATGCATCCCCATCCCCTGCAAGACATCTTTCAATAATTGAAATAATATCCCCCGACATATAGATGGATTATACAGGGATTTAAATATTTTGTGAATATATATTGAAGAATTGCATGTAATTCAAACCTTAAGTGTTTCTAAATGACTTTATTTATTTGTTATGGTGGAAGAAAATCTCTGTTTTTTGAGTCTTTATAACAGGTGAATTGTATTTTATGGGCAGAATTTACTTTAAGATGGCCGAAAAAAATGAATATAATGCTTATA
>CAYMTB010000081.1:0-13155 GCA_964393225.1 uncultured Syntrophorhabdaceae bacterium
CCCCTAATCTATTCCACCCTCGTAAAGACTGTAGTATTCAGTCTCTTTGTTGGTGTCTTCACCGTCATCGAGAATGTGGTAAAGGGTCTCTGGAGAGGGAAGGGGCTCACAGGAGGTGTGGTTGAGTTCTTTGAGAAAGGACCCTATGAATTAATCGCCGGGTGTCTGGTTATATTCGTAGCCTTGATCCCCTTCTTCGCCTTCATGGAAATGGGACGGGTGTTAGGAGATGGTAAAATATGGAATCTCTTTTTCAAGAGAAGAGACGGCCAGTGAATTAAGGAAGAATGATCGGGAATGCAGTAAAAAAAGAGCATTGTTCAGGCGGCTTGGGCCGCACAGGCGGCAGCCTGTCGATTCAATTCCCGGGACGTGACGTATCCCGCGGTCAGAACTCCAGGCTGCAGGAATAAAAGGCAAAGGAGACATGTATGAATCAAACCGCTAAATTCCCATTAATCGACACTATCCTCAAGATCGTTGTCCTTTTCGGGCTTATCGCCTGGTGTATAGGGATTATTCTCCCCTTCGCCGAGCCTGTAATCTGGGGTGCCATCATTGCCGTCACCCTTTATCCCTTCTTTGTGATGGTAAAACGTTGGGTGGGGAACAGGAATACGCTGGCAGGGGTACTGTTGACCCTGCTGATTCTTGTAATCCTCCTCCTGCCAACCGCCTGGCTTCTCGGATCGATGATTGACGGGATACAGAGCCTGACCACCCGGTTCAGGGACCAGACCCTTGTGATTCCTCCCCCCGACCCGTCTGTTGCGGGCTGGCCTCTGATCGGAAAACCTATTTCTAAAATATGGCTGATGACCTCCCAGAGCCTGGAATCGGTTATCACGGCTTACAGGGATCCCCTGTCTAAATTGGGCATATCAATTATCGGGCGGATTGGCGGTTTCGGGAAGAGCCTCATCATGTTTTTCGTCTCGGTGATCATCGCCGGCGTATTCCTTATCAAAGCCGATGCTTCGGCCGATTTTGCCCGGAAACTAATCCATCGCCTGGCCGGTGAACGGAGCGATGAGATGATCCCTATAACAGGGATAACTATCAAGAATGTCGCCAAAGGCATCCTCGGGGTTGCATTCTTTCAGTTTGTTACAGCTGGTACGGTGTTCGCGTTAGCCGGTGTACCCCTTCCGGGACTCTGTGCCTTTGTTGTCCTGGTTTTTGCCATTCTTCAACTGCCTTCGGCCATTGCTATCGTACCTGTCATCATTTACCTCTTCTCGGCAAAAGCACTGATGGCGGCTATCCTGTGGACGATCCCGCTGCTGCTCATCGCCCTCTCCGACAATGTACTGAAACCGCTGCTGATGGGAAAAGGATCCACCGTGCCAATGCTGGTCATCTTCCTAGGCGCCATCGGCGGATTTATGTTCTCCGGCTTGATCGGCCTGTTCACCGGAGCCATCGTTCTTTCAGTAGGTTACAATCTGATGGTGCAATGGATCGGCGAAGGGCAGAACTGACAGAAATCACCTAAAATGACATTATGGAAAACTATATGAAAACAAAAGAGGAGGCATTATGAAAGCACTCGCTGTATTTCCTTCGAGCCGTGAGGTCCGGCTCATCGATCAGCCCGAGCCGGTGATCGCCGGACCGACCGAAGTGAAACTGCGCATCCTCGAGGCGGGAATCTGCGGGACCGACCGTGAGATCACCTCGTTCTATTATGGCACGCTGCCGGTGAATTCTCCATACCTGGTCATCGGGCATGAAGCGCTAGGCGAGGTCGTTGACATCGGGAGCGGTGTCACCGGGTTGGCGCGCGGAGACCTGGCGGTGCTGACGGTTCGCCGCCCCTGCCCGCATGAACGCTGCGGACCGTGCCGTAAAGGCCGTCAGGACTTCTGCATTACCGGCGATTTTACCGAGCGGGGCATCAAAGGGGCACACGGATTCATGACCGAGTTCGTTGTCGATGACGAGCAGTACATGGTCAAGGTGCCGAAGGAACTGCGCGAGGTGGCCGTCCTGTTAGAACCGCTTACTGTGGGCGAGAAGGCGGCGGAGCAGGCCCGTGTTCTCGTACAGCGGCTGCCCGGCATCCTCAAGGATGACCCGAGTCAGCTTAACGCGGTTGTTCTCGGCGCCGGTCCCATCGGGCTGCTGGGTGCTATGAAGATGGTGAACGGCGGATGGAATACCTGGGTCTATTCACTGGACAGAGACGACAGCCCGAATGTGAGGATCGTGTCTGACATCGGCGCCCGGTTTGTTTCCTCGGCGGAGCACGGGCCCGCAGAGATGGCGAGGATGGTCGGCAACATCAGCGTGGTGTATGAGGCTACCGGCGCCGCCAGGATATCTTTCGAGGTGCTGAGTGTGCTAGGGGTGAACGGTGTCTATATTTTCACCGGAGTTCCGGGAGTAAAGGCACCGATAGAGATCGATGCAGAACAGATCATGCGGAACCTTGTGCTCAACAATCAGGTCCTCTGCGGCACAGTCAATGCAGGCCGCGCTTCTTTTGAGGAAGGAGTGCGCGATCTGGGATCGTTCATGCAGCGCTTCCCTGCCGCCGTTCGCGCTTTGATTACAGCCCGTGTGACTCTCAATGACGCCCGCGACGCCGTTCTCTCGCGGGGCGGAATCAAGAGTGTTATCACGGTAGCTTAAGGAATTAAAAAGGAGGATGGAATGACTTCACCCTGGATAGACGTTTCTGTGACGCTCAGAACAGGCATGACGAGCTGGCCGGGCGACCCGCCGGCTCGCATCTCTCGTGCCTTGGACATGGAAAAGGGCGACCCCTGCACCGTATCGCTCATTGATATGGGGGCTCATACAGGCACTCACATGGATGCGCCTGCGCATTTTGTCCGCGGTGCTCCCGGGATTGATACCATGCCCCTCGGCACGGCCATCGGCTCTGCCAGGGTTATAGCTATTGACGACCCCGAATCAATCAAGCCCGATGCATTGCTCAGCCATCGTATCCGCCGCGGCGAGCGGATCCTTTTCAAGACTGCCAATTCGGCCCGCTGCTGGGATATGGACAGCTTCGTCGAGGACTTTGTGTATATCTCGGCGGCGGCGGCAGAGTATCTTGTGGAGCGTCAGGTACGGCTCGTCGGGGTTGACTACCTCTCTGTAGGCGGCTTTTTCACCGATGGTAAAGAGACTCACCAGGCGCTGCTCAATGCCGGTATCTGGATCATCGAGGGGCTGAACCTGGCCCTTGTCGAGCCCGGCCGGGTTGAACTTGTCTGCCTGCCGCTGAAGATTGACGGGGCCGACGGCGCTCCATGCCGGGCCATTGTGCGGCAGACGAGCCGTGTTGCAGGGAAAAGAGATAAAGGATAGTGGATAATGATAGTAAAATGCTTCCAGATTAGTAACGAATTGCAACTGACATCATGTGACTACGAGCGTGCAGTCGAAGCGGCCCGTAACCCGGATATAAACATATGGATTGATGTGCAGGGCTTTGAAGCCGGCGAACTCGAAGCATTGCTGGAGAAACTCGAAGTCAAAAACCTGGCCGGACGGCTTTGCCTTGAAGCACGTGATCGTCCCGGTTTCTACCCCCTGAACACGATGATTTTCTTAGTGATCCCCATCCAGGCAGTCGAGGAGAATTTTCATGAGGCAGAATACACTGCTTTCCTCTGCCGCAATAACCTTCTGTTAACGTTACGCAGCACGCGGGCTGCCCGAGTTCAGAGCATCACCACCCTGGAGGAGTCAGCCGACTGGCTCCCCAATAGCAGCATTGCAGGGCTCGTATCTGCCATCATGATCGTTTTGTCCCTGGAGTCTCTGCAGCGTTTGGCTGAACTGAGAAAAACCATTGTGGCCCTTGAGGAGCGAATGGATCGTGAGCCCGACCTGGTCGACGCCAGCGAAATATCTGACAGGCGATCCGAACTTCTGGCGCTTGAAGCGGTCGTCAATGGACAACTGCCCTCACTCCAGGCGCTGGCGGCAACCGACAGGCAGTCCTTTGATCTCGAAACTACCCGGGAGTGTTTGATCTGTGCCATGGCCAATCTCCAGGCGACAGACAAATCTCTGCACTGGCTGGAAGGACGTGTTGATGTTATACGCTCCCTTTTTGATATGCACGGCCAAAACCAGATGAATCGTCGGCTTGGCAGGCTCACCATTATGTCAGTGATCTTCATGCCCATGACCCTTCTTGCCGGTATCTGGGGTATGAATTTCGATCTCATGCCGGAATTGACTTCACCGTTCGGTTACCCGTTCGCGCTTGGTTCTATGGTTTTTATCGGCGCGGCAATGTATTTCTGCTTTCGAAGGAGAGGATGGTTTGACTAATAAAAGTAACACCTTGCTCTTTATCAAGCCGTCCCAAAGGAAAAACTATGGAGCAAGATGAATATTGTTCACTAATTCAGTCGTTTTATTTTATGATGACGATATCTTAGCCTAAGACAGCCTAAGGAGACGCAATTATTAAGAAAAGGAAACAAATGTTTACAAATCACTACAGATATATGAAATCTTTTGACAAAACCATCCTGTAAGAAAGGAGGACATTATGAGTGAAAAAAGAGAAGAAACAGCAGCATATTCCCGCCGGAGTATCATGAAAGGGGCTGCGGCGCTCCTATTGGGGGGGATAGCAGGGCGCATGAGCAGCGCCTATGCTGCGACTGAAACGAAATTTGCCCCGGCGCCGCCCCTGCCCTGGAAGTGGACCGAACTCGACCCGATGGAGGCCGGAACACGGGCCTACCAAAATTATCTCAAGAACAAAGGCTGAGGGAATGGAACATGGCTGGGGGTCTCCAGCCTCTTGAAAGAGAAAGTAGGTTATCCATGGACAACCCTGCCGGACTTCATGTTCGAGCACGCGGGACAAGGGTACGCCGGCCACGGCACGCTGTGCGGCGCCCTCGGCGTCTGTTCATGCCTCATCAACCTCGTTGTTTATGACAAGAACTACACCTATGGGGCAATAATAGACCGGATGATGTGGTGGTACTCACAAATGCATTTCCCGACAGAGCGGTTCGATCATATCTCGGCGTATCCCAAGCAGATCAAGGTCCAGGCCATGACGCCGTTGTGCCACACATCGGTTTCAAAGTGGACACTGGAAGCAGGGGCCCAGGTCACTTCCAAGGAAAAATATGAGCGCTGCGCCAAGGTGGCCGGGGAGGTTGTGTACACGGTGGTGCATTATCTGAATGAATACTTCGCGGGGAGATGGAAACCCGCGAAATGGACGCCGTCTAAGGAGATCACCCATTGTATCGAGTGCCACGGTCCGGAAGGCTATCTGGATTACAAAGATGGAATGAACCATCAGCAGGGCCACATGGAATGCCTTCTCTGCCACACGGACCACATGAAGGTGCTGTTAAAAAAAGGGCTATGAAGCGGCGAGATCCTGGGAAGCTATGATGGGGTTGTTTTTATGAATTGCATGATATGGAAGGAGGATATTAACCATGGAGATAAACCGTAGAACATTTCTCAAGCTTTCGGGCGCAGCGGCCGGGACATTCATCATGGGCGGGTTGGGATTCGACCTGTCTTCGGCGGAAACGTATGCCCGGGAATTGAGAATTAAAGGGGCGAAGGAAACAACGACAATCTGCTGTTATTGTTCGGTAGGGTGTGGAATTCTCGTGCATACCAGGGAGGGGAAGGTGATCAACACCGAAGGAGACCCCGAACACCCTATCAACGAAGGTGCGCTCTGTTCAAAAGGGGCTTCGCTCTACCAGGTGGTCAACAATGAGAGTCGTCTGCAAAAACCGCAATACCGTGCACCGGGATCGGCCGCGTGGAAGGATGTAGAGTGGGATTGGGCACTGGATCGGATTGCCCGCAGGATAAAAGATACCCGCGACAGGACCTTCAAGGCAACCATACGAACAAAGATACGGGAAAAGAAGGTAGCTGATACGCCTGATGAATCAGGGACTTTCCGTGAGACCGTCATCGATGTGGAGAGGGAATTCGTTGTAAACAGGACCGACGGGATCGCCCATGTGGGAAGCGCGGCCCTGGACAACGAAGAGTGCTATCTCGTCCAGAAACTCGTGCGTTCCTGGGGGCTGGTATATGTGGAGCACCAGGCCCGTCTCTGACACTCCGCAACGGTAGCGGCTCTGGGAGAGTCGTTCGGTCGCGGTGCAATGACGAATCACTGGAATGATCTGAAGAATGCCGATGTCATCCTCGTCATGGGGGCGAACCCGGCGTCGAATCATCCCATTTCAATGAAGTGGATTATGAAGGCGAAGGAGAATGGCGCGAAGCTCATCTGCGTCGATCCACGCTTTACACAGACGGCAACGGTAGCCGATCTCTATGCTCCGATCCGTTCAGGCACCGACATCGCATTCCTCGGAGGGATGATCAACTACCTGCTGGATCATGACCTCTATTTCAAGGACTATGTTGTCAATTACACCGACGCGCCCTTTCTGGTCAGTCGGGATTTCAAGATGCCCGGCGAACTCGACGGCGTCTTTTCAGGTTATAATGAACAGGACTCGAAATACGACAGGAAGACCTGGGCCTTTCAGCTCGATGAGAAGGGTGTTCCCCGAAGGGATCCGACCCTGAAGGATCCGAGCTGTGTCTTTCAATTGTTGAAAAAACACTATTCCCGCTACACGATTGATAAGGTCTCACAGATTACCGGTACCCCGAAGGACACGTGCGAGGAAGTCTACAGAATCATCGGCTCGACGGGCAAGCCGAACAGGACGGCCACAGCCTGCTACGCCATGGGCTGGACGCAGCACACGGTAGGCGTACAGAACATACGGGCCTTTACTATCGTGCAGCTCCTCCTCGGCAATATGGGGATGGCAGGGGGCGGAGTGAACGCGCTGCGGGGTGAAGGTAATGTCCAGGGTTCTACGGACCATGGTATCCTTTTCCATATCCTGACCGGTTACCTCCCTGCGCCGACGGCTTCACTGACAAGCCTGAAGGAGTATATTGAAAAGCTTACACCTGTGACGAAAGAACCGAAGAGCGTCAACTGGTGGGGAAACAGAGGGAAATACATCACCAGCTACCTCAAAGCTATCTTTGGTGATCACGCAACGAAGAACAATGGCTTCGGATATTCGTGGCTTCCAAAACTTGACGAGGGCATGCAGGCATCGTGGCTCCCCCTGTTCGTCAAGATGTATTTTGGCGGTTTTGAAGGGTTCTTTGCCTGGGGCATGAACCCAGCCTGTTCCAGTCCGGGCGCGGGCAAGGTAAGAGAGGCCCTCGGAAAACTGAAGTGGATGGTCAATGTCAACCTCTATGATAATGAAACCGCTTCTTTCTGGAAAGGGCCGGGCATGAAACCCGAGAAAATCGGGACTGAAGTCTTTCTGCTGCCCTGCTGCTCCTCGGTAGAAAAGGAAGGGAGTATTTCGAATTCCAGCCGCCTTGTTCAGTGGCGATACAAAGCCGTTGATCCGGTCGGACATTCAATGCCCGATGCGGAGATTATGAATGAACTCTATTTCCGGGTTAAAAGGCTATACGAGAAGGAAAAAGGGGCCTTTCCCGATCCGATCGTGAATCTTACCTGGGAATATGGCCAAAAGGACCAGCAGGGCA
The DNA here is from genome assembly GCA_964393225.1 of uncultured Syntrophorhabdaceae bacterium. Taxonomy (GTDB): domain Bacteria; phylum Desulfobacterota; class Syntrophorhabdia; order Syntrophorhabdales; family Syntrophorhabdaceae; genus MWEV01. Next base: position 7,561 of record CAYMTB010000081.1, read on the forward strand.
AGGTCAAACACCTTGATGTCCGCGAGGTCGCAAAGGAGATAAACGGATACTATCTCGAAAACGTATACGACAAGACAGCTGACCCTCCAAAACTGATAGGTAAAAAAGGCGACCTGGTCACAAATTTTGTGAGCCTGCAGGCCGACGGATCGACCTCGAGCGGGAACTGGCTCTACTGTGGAAGTTATACCCAAAAGGAAGGAAAGGCCGTCAACATGATGGCCCGCAGGGGCAGGGAAGACCAGACTGGTCTCGGCCTTTATCCGAACTGGGCGTGGGCGTGGCCGCTGAACAGGAGGATCATATACAATCGGGCCTCCGTCGATTTAAACGGCAATCCCTGGGATCCGAACCGCCCGGTAATCAAATGGAGTCCGGCAGAACCTCTAACGGGGAAACCGGCCGGATGGGTTGGTGATGTTCCCGATGGGCCGGCTCCACCCCTGGCCAACGAGAAGGATGGAAAATTACCCTTTATTATGAAGCCCCTCGGTGTGGGATCTATCTTTGGCTCAGGCCTCGGCGATGGGCCGTTCCCGGAACACTATGAGCCCCTGGAAAGCCCGGTCCCGGAGAACCCCATGTCGAAAAAACACCGGGTGAATCCGACAATCCCCGTGGCAAAACTGCAGGCACGGGCAAAAGACCCGACGTTTCTGTTCTCCTTCGACCACAAACAGTACCCATACGTGGCGACAACGTATCGAGTGAGTGAACACTGGCAGACCGGCGTCATGACTCGCCACCTCCCCTGGCTGCTGGAGATGCAGCCGCAGATGTTCGTTGAAATGGGAAGGGAGCTTGCAGCGGAAAAGGGCATCAAGAACGGAGACCTGGTGGCGGTGACATCTGCCAGAGGCAGTATGTCATGCGTTGCTATCGTGTCTGGCCGTTTTAAATCTTTCCAAATCATGAATACAACAATCCATCAGGTAGGAATGCCGTGGTGTTTCGGGTGGCAGTACCCCGCAGACGGCAGCGGTGGCGACAGCGCCAACCTCCTGGTGCCCTTCCTCGGCGATCCGAACACGTTGATACCGGAATCGAAGGCCTTCATGGTCAATATCAGCAAGTCTGCCGGACGGCTGTCAGACCAGTCGATGAAGAAAACAGCGAAGCAATAAGAGGAGGTGACTCATATGGCACGTACATCCTTTTTTATAGATACAACCAAATGCACGGGATGCCGCGGATGTCAGGCAGCATGCAAACAGTGGAATCAGAATCGGGTAACAAAAACATACCAGCATGGAACCTATCAGAACCCGCCCGATCTTTCGCCTGTGACCTATAAGCTGGTGAGATTCAGCGATGGAGTCGACTCGTCAGGTAACCCGAAATGGTACTTCTTCCCCGACCAGTGCAGGCACTGCATTTACCCTCCATGCAAGATGGCGGCAGACAAAAAGGCGAAGGGCGCCGTTATCTTTGATGCCCGGACGCGGGCCGTCATCTTTGATCCTGCGGTAAAGATATCACCGGAAGACTTCAAGGAAATCCGCGAGATGTGCCCTTTTGACATCCCCCGGTATGACGAGAAACTCGGCATCATGGCCAAATGCACAATGTGCATCGACAGGGTCAGCGCGGGAATGGTTCCGGCCTGTGTCAAAACCTGTCCTACGGGGGCAATGCAATTCGGTGATCGGAAAACCATCCGCAAGATGGCCCAAAACAGGCTGGATGAAGTGAAAAAAACCCATAGAAGAGCCTCGCTGGTCACTCCCGAGGCTGTTAAGGTGATCTTCCTTCTCAGGGATTATCCCGAGGAATACTTCCCGTTTGCTGCTGGACGATGACGCAAGCCAATGAGAGCACAAAGATGGAGAAGATAATGGGAGCATTGCGGGAAAGGGCCAGGCAGCTCAGAGAGAAAAGACCCGGCTATGGAGAGATCATCGACTTTTATGTAAATGTCAGAGAGGCACAGGATACATCAAAGACCTCTTTGAGAATGGATCATATTAGGCTGAAAAAGACAATGAGCGGCTGCCTGGGCGAAGGAAAAGTTTCGCTGATCCGGAAAGAAGATTTTCCCGTGGATATTGAAACGTCGATCAGTCTTTTTCACGCCCTGTGTAGGATAGCAGAAACGGCAAATCCCCACATGGCTGAACAGGTAGAAAAGATTAACAGCATCTTCAGCAACAACGAAACGGCCCTGGAGAAGCTATTAATGGAAAGCGGAAAAGAAGAGGCCATCGATCGGGTTGCCGCCGACCAGGGATTGGACAGGCAGGTTCTTTTGTTCTTGATTCGAAACAGCATCAGGCCGTCGATTGAAGCGGGAATGGAACAGCTTAGCGGTGAACTCGAACCTGAAGCGCTGCTGAAGGGACACTGCCCCGTTTGCGGCTGCCTGTCTTCGCTCAGCCTTTTAAAAGGAGAAGAGGGAAAGCGCTATTCCCTTTGCTCCTTTTGTGCCTATCAATGGAGAATCGATCGGCTGTCCTGCGCCGCCTGCGGCAGCAAGGAGCAGGGATCTCTCACGTATTTTTATGGAGAGGGAGAAGAGGCCATCCGTATCGATCTCTGCGACACATGTCATCATTACACCAAGACAATCGATTACCGAAAGCTTGAAGAAATCGACCCTTCATTGGAAGATCTGGCGACCCTCCATCTCGATGTTGTTGCCGTCCAAAAAGGCTACAAGAGGCCTGTAGCCAACACTTGGAGCGTCTGAGAAATGATACGTTTTAACGGAGGATAGATTGAGAATGAGAGTCATCAGAACTTTTCTTTTGATAACGATTCTGGCGCTTACCGCAAATGCCGGCGTGTTGGCTGCCGAAGAAAATACGGCTGCCGTCGATGTTGCGAGCGGCGAAATCACAGCCGCCGCCGCTCCATCGGCACCGCCGCCGGGCTGGCTGGAACGCGATACGCTCACCGGCGACTGGGGCGGCGGTAGAACCTGGCTGAAGGAACAGGGCATTACGCTCAAGCCGCGGATTACACAGTTCTATCAGGGAATGACGAAAGGCGAGGGCGATCATGGCTACAAATACGGCGGCAAGGCCGACATCCTGCTTAATGCCGACCTTGGTAAACTTGGTTTTTGGAAGGGGTTTTCAATGACCGTCCATGGTGAATACAACTTTGGCCAGAGTGTCAACGGACGAGGCGGCACGATCGCGCCGGTCAACACGGCGCTTTATTTTCCGGGGATAGAAGGCGCCGATCGCGCCGACCTGTCGAGCGTATATTTCGGACAGAGGTTTGGTGATTCTATTTCCCTGTTATTCGGCAAGATCAACGTGATCGATCTCGCCAGTACCAGACCGTTCGCGGGAGGCGCCGGCATCGACTCATTCTGGAATATGGTTTTCACTGCCCCGCCGAGCGGCACTGTTCCGCCTTATCTTCTGGGCGCCTTGTTAAGCGTACGCACCGAGCCCGCCACCTTCGGTTTGTGGATCTATGACCCGAATGACATGACAAACAAGTCAGGCTTAGAACACCCTTTCGGCGACGGTATCACGTTCCGCGGGACCGTTGAATTCCCCGTCACAATCGCAGGACGCAGCGGCCATCAGGGATTTATCGCCACTTACAGCACCAAGGACGGCAACGATTTGGGAAGTCTCGACGAACTCCTTATTCCCCAGTGGCCAGGCAGCGTTAAAACCAAGAATGATCGATATTACTTTGGCTATACCTTCGATCAGTATCTTTACCAGTCAAAGAGGAACCCCAAGGAAGGATTCGGGCTCTTTGGGCAGTTCGGTATCTCGGACGGTAACCCCAACAGGCTGTACTGGTCGGGCCACGTGGGAGTGGGCGGTGTTGGCCTGATTCCGGGCAGGAGCCGGGACAATTGGGGCTTCGGCTATTATTATGCTACCCCGAGCCCCGATCTGAAGGATTCGTTTGCAAACGTCATGAAAATCCGTGATGAGCAAGGCTTAGAGATTTTTTACAACTTCGCTATAACGCCATGGCTCATCCTGGGTGCAGATCTGCAGATCATCAAACCCAGTCTGGCAAATGAAACAACTGTATTCCCCGGTCTACGCACAGTAATTATGTTCTGAGGTCAGAGCTGCCTGCTGCCCAAAGAAAAACCTGGAGTAAAATAATATTGTTCACTAATCAATTGAATTTGTGATAGCTTTTAGCAATACTTTAGCCTAAGGCAGCCAAAGGAGACGCAATTATGAAAAAAAAGAAAGGTTATTTAGTCGTTCTGGTGCTTTTTTTAATGACGACCCTGGTTGTACCACCATGTTCGTACTCCCAGGGGCCTCCTCCGCCACCGGTATTCAAGGCAGAAGAGCTCGAGCAGATCCTCGCCCCCATAGCCCTCTACCCTGACTCCCTGCTTACCCAGATACTGATGGCCTCCACATATCCGCTTGAGATTGTGCAGGCAGATCGATGGGCTAAACAGAACAAGGGTTTGAAGGGCGACGCTCTTGCAAAGCCCCTTGAGGCGCAGCCATGGGACCCGAGCGTTAAGTCCCTGGTGAACTTCCCCGATGTTCTCGCCATGATGAGCGAAAAAATCGACTGGACACAGAAATTGGGCGACGCTTTCCTCGCACAGCAAAAGGACGTCATGGGATCTATCCAGAAACTTCGGGCAAAGGCGCAGGCATCGGGCAACCTGAAAACGACCAAGGAGCAGGTCGTCAAGGTTGAGAAAGAGGTCATCATCATCGAACCAGCAAGTCCGCAGGTTGTTTATGTACCGGCCTATAACCCGACCGTGGTGTACGGCGCATGGGCATACCCGGCCTATCCTCCATATCCGGTTTATCCCCCGGGATATGTGGCCACAACAGCCGCCTTTTCCTTTATGGCCGGTGCTGCTGTCGGTGCGGCTTGGGGCTATGCTTGGGGTAATGCCAACTGGCACGGAGGCGATGTCAACGTCAACGTCAATCAGAATAACTCTATCAACAACAATATTAACCGCGACAAATATGCGAATCAATATCAGGGGAAAGGCCAGGGCCAGGGCGGTCAGGGCCAATGGCAGCATGATTCCAGCCACAGGGGCGGAGTTGCCTACAAGGACCAGGGAACTGCGCAGAAGTACAATAAGGGAGCTTCCACCAACGATGCGAGGTCCCGGGATGCCTACAGAGGTAAGACCGGCCAGGGTGCAGGAGGCGTTTCAACACAGCCTGCTGGTGCCGGCGGCCGGCAGGCAGGTTCTGCTGGAACTGGAAGCAGCGGCGGCAGGTCGGGCCCCTCGACAATGGAGAGCGGAGGAAAGCAGGGTGCCTTCAGTGGCGCGGACAAAGGGAATAATGCGAAGATGGAGAGCAATCGCGGACAATCAAGCCGCCAAAGTGCGTCCTCCGCGCAATCCATGCAGAGAGGCGGTGGTGGTGGCAGTGCCAGTGGTTCACGCAGCGGCGGCGGCAGTGCCGGTGGTTCACGCAGCAGCGGCGGCGGTCGCAGTGGCGGCGGTCGAGGAAGATAAGGAGGGATGACTATGGACTCATACATGAAAGATAAAGAAAAGTGGCTATTGACGCTTGTTTGTTCTGTCGCTGTTGCGGCACTGATAATAGTATTGTCTTTCCCTGTGAAGGGTTACGCGGCGCAGGCAAAACAAAAGACTTTTGCTTCTCCTGAGGAAGC
>CAYMTB010000082.1:0-13016 GCA_964393225.1 uncultured Syntrophorhabdaceae bacterium
ATAAATTTCGTTCCATGGTTACGGGTGCTGATAAAATGCAGGTTCATTTGACGCATCTTAATGAGATGGATGGCCCTGTTTTTAAAATTAAGGATGATCCAAGACTTACACGTATCGGCAAATTACTGAGAAGAACAAGCCTGGACGAACTCCCGCAGCTGTTTAATGTTTTAATGGGCAACATGAGCCTTGTAGGGCCAAGACCTCCAATTTTAAAAGAGGTGCTCCTGTACCACCCATGGCAGAGGAAGAGACTTTCAGTTACCCCTGGGGTTACATGCCTCTGGCAGGTTACCGGAAGGAATGAACTTAAGTTTGATGAGTGGATGAAGCTCGATATGCAATATATAGATAACTGGTCCCTGTTGCTTGATCTTAAAATTCTTTTTATGACGATAAAAGCAGTAGTATCAAGAAAAGGAGCGCTATAATGGGTTTTTTTAAACGTTTATTCTCCCTCGGGAAAGACGAAATATATGACGAAGCAATGGGGCTTTTTAATCAGCATAATTACAGGGAGGCGATTAAAAGATTTGAGGAGATATTAAAAAGAAAAACCTCTGCAAAAAGTATTCACTACAATCTGTCACGGGTTTACATTAGTCAATCCCACAGAAATATAGGGATAGTTTTGTTTGCGATGGGGAATTATTACGAAGCACTCCAGGAATTCAATATGGCGCTGGAGTATAATCCAACCTACCACGAACTGAATTATTTTATTGGTGTATGTAAGAATAATCTTGGTGAATTCGATGGTGCTATTGAAAATTTTAATGTTGTACTGGATTCCGACCCATCTAATCTGCCCGCCAGATTAAAACTTGGCGTAGCGCTACATAATTACAAAATGTGGGACAAGGCGATTAGTCTTTATAAAGATATTCTGAAGACAAACCCAAAATATGCGGATATTCATTATAATCTGGGGCTTTCATATTTAGGGCGGGGAAAGATCGATGAAGCTATTACAGCCTTTGAAGGTGCGTTAAATATTAACGCTGATTATTTGCAGGCCAGAGTAAAAATTGTCATAGCGCAGATATATCTCGGTAATCTTGATAAAGCCATGGAAAGCCTTGCCCCGCTTGTTAAAAAATACCCTAATTATGCGGATATACATTATTATCTGGGCGTGGTACATGCTGTTAAAAACGAGTATGAAGAGGCCATTGAGAACTTTAAGCATGCATTGGAGATTCACCCTTCTTACAAGGATGCAAAAGTGAAGCTGGGCGTTCTTTACTGTCATTTCGAAAAGTTCGATGAGGGGATTAAGGAACTCGAAGATGTAAGCAGGATTGACCCTGGTGACGAAGATATAACAATGATAACAAATGCAATAAAGAATGCGCTTGCAACACCTTCTTATTCCGGCGAAAAATTCAGTGAAATTTATAATAAGGTGTTTTTCAAGGATAAACAGATTACCACGGCAATACCGGAATTCAATAGATCCCTGGAAATCAGCCCCGATATATCTGAAATGATCTCGGTTATTATGAGTATCGCGGAAGAGGACCGAGCGCTCTGCGAGACGCTGATACCATACGTAAGGGACCATGTTGCTGAAAATGCTAATTATCCTGATTTGCACAACAGCCTCGGAGCATTATATCTAAAAATAAAACGTTTTGATGAAGCTGAGGCCTCTTTCAGAATGGCGGTCGAACTAAATCCGCAATTTATGAAGGCCCGTCTTAATTTGTTCCATACCTTGAAGTTATTAAAAAAATATGAAGATGCGATTAAAGAAGGTGAATATATACTTTCACATGAAGTAACGTATCCTGATTTTCATTGTGTAATGGCAGAAATCTATGAGGGTATGACAAACCATGACGAGGCATTAAACAGTGTATTTAAATCACTTGAGATGAACCGGAATTATGCCAGGGCAAACTTTCTCGCAGGCACTATTTACATGAAAAAAGGGGAAAAAGACAGGGCGATTGAGTATTATAACAAATGTCTTGACTCTAAACCTGCCGAAGATTTATCTGTGATGGTGAAAGAAGAGCTACGTAAATTGGAAGCCGCATAAGAAAAAATCATTGAATAAACAAAAAGGGGGAGCATTTTGCTCCCCCTTTTTGTTTATTGTTTTTGATGTGAGCGAACTATCTGTTGAGTTTGCTCTTGAATTTCTCGATTATTTTCGGGACTACCTGTTTGTAATCTCCAACAATGCCATATGATGCATTCTTAAATATCGGTGCATCAGGATCTTTGTTGATTGCCACAATGCAGTCGGATGTTCTCATGCCGGCGAGATGCTGAATAGCCCCCGAAATGCCGCATGCGATATATATTTTTGGTTTTACTGTCTTACCGGTTTGGCCTACCTGGTGTTCATAGGAAATCCATCCGGAGTCTACCGCTGCACGGGAGGCACCAACTGCAGCACCAAGCACGTCTGCCAGTTCCTTCATCATTTTAAAACCATCATCACCGCCAACGCCTCTTCCACCGGATACGATTACGTCAGCCTCAACAAGATTTACCGTCACTTCTGACTTAATAAACTCAAGCACTTTGGTGTTTAAGTCGCTCTCTGCAATTGAGAATGATTCTTTAACGATTTCTCCTTGTTTTGAGGCGTCCTTTTCCGGCATTGCAAATGCCTTCGGTCTTACCGTTGCGATCTGCGGTTTTGCCTTTTCGTTTACCACCGTTACCGTGTAGTTTCCACCGAAGGCCGCCCTTGTGAGTTTTATCTGACCGCCGTCAACCTTAACGCCAATACTGTCAGTGCAGAGTCCGAATCCGAGGCTGGCCGCACTTGCTGCTGATACATCGGTTCCCTGACTCGTTGCCCTGAAAAGTGCGATTTCCGGTTTGTATTTATCGAGTAAGAAACTTGCTGCCTTAGCATAAGCTTCTGCCCTGAAACCTTTGAAAACAGCATCCTCAACTGTATATACTTTCGAGGCTCCATATGCGAATGCCTCTTTTGCAATATTTTCTACATTTTCTCCAATAACGAACGCACACACACTGGAGCCGAGATCGACTGCAAGTTCTTTGCCGATGCCAAGCAGCTCGAATGACATTGGTGATGCATTACCGTCTTTATGTTCTATATATACCCATACATCGTTAGCCATTATTCTCCCTCCTCCCGGTTATTTTATAACTTTCAAATCGATAAGTTTGTCTGTCACGATATTAGCAATATCATCAAGCTCGCCCTTTAATATCTCACCAGCTCCCCTTGGGGGCGGTACGGCAATCTCAACTACCTTTGTAGAGGCACCTTCATAACCGACTTTGGCTTTATCAATACCCAAATCATCGGCGTTCCAGGCAGGTATTTCAACTTTTGCTGCCTTTCTGATACCCATCAGGTTTGGAAGCCGCGGCTCATTGATACCCTTTATAACTGAAATAACGGCAGGGAGTTTTGCTTCAATAACTTCGGTGCCTCCTTCTATTGCCCTTTCTACCACGATCTTTTTGTTTGCTGCATCGATCTGCCTTACCTTGGATACATAGGTGAGCTGGCTGAAACCGAGGATGGCAGCAAGTTCTGCACCAACGACGCCTGTATTTCCGTCAGTAGACTGTTTTCCGCAGAATACGACATCCACATCGCCGATCTTTTTAATTGCAGCAGCCAGGACATATGCGGTTGCATATGTGTCTGAACCTGCGAAGGCTTCATCTGTCAACCTGTGCACTTCGTTAGCAGTGAGTGCGAGGGCATTTCTCAGGACATCATTTGCCTTTTCCGGACCCATGGAAATAACAATTATGTCTCCGTCGTAATTTTCCCTTGTAAGCAGAGCTTCCTCAAGAGCAAACTCGTCAAAGGGGTTTGTTATCGGATCCATACCGTCTCTTTTTAAAGTTCCCTTTGGGATATCCCATTTGATTTCTGCTTCTGTATCAGGAACCTGTTTTATGCATGTTACTATCTTCACAGTGTCCTCCTTTTAGTTTTTATTATTCACCTTTAAAGGTGGGTTTCCTCTTTTCAACAAATGCAGTCATGCCCTCTTTCTGATCTTTTGTGGCAAAACATAAACCAAAATCCTTTGCCTCTACCATGAGTGCTTCGTCCATGCCAAGGTAAAGGCTTTTATTGATGCATTCCTTGGCAAGTCTTACAGAGAAAGGACCATTGGCCTTTATACTTTCTGCAAGAGTCATAACCTCTTTCATCAGTTCTGCATGAGGGATTACCTTATTGATAAATCCCATTTCGTATGCTTCCTGTGCAGTTATTGTTTTCCCCGTGAAAATCATCTCTTTTGCTTTTGCTAATCCAGTAAGCTTTGCCGCCCTTTGCGTACCACCGAAACCTGGATGTATGCCCAGCGTGGTTTCAGGAAAACCTACCCTGGCTTTGTCGGAGGCATAGATGAAATCACAGGCAATGGCAATTTCAAACCCCCCACCGAGGGCAAAACCATTTACTGCAGCAATAACCGGTTTGCTCATATTCTCAAGGGCTGAGAGGGCTTCGTGTCCCCTCTGCGAAAATTGCATCCCCTCAAGGGCGGTCATATCTTTCATTTCAACGATATCAGCCCCTGCCACAAAAGCCCTGTCACCTTCACCGGTGACAATTACAACCCAGACGTCCTTATTGATATTAAGCGCTCCAGCTGCGTCCCTTATCTCGTCAAGTGTTTCAGAGTTAAGGGCATTAAGGGCTTTTGGTCTGTTTACCTTAACAATTGCAATTCTGTCTTTTATTTCAATTATTAAGTTTTTATAATCCATTATTATGCCTCACATTCGATAATTGCTGCCAGACCCATGCCGCCGCCGATACACATTGAAACAAGACCATATTTCAGACCGAGTCTTCTCATCTGGTAGAGGGCCGTTGTGACAAGCCTCGAACCAGTGCAGCCGATTGGGTGACCGAGGGAGATGCCGCCGCCAAACATATTGCATTTATCCGGATTGACTTTCAACTCTCTCATGCAAGCAATAGCCTGGGATGAGAATGCCTCGTTAAGCTCTATAAGGTCAATCTGGTCGAGTGTTAAATTTGCCTTTTTCAGCGCCTTTCTTATGGCCGGGATGGGACCGAGACCCATATATGCCGGATCAAGACCGCCGTTTGCCCATGAAACAAGTCTTCCCATTGGTTTTATGCCGAGTTCTTTTGCTTTGTCCCTTGTCATAATGACTACTGCTGATGCTGCGTCATTGAGGCCCGAGGCGTTGCCGGCAGTAACTGTTCCATCTTTCTTGAATGCCGGGGCAATCTTTGACATCTTTTCAACGGTCGTGTCCATAGGTCTCTCGTCAGTGTCGAAGATAAGGGGATCACCCTTTTTCTTAGGAATGACGACAGGCACAATTTCGTCCTTGAAGAGTCCGGCTTTGATGGCTGCCATGGCACGCTGGTGGCTCAGTGCTCCGAATTCATCCTGTTCAAGACGGGTGATGCCGTACTTTGCAGCAATGTTTTCTGCAGTCAAACCCATGTGGTATCCATAAAAGATTTCCCATATGCCGTCAAGAACCATAAGGTCAACGGCTTTTGTGTCGAACATCCTTGCGCCGAAACGCAAAGATGGAAGTGCAAAGGGTGCAAGGCTCATGTTTTCCATACCGCCTGCTACCACCACATCGTTATCACCGCACTGAATTGACTGTACGCCGTTGATAATTGCCCTTAATCCTGAGGAGCAGACTTTGTTGATGGTATATGCCGCAGTTTCTTTTGGTACCCCGCCGTTGATGCTTGCCTGACGGCCTGAGTTTTGTCCGAGTCCTGCCTGAAGAACATTACCCATGACAACTTCGTCAATGATAACCTCTTTTAAGCTGCTGTCGTAATCATAATATTTTGCTTCGAGTTCCGTATCAGTTTTCCCGCCAAAGATATCCGGCGCAACATCTTTATCCTTGTTCTTTGAGGGCCTGATTCCTGCTCTTTTTATCGCCTCTTTGATTGCGATTCCTCCGAGCTGTACGGCAGGTACATCCTTAAGGGATTGACCAAACTGACCTATAGCTGTTCTTGCGCATGATACAATTACTACATCTTCAACATCTCTCATAATTTACTCCTTTTTTATTCATTTGAAAAAAATTTCACAATCTTTTATCTCAATTACAAGGGGTTTGTCAACCATTTTTAATATCATAGACATAGGGGAATAAAAGCACCTTTTCATGCTGATAAAAAATCTTTAAGGAGACGAAAATGCCAATACATATTTTAATAAAAAGTTTTGGAAAAGTTTAACTATAAGAATTGACAAGGAAAAGTTAAAATGTTAAGAATATCTCTCAATTTAATAATCTTATTGAGGTTTTGCATTGAGCGGAGCGGCACAGGAAAATAGAAAGAGTGAAAGTATGGATTTGAATATATTAAGACATAGCACGTCTCACCTTATGGCTCAGGCGGTGAAAGAACTTTTTCCTGAGACCAGGGTAGCCATAGGGCCATCGATAGAAAACGGATTTTATTATGATTTTGATTACCCTCCTGGTTTTACGGAAGAAGACCTGTTGAAAATCGAAGGGCGGATGAAAGAAATTGTTCAAAGAGATATTCCAATCGAAAGAAAAGTTGTGAGCAAGAACGATGCCCTTGAAATGTTTAAAAATTCCGGTGAAACATATAAAGTGGATATCATCGATGCAATAGAAGATGATGAGGTAAGCCTTTATAAGCAGGGTGGTTTTACGGACTTGTGCAGAGGTCCCCATATTTCGTCTACAGGTAAAATAAGGGCTTTTAAACTTTTGAACCTTGCAGGTGCATACTGGAGAGGCGATGAGAAAAATAAAATGCTCACAAGGATTTATGGGACAGCTTTTTCAGATGAAAAATCACTGAACGAATATCTGCAGTTTCTTGAAGAGGTAAAGAAACGTGACCACAGAAGGCTTGGTAAAGATCTTGATCTTTTCAGCATTTCCGATGAGGTTGGCGCCGGCCTTGTTATATACCACCCGAAAGGTGCATTGTTACGGTACCTCCTTGAAGATTTTGAACGGAAAGAACATTTGAAGAGGGGTTATCAGTTTGTCGTAGGGCCTCACATCCTGAAGCTCGAAATGTGGAAGAAATCCGGACATTTCGACAATTACAGGGACAATATGTATTTTACAAAGATTGATGATGTTGACTATGGCATAAAACCCATGAATTGTCTCGCCCATATCATGGTATACAAATCGGCCATCAGGAGTTACAGGGACTTGCCCATAAGGTATTTTGAGCTTGGAACTGTAGCCCGGCATGAAAAATCAGGTGTTCTCCACGGCCTTATGAGGGTTAGGGAATTTACCCAGGATGACGCACATATATTTTTAAGACAGGATCAATTGCATCAGGAGATATTAAACATCATCAATTTTGTGCGCGATACAATGAAAATTTTTAATTTTGAATATGAAATGGAGATAAGCACAAGACCTGAAAAATTTATCGGTGCCCTTGAAGACTGGGATAAAGCGGAAACTATTCTCAAAGAGGTTCTGACCGGTGAGATGATACCCTTTGATATAAACGAAGGTGATGGAGCCTTCTATGGCCCGAAAATAGATATTAAACTGAAGGATGCTATCGGGAGAAAGTGGCAGTGTGCAACGATACAATGTGATTTCGCTCTCCCCGAAAGGTTTGACCTTCATTATGTTGATAGCGATGGAAAGAGAAAAAGACCTGTAATGCTCCACAGGGTAATCCTCGGTGCACTTGAAAGATTTATGGGTGTTCTGATAGAACATTACGGCGGCAAATTCCCTGTATGGTTATCGCCTGTGCAGGTAATCATCATGAATATTACCGATGAGCAGGAAGGATATGTAAAATCGATGTATCAGCGCATGATTGATGAAGGGATAAGGGCGGAACTTGACACGAGGAACGAAAAGCTGAGCTTGAAGATACGTGAAGGGGCAATGGAAAAAGTTCCTTATATGGTCATAGCAGGCAAGAAAGAAATGAATGCAAATCTTATCACTGTAAGGATGAGGGATGGCGGGGAATTAAAGGATGTCAGGTTAGAAGATTTTGTTGATAGAATAAGAGAAGACAATATTTTCAGGAGGTGAGTTTTATAGCAAAGGATGCCAAGGATACAATCAATATTAACGAGAAAGTAAAGGCAAGAGAGGTCAGATTGATTGACGATGAGGGGAAACAGTATGGTGTTGTCCCCACATTCGACGCATTGAAGCTTGCGAGAGAACGAGGTTTGGACCTTGTTGAGGTTTCTCCAAAAGCAATACCTCCTGTTTGCAAGATTATGGATTATGGTAAATTTAAATATCAGCTTGCAAAGAAGGCACAGGAGGCTAAGAAAAAGCAGACTGTAATACAGCTGAAAGAGATGAAGCTGGGCCTGAAAATCGAAGAACATGACCTTATGTTCAAGATAAAACATGTTAGAGGCTTTCTTGAAGAAGGCTGCAAGGTGAAGATTGTTATAATGTTTAAGGGCAGGGAAGTGCTCCATGTGGATATGGGCGAAAAGCTTGCACAAAAGATGATAGAATCTATTAAGGACGTTGGTGAACTGGAACAGAAACCAAAATTTGACGGCAGGAATATCGTAATGGTATTTGCTCCACCGTAAAGGAGGCTCATATGCCCAAAATAAAGACGCAGAGAGGTTTAGCGAAACGGGTTAAGGTGACCGCGACTGGCAAGATAAAAAGGTCAAAAGCGTACCACAGTCACCTTCTCTCTTCAAAAACACCGAAGATGAAGAGAAGATTGTCAAAATCTGATACAATCCATCCGTCTGATGCGAAAAGAATAAAGAGTTTAATACCTTATTTATAAAGAAAGAGGTGCAGGAACATGCCAAGGGCAAAAAGAGGAGTTAAAGCAAGAAGAAGAAGGAAAAAAATATTAAAGCTCGCAAGAGGTATGTACGCAAGCAGGCGTACAACATATAGCGTAGCAAAACGGGCTGTATTTAAAGCATTAACCTATTCCTACAGGGATAGGAGACAGAGAAAGAGAGATTTCAGGACATTATGGATAGCACGAATCAATGCCGCCTGCAGGGTTTATGGAATACCTTACAGCAGATTTATAAACGGATTGAAGGCTGCCAATATAAACCTCAACCGTAAATCTCTTGCAGATATGGCTGTCAATGATCCTGCCGGATTTGAGAACGTAATAGTCAAAGTAAAAGAAGTGATGGTCCAATAAAAAATTCTCCAAATCTATTCTGTTGTAATTTATAGGTGACGCTTGGATATAAACGCCTTAAAAAGCAAGGTCGAGCAAGAGATTTCTTCTGTAAAAAATATTGATGATTTGGAAAAGATAAGAGCCTTTCTTCTCGGGAGAAAGGGAATCCTTTCTGAATATATTGATCGAATAAAAACCTTGGACAAAGAAGAGAGGAAGATATTCGGCAGGGAGATTAATCTATTAAAACAATGGACCGAGGAAAAACTAAGAGAATTCAAACAGTTTTATGATGATGAAGAGAAAAATAAAAGGGAGCAGGCTATCTGGATTGATATTTCCATGCCGGGCAAAATTCCCGTAACAGGAAAAAAACATCCTATTACACAAACATTGGAAGAAATCATCAGGATATTTTCATCTCTCGGGTTTTCTGTTGCTGAGGGCCCTGACATTGAATCAGATTATTATAATTTTGAAGCCCTGAATATTCCGCATGATCATCCAGCACGAGATATGCAGGATACGTTTTACATCAAAGATGGTGTTGTGCTGAGAACGCATACCTCCCCTGTTCAAATAAGGGTCATGGAATCACAGCTTCCCCCCGTAAAGATAATTGCTCCCGGAGCAGTTTATAGGTGTGATAGCGATGTGTCCCATACTCCCATGTTTCATCAGGTCGAGGGGCTTATGGTGGACAGGCACGTGAGATTCTCCGATTTGAAGGGCATATTGAGTATTTTTATCCAGGAAATGTTTGGGAGCAATACCCCCTTGAGATTCAGGCCGAGCTATTTTCCCTTTACAGAACCATCTGCAGAGGTTGATATAGGCTGTGTTATCTGCGGAGGAAGCGGCTGCAGGGTATGTAAAGATACTGGATGGCTTGAGATACTTGGTTCCGGCATGGTGCACCCGCAGGTATTCAGGATAGTCGGGTATGATCCGGAAGAGGTGACAGGTTTTGCTTTTGGTATGGGGGTCGAGAGGGTTGCTATGATTAAATTCGGTATAGACGATATAAGGCAATTTTATTACAATGACATACGATTTCTTTCTCAATTCTGAGGTTTAACTTTGAGAATTCCCTTTGAGTGGTTAAAAGATTTTGTTGTAATTGATATAGAACCGCAGGAACTGGCAAAAAGACTTACCATGCGGGGATTTGAAGTTGAGTCTTTGGAGGAGTACACCCCGTCCTTCAGAAATGTTGTTGCAGGCGAGATAGTTTCCATTGACCGACACCCCAAAGCGGACAATCTGAGCATATGCACCATAGATAATGGCAGCAATATCCTTCCAGTTGTATGTGGTGCAAAAAATATCTCAAAAGGCGATAAAGTCCCCTTTGCAATGATAGATGCGAGACTGGCCGACGGAGCAGTTATAGAAAAGAAAGAGCTGAGAGGCGTTACTTCTTTCGGCATGCTTTGTTCAGAAAGGGAGTTGGGCCTTTCAGATGACCATAGCGGAATATTCATTCTGGAAGATAATGCAAGGCCAGGAGAACCTCTTGAACATATTCCGGGAGTAAGTGATGTTGTCTTTGACATAAGCGTTCCCCCTAACAGAGGCGATTGTCTCTCCGTATATGGAATTGCAAGGGAGGTCGGGAGCATACTTGACCAGAAAATAAGGATTATGCCGTTTCTCATCGAAGCCGAAGAGACAGGGAATATTGATGATTTCATTTCTCTTGATGTTTTTGATCTTGAGGCATGTCCCCGTTATGTTTTAAGAATGATTCAGGACATAACGATTAAAAAATCTCCCTTCTGGATAAGAAGCAGAATCAGCAAATGCGGGATGAGACCCATCAATTCTATTGTAGATGTTACGAATTATGTCATGCTGGAGTTTGGGCAGCCGCTCCATGCCTTTGACTATGATAGACTCAGGGGGAACAGGATTGAGGTCAAATTAACAGGTGCCCCGACTGTATTCCGTACGCTGTATGGCTAGGATAGAAAACTTCGCTAAATGACTTGCTCATATGCGATGGAGAGGAGCCCGTTGCAATAGCAGGCATTATGGGCGGTGAAAACTCTGAAATTACAGAGAGTACAAAAAATGTTGCCTTGGAAAGTGCCTTTTTCAATCCTTATTTCATACGGCGAACGGCAAGAGGGTTGGGTATCAGGTCTGAAGCATCACTAAGGTTTGAAAAAGGGATAGACATTGATAATGTTGGTTTTGCTGCTGAAAGGGCTGTTTTTTTAATGCATAAGCTCTCGGGCGGGAAGGTTGTAAGGGGACAAAGGGAAGTCTATAACAAAAAGGAATTGAACCGAATTTTTGTGAGCTTTGGAAGGATAAATGAAATCCTCGGAACGGCTATCGAGCAGCGTGATATAGTGAGTGCCTTGAGATCAGTAGATCTGCATGTGGTGAAAGAGGAGGAGAGCGGTTTTCTGGTTTCAATACCTCCATTCAGGCATGATATTAATGAATATGTTGATATTATAGAAGAAATAGCGAGGATCCACGGCTACGATCATATACCTGCTACAACTCCGGTAACAGCTGTAAAAACCCTGAAAAGGGATAAAAAAGATAATCAAGCCGATATTGCCAAAGACTATTTTAAATCGGCTGGTTTCAATGAGTTAATTAATTTTGCATTTTTTAGTGTAAAAGATATAGATAATTTTTTCATTACTCCTCCTGACGAAAGGGCTTCATGCGTTAATATAATGAACCCCATCTCAAAAGACTATGAAGTTATGAGGACGTTTATTGCTGCCGGGGTATTGAAAAACATTGGTTACAATCTAAACAGAGGCGCAAAAAATCTGAGGTTTTTTGAGTCCGGGAAGGCCTTTTATTTAAGTGCAGAGAACCTCCCTGTTGAGTATCCTGCTGTATGCTTTGCTATGACCGGGCGGGAAAGGGGGTATTTCTGGAGAGATAAGCACCCTGAATACGATTTTTTTGATATAAAAGGCGTTCTCGAAGGGCTGGTGAACTGCTTTGGATTGGATATTCACATCGAAAAAAGTGTCGAACCCTTTTTAAACTCCAACAAATCCGGTGACGTTTTTGTTAATAACGAAAAAGCAGGCTGGATTGGTGAAATTAAGGATGAGGTTTTAAAATTCTATGAGATTGAACAAGAGGTTTATTGTGTTGAGTTGAGGTTAGATGTAATCTGGAAAATGAGTCGTCTTAATGTTATTAAATACGCACCGATCCCAAGATATCCGCAGGTAACAAGAGATTTTACTTTTTTGATTGCTGATAAGACGCCGGCTTCTTATATAATTGAAAAAATTAAAGGTGTGTCACCATTAATAATTGACGTAGGGGTTTTTGATATGTTTAAAAAAGAATCGAGAAGTGTATCTTTTCGGGTAGTGTTTCAATCTTTTGAAGATACATTGAAAGATGAAACAGTGAATATTTTGCAGGATATTATTATTAAAGAGGTTACAAATATAGATGGAGTAATGTTAAGGGGCTAAGGAGGGATGTATGACCAAGATAGAAATTGTTACAAATGTGTATGAGAAGTTGGGTTTTTCAAAACGCGAGTGTGCAGATATTGTTGACAAATTTTTTGAGGTTATCAAAGAAACATTGGCAGATGGCGAGAATGTTAAAATTTCTGGCTTTGGCAATTTTATTGTGAAACAGAAAAAGGCAAGAAGGGGAAGGAACCCGCAAACAGGCGATGAAATTGAGATTGCGAAAAGAAAGGTATTGAATTACAGGTTGAGCCAGGTTCTAAAAGACGCAATAAACGATAAATAACATTTAGAGATATGATAGAGATATGACCTCAAATATCCCGGATAGGATGTTTTATAGGATTAAAGAGGTATGCAGCATAACTGGCCTTAAGCCCCATGTGCTGAGATATTGGGAACAGGAATTCAAAGATATAAAA
>CAYMTB010000083.1:0-13012 GCA_964393225.1 uncultured Syntrophorhabdaceae bacterium
GATCCATTGGTTTTGCCATATAGGAACCCCCTCGGGTATATTTGAAAATATTACAAAGTACATCTTTTATACATCAGAAGACAAAATAATTAAATATATGTGAAATAAATAACAATAAATAAAAAATACATTACGTATTTTCGATATTATTTTTAGTATAAAGATTGCTATATTGCAACACAAAAATAACATAACATGCACTATGTGAAAATTATTACATGTTGTTTTCCATCTAATTACTTTTAAAAATAAAAAAGTTGTTGACAATAAATCCATGTCGATTAAAATATAGGAAAAAAAAGGGGGTGATTACATGCCAATATATATTATGATAAGCACATTAACAGATGACGGTAGAAAAACGATCAAGAAACATCCGGAAAGGATCGAAGAAGTAAACAGAGAGATCGAAAATATGGGTGCGAAGGTGCTTGCCCAGTACGCCGTATTGGGGCAGTATGACTTTATCAGTATCCTTGATGCCCCGAACAATGAAGCCATAGCGAGGATCTCCATTGATCTTGGCGCAAGGGGTACGGTAGGTATCGTAACCTTACCTGCTATTCCGGTTGACGAATTCATCACAAAAATGACGTGATTTTTGTGTTCGGCTATTTCAGCTTTCAGTTATCAGCATGTACGGTTTTCTGGTAGCTGAACGCTGAAATAGCTACTTATGTAATTTTCATAATACTCTATAATCATAAAGGTAAAAAAATATGGGTGTATTAACGTATAAAGATGCCGGTGTGGACATACACAAGGCAGACAGGTTAATGGGCAATTTGAAAGATAAGATTCATGGTACGTTTAACCCTTTTGTATTAAACCGTATAGGGGGTTTTGGTTCCCTAACAGAGGTGCCTGGCGGATACAAAAGCCCTACCCTCGTAACATCTACGGATGGGGTGGGGACAAAACTGAAAATAGCATTCATGAGCGGTAAACACGATACGGTAGGCATTGACCTTGTCGCCATGTCTGTGAATGATATTCTTACTTTGGGCGCAAAACCGTACTTCTTTCTCGATTATTTTGCCTGCGGCAGCATAGAAGAAAAGGTTTACAAAGATGTAATTTCGGGTATCTGTGACGGCTGCTCATTGGCCGGATGTGCGCTCATAGGTGGTGAAACTGCAGAAATGCCATCTTTCTACAAGGAAGGCGAATATGATCTTGCAGGTTTTGCTATAGGGTTCGTTGACAAAGAAAAAATCATTGACGGCTCAGGCATAAAAGATGGAGACAGAATAATTGCCTTATCTTCCAGCGGATTGCACAGCAATGGTTACTCGCTCGTACGAAAGGTTCTCTTTGAAATAAGCAACCTTGATCTGAATGAAAAGTATGAGGAACTGCATGACAAACTATACGAAGAACTCCTGAAACCAACAAAGATTTATGTGAAATCAATCAGCAATATCCTTGATAAGTTTTCGATAAAAGGCATGGCCCATATTACAGGCAGTGGACTGCCGGGAAATATCAAAAGGATTATTCCTGATGGACTTTCTGCAAAAATAGACCTGGCCGGTTATGGAATTCCGCCTATTTTCAAGTTTATCATGAAACTCGGGAATGTACCTCTGGATGAAATGTATTCAACGTTCAATATGGGCATCGGATTTATAATTATTGCCAGCATGGCCGATGAAAAGGCCATTATTGAACAGCTTATGGAATCTGGAGAGAACGCCTTTGAAATAGGCTCAATTCAAAAGGCCCCGGACAAAGAAAAGATTCGTATCAGCTACTAATGCAAACTGTCAGCTTTTAGCAATCGACTGTCAGCTATGAGTTAACCTTGTCCCCTTCTAAGGGACATCCTGAACATATTGGTACTTTTCTACAGTAAATCTGGCACAGACAAACAATGAGTGCATGGAATTCGTTAAATACATAAACATCAGGTTTGAGGTTGTCCATGAAAAATTTCTGTATCTCGTGATAATCACTATCCCCATTATACAATTTATGGTTCTTCAGGAATCTTTTTGTATAGGCGTCAACAACAAAAACCGGCTTATTTAACGCATAAAGCAATATACTGTCGGCGGTTTCAGGCCCAATCCCGTTTATGCTGAGTAATGTATTTCGCAATATATCTGTTCTAATATTTAATATATTTTCAATACTTGCATTGTATTCATTATAAATAACATTAATAGTATTTTTCAATCTATTAGATTTTATATTAAAAAATCCTGATGGCCTTATGACTTCGCTCAGCCTTTTGGTATCTATCCGGTAAAGCCTCTCAACGTCCAATACCCCCTCTGTTTTCATGTTTTGAATAGCTTTTTCAACATTTTTCCAGGAGGTGTTCTGGGTTAGTATAGCACCAACAATAATTTCCAGAGGTGTCTCTCCGGGCCACCAGTGCCTTTTACCGAAAGACATAAGAAGAATGTTAAAGATTTTCAGGAGTCTTTGCTTTGTGGTCATCGCCTTTCATGTAAAAGACCATGTGCATCAATGCAATCAAATCGCCGTTCTCCCGGCAGACCTTAATATCGATTCTTCCGATCTTTTTGCCTTTATGTATAAGTGTTGCCTCCGCAAAGACAGTCTCGCCCTTTTTGACTCCTTTCATGTACTGTATCGACGATTCAACCAATATGGCCAACTTCCCGAGGCTGTTTCCACATGCCCCGCCCACATGATCTGCAAAGGTAAAGAGTATACCTCCATGAGCATTACCAAATACATTGATATGCTCCTTTTTTATGGTAAGCTTCCCCTTT
The DNA here is from genome assembly GCA_964393225.1 of uncultured Syntrophorhabdaceae bacterium. Lineage (GTDB taxonomy): Bacteria > Desulfobacterota > Syntrophorhabdia > Syntrophorhabdales > Syntrophorhabdaceae > MWEV01. The sequence continues at coordinate 2,745 of CAYMTB010000083.1, forward strand.
GCCCTTCCCTCTTCTATTTCGTAGACCTCTATGCCAAGAAGTCTGCCGACATGACATTCGTTAAATATTTTTTGTATGTATTCCTCGTGCATGGCACAGTATATCCTAAAAATATTATTGCATTCAAGATTAACACGTGCTAAAAAAAACTCCAGTACAATAAATTCAAACCTTCAAGGGAAGCGAAGTGAAAATCTTCCGCTGTCCCGCAACTGTGAAGGGTAAAAGGCTTTGCGTGGGTAATTTAACCCGGCCACTGTGCTGTTCGAAACAGTATGGGAAGGTGCAAAAGCTTAACCTCAGCCAGGAAACCTTGGGTTGAATTCTTAACAACATAATCCTTACGAGGCATAGGGAGGTACACCATGAAGCCCGAAACATCCTGATCCCCTCTTTTTCATCATCTTATCAAACAACGTTAGAACCACCCTCATGATGAAACAAGGAGATATGCATACCATTACCGCACTGATAGTTTGTCTTTTTTTGTTATTTTTAATCCCCTGCCCCTGTTTTGCACAGCAGAGTCCGTACAGGCTTGACGATATAGTTGTGACTGCTTCCAGGATAGCCGAACCCCTCGTGGATGCTCCCGCGAATATCTCTATCATTACCAGTAAAGATATCGAAGAGATGGGGGCAACGACCGTCACCGACATATTCAAGCGGGAACCCGGCGTTTTTACCACGAATCTTCTCAACAATCCCAAGATGACACAGGTAGATATACGCGGCTCCGGCGAGACGGCGCCATCAAATGTACTCTTTCTTGTCGACGGCAGAAGGATCAACGGCATCGACATGTCCGGCGCCGACCTGTCACAGATATCGCTTGACATGATCGAAAGGGTCGAAATATACCGGGGGCCTGCAACGGTGCTCTTTGGCGACAATGCCATAGCAGGAGCAATCAACTTCATCATGAAGAAAGGGGAAGGAAAACCAACTGTCAAGGCCGGCGTGATGGCGGGCAGTGACGGCATGTTTGCACCGAAACTTAGTGTATCAGGAAAACAGGAAAAGCTTACCTACTACGCCCTTGCATCATCCTACGATACGGATGGGTATCGCCATAACAATACCCTCCATATGAAAGACCTCTTCGGCAACTTCACCTTCGACGCCTTCAAAAATCTTTCAATCTCTCTGAAAACGGGTTATCACCGTGACACATACGGTATGCCAGGCGCCTTGTCCTTTGCCGATCTCACCACCGGCCTATTTGGCAGAAAAGACTCAAAAACCCCATATGATTCTGCAAATACAGAAGACAATTTTATTGACCTCGGCGCAGACATCAAGATTGGAGATGATGTCACCTTTTCTGTTAATGGTTCATACAGACTGCGCCACAACAGTTTCGCCTATACATCATCCAACTGGTATTCAATGAGGACTTTTGAAACGTACGGGTTTACACCGAAAATATCAGTCAACACACCGCTCTGGGGATTCAAAAATACTCTCGTGACAGGCTTCGATTACTACAGATACCCTGCAAACAGCTCCGATTTTTCACCGGCCCTTTGGGCCATCGATTCGACGACAACGATAAACAAAACCGACTACGCCTTCTATATCAATGATGAAATTTCGCCCATCAAGGACCTTCTTCTTAATTTCGGCTACAGGACACAGAAGTCGTCATGGGACATAAAATATGTGGACAACCTGGGTTTTACCGCCCCGGTGAATGACACCGTCAACGATCAGAATGATGCTTTCAGGGCTTCAGCAAACTATCTCTTTGGTAAGAAGGGCAATGTTTTCATAACCTACGCAAAGGGTTTCAGAACACCTGCAACGGACGAGCTTTTCAACGTCTTTTCCATTCCGCCTATCAACCTGGACTTGAAGACACAGGTGGCCAAAGAGGTTGATCTGGGGGTAAGGTACAATATCACGGAGTGGATCGGCGGCAGCCTCACCTGTTTTCAATCAAAGACGGATAACGAGATCTATTACAACCCCCTCACCTTCGCCAATAGCAACTATGACAGGACCAAACGGGAAGGAATAGAAGCCGCAGTCTACCTCAACCTTCTGAAGGAGTTGAGCCTCAATTTTCTCTATTCATACATAGATGCAAAGTTTGATGGGGGCGTCTTCGACGGAAACTACATACCGCTTGTTCCCAAGAATAAATTTTCCGGCAAAGTGACGTACACCTGGAACGATTTAACTACCAATGTTATCCTGACCTATGTTGGAGACCGATATATGGTAAGCGACCAGCAGAACCAGCTCCCGATGCTGCCAGGGGTAACCACCCTTGATGTTAATCTCAAATATGCCTTTAAAGGACTCGAGGCGATACTTGGTGTAAAAAACCTCACTGGGAAAAAGTACAGTGAATACGGTGTAGTCAGTTATCCTTTTGGACAACCCCCCACCGGCAACTACTTCCCGTCGCCGCAGCAGCAGTTTTTCTTCGGCCTTTCATATACGTACCAATGATAACGCAAGAGCCACAGGTGGAAGATGCAGGAAGAACCGGACGACTTGTTAAAAGAATTGAAACCGGTCGAAAGCATATATAGGAATTGACAATTCATGCCAGGAATTGAATATAATTTTGATAAATAGTGCGGGAAGGTGTAAAACTTGCAATGTGAAAGCGCGGGATCATGAATAGGAAAAAATTATTAAAATTTATCGTGCTTATACTTACTTTTGCAGTTATTGATACGAGCTCAGTTATTAGCGGCACAGCGTTTTGTCATGCCGGCCGTCAGATTAGAATCATATCCCTCAGTCCCGTCATAACGGAAGGACTTTACCTTCTCGGCATGGAAAACAGCATCGCCGGCGTTACTATATATTGCCAGAAACCTTTGCGCGCTAAGGAAAAAGAGAAGGTTGGAGCAGTGGTAGAGGTTGATGTGGAAAAGATTATAAGCCTGAAACCCGATGTGGTATTTGCCATGAGTCTCACAAGCTCAAAGGATATAAAAAAACTTAAAGATATGGGTGTCAATGTAATTACATTTGATATTCCAAAGACATTTGAAAGATTGTGTGAAATATTCCTTGAACTTGGCAAATCAACAGGGAAAGAAAAAGAGGCAAGGTATATTATCAATGCTTCGAAAACGAAAGTCTCTGACATTAGGAAAAGGGTGTCAAAACTGCCGAAGCAGAAGGTTTTTATACAGATAGGCGCAAAACCGCTTTTTGCCGCTACAAATGAATTTTTTGTAAATGATTACATTGAACTTGCCGGAGGAATCAACATTTTTAAAGAAGCTAAATCAGGTCTTATAAGTCGGGAAGAAGTGTTAAAAAGGAACCCTGATGTAATTTTAATAGCAACCATGGGGATTTCCGGTGAAGACGAGCAAAAAACATGGCATAAATATAAAATGATTAATGCCGTAAAGCATAACAGGATACACATTGTTGACCCTGACAGTATATGCAGCCCTACACCGGTAAGCTTTGCTGAATATCTTGATGAAATTGCAAGGATTATTCAGCGATGATGAAAAATAGAACATCAAAATGGTCATGCTGCATATTTATATCATTTGCATTTCTCGTGTCTGTAAGCATCATCTCATTATGTACCGGTTCTGCAGGCATTCCTGTAAACAGAATAATATCAAGCCTCCTTGAAGGCAGAGGGACTCCCGAATACAGCATCCTCCTCGATATACGATTACCGCGTATAATTCTTGGTTTTGCAATAGGCGGCGCCTTAAGCCTTGCCGGAGTTGTGTTGCAGAGTATGTTCCGTAACCCTCTGGTTGAGCCTTATACACTGGGTATCTCAGGGGGTGCGGCGCTGGGGGCATCCTTGTGCATCATTTTAAGGCTCAACCAGATAATACCCAACATAGCCATGCCCCTTTCCGGTTTTCTGGGCGCTTTTCTCGTTATCCTGCCGGTTTATCTCCTCAATATTAAAAAAGGTATCCTCAGGATACACGGCCTTCTCCTCACAGGCGTAATGATAAGCTTCATATCTTCCTCTCTGGTCACACTCATCCTTGCTATCTCAAAGACAGAGGACCTCCAGGGCATAATCTTCTGGATCATGGGCTCACTCGAAGAACCAAGCTGGGTTTTGATATGGATTGTATGTATTGTTTCGCTTGCATGCCTTGCCTTTTCTTATCTTTTTTGCCTTGACATGAATGCATTAACCCTCGGAGAAGAAGAAGCAATGCATCTCGGCATTGATGTGGAAAAAAAGAAAAAGCTGCTTTTTCTTATCGCTTCCTTGCTCACCGGTATCAGCGTATCTGTTACCGGACTTATAGGCTTTGTAGGGCTGATCGTTCCGCATTTTATGAGAATGCTTGTGGGTTATGATCATAGAGTGCTTCTGGTTACCTCATTTCTATCAGGAGCAGGTTTTTTGATATTCTGCGATATGCTGGCAAGAACTGTCATTGCCCCGGTAGAGCTTCCTGTGGGCGTTATTACAGGCATACTCGGGGGAATCATTTTTATTTATGCCTTAAGCAGGAGATTATTCCTTTGATGGGAAAAATGGTATGCTAAGGGTTTCAGGTTTAACATGCGGATATGGAACAAAGATCATCCTCGATGGAATCAATCTTGAGATAGGCAAAGGTGAGTTTGCAGGTATAATCGGCCCGAACGGTTCCGGAAAAACAACCCTGCTGAAGGCTGTAACGCGCTTAATCAAACCTTTTAAAGGAAAAATTTACCTTGAGGATAAGGAACTGCACAGCATAGATCATAAAGAAATAGCACAAAAAATAGCCGTAGTTTCACAGAACCTGCCTGTAATATCCATGACCGTGAAGGAATATGTCCTCCTTGGAAGGACACCCCATTATAAAAACATGCAATTTTTTGAAACCGAAAGTGATATTGAAGTAGCGGAACATGCCATGATTATGACAGACATCATAGAGCTTCAGGATAGTTATATGTCTGAAATCAGCGGCGGCGAGATGCAGCTTGCCCTTATTGCGAGGGCTCTCGCACAGGAACCATGGATGCTCCTCCTGGATGAGCCTACAGCACACCTTGACATTACCCACCAGGTGAACATATTAGACCTGATAAGGAAGTTGAATAAAGAATACGGACTTACAGTCATAATAGTGCTTCATGACCTGAATCTGGCATCGGAATACTGCGACCGCCTTATCCTTATGGACAGGGGACGGATAAAAAAAACAGGTACACCGGAAGAGGTCCTGAACTACAGCGACATTGAAGAAGTTTATAAAACCCTTGTGGTCGTTGAAAAAAATCCTCTGACGCAGAAGCCTTTTGTGCTAATCGTGCCCGAGGAGGTTAAGAAAAAATGCAGAAGATAATTTTTATTCTGGGTGGTTCACGGAGCGGAAAAAGCACCTTTGCACTGAAAGAAACATCAGCCGTTTCAGGAAAAAAGGCCTTTATCGCTACCGCTGAAATACTCGATGAAGAGATGCGCATCCGGATAGAAAAACACAGGCTGGAAAGAAGCAAGGACTGGGTGACATATGAAGAACCGCTTTATATCGCACGGTTAATGGAAAAGATCAAAGGAGAGTACGATGTGGTTTTGATCGACTGTCTCACCCTCTGGCTGTCAAATATCATGCATACAGGATTAAATGCGGCAGATGAGGTCAAAAGACTCTCCCTGGCAATATCCAGCAACTGCCCTCCCCTCCTCTATATCATTTCAAATGAAGTGGGGTTGGGTATTGTTCCCGAATCTCCCATAGGGAGAGAATACAGAGACAACCTCGGGTTTTTAAATCAGGAAATGGCAAGGATAGCAAACAATGTCTATTTCATGGTTGCAGGGATACCATTGAAAGTGAAAGGCGATTGGCAGGAAAAACAGAAGATTAGAAGGTTTGAAGTTTAGAGGGTTAGCCAAACATCCAATCATCCAAACATCTAACCATCTGTAATTGGATAAGGAGATAGATTAGTGAAACCAATAAATATTGAAGCCGTAAATACTGCGTTATTTGATGTAGCTCTGGAAAGACTCGATAAACTTACAAAACCCAAAGGCAGCCTTGGAAGGCTGGAAGAATTCGCAAAGAAACTTGTAGCAATAACAGAACAAGAAATCCCCACGGTATTAAGCAAAAAGGCAATCTTTACGTTTGCAGGCGACCACGGGGTGGTAGAAGAAGGGATATCCCTTTACCCGAAAGAAGTAACGGAACAGATGGTTTACAATTTTATCAGAGGCGGCGCCGGCATCAATGTCCTTGCACGTCATGCCGGAGCGGATGTTGTCGTGGTTGATATTGGCGTTGATTGTGATTTTGGTCGAGCAGCTGGACTTATCATAAAAAAGGTCATGAGAGGCACCAGAAACATGAGAAGAGGTCCTGCCATGGAAAGAAAAGAGGCAGAAAAATGCATCGATACGGGAATCAACATTGCCCATGAATACGCTGAAAAAGGGTATAAAATCTTCGGAACAGGAGATATGGGCATCGGCAACACAACAGCATCAAGTGCTATTGCGGCTGTTATGACGGGCAGACCGGTAGTTGAAGTTACAGGCAGAGGAACAGGTATATCCGACGAAACGCTTCAGCATAAGATCAGGGTCATCGAAGATGCCATTGCCTTCAATAAGCCTGAGCCTAAAGACCCGATCGACGTGCTCTCGAAGGTCGGGGGTACCGAGATAGGCGGGATAGCTGGACTTATTCTTGGCGCTGCATCCAGGAAAATTCCCGTAGTAATAGATGGTTTCATATCTACTGCAGGAGCTGTAATCGCCTGCTCTATGGAACCAAAAGTAAAGGATTATATGTTTGCTGCCCACAATTCCGAAGAAATCGGGCACAAAGCATTACTTGATTCGATAGGCCTGACCCCTATACTGGATCTGGGTTTAAGGCTCGGAGAAGGCACAGGAGCTGCTCTCGCCATGTTGATAATTGAAGCCGGACTGAAAATATACACAGAAATGGCCACCTTCGACGAAGCCGGCGTATCGCAGGAAAATGAAAAAAAATAGTTTTAAGTTTATGGAATGGGCATTTCTTTCTTTTCAATTCTTAACAATCATACCTATAAAAGCAAAATGGAGCGTCTCTGAAAATGATATAGCCCGTTCGGCTATGTTTTTCCCTCTTGCCGGTGCATTTCAAGGCCTTATTCTTTCTCTATCATGCCTCACTCTCAATCTCTTCTTCTCATCATCCCTTACAGGCGGAATAATCGTCTTAATCTATATACTGCTGAATGGCGGGTTTCATCTGGACGGCCTTTCCGATACATGCGATGCGTTGTCTGTGAAATCGACAGGGAACAAAGCATACGACAGGGAGCAAAGGCTCAGAGTCATGGGAGACAGCGCAACGGGAGCCATAGGTGCAACGGCCATATGCCTTGCAATTCTTCTAAAATATCTTTTCATTAAAGAACTATTCGTGGCAGGAAGGCAATTTAATCCATACTTCATGCTCTTTCTGATGCCGGTCTTTTCAAAGTGGGCAATGGTCCTATCCATGCGCCTCGGTAAAAGCGCCAGACCTGACGGGTTGGGGAACATCTTTATTCAATACGGGAAGGCAACAAATCTGGTTTTTTCGACCATCTTTACACTGTTCCTATCTTTTTTCCTATACTTTCTTTTTCTTATAATTACATCCCAGTTTGTAAACACATCTCCAGGTTCTCATATGTGGGCTTTATCTCTGTTCTGTTTTGTGGAAATAGTGATTCTCTATGTCCTCTGTAATTTACTGATTCGCTGGTTTACAAGCAAGTTCGGCGGTCTCACCGGGGATAGTTTCGGAGCAATTCATGAAGTATCGGAATTTATCTTTTTAATGATTGTGCTGTTATGGAGATAGAATTGATGATTTTATTTATAATTATAATGTATAATAAATAGTCCTTATGTTGTTCGGGGAGGCTCAATGTCAGACATAATTGAATATCCAAAAGTACATACGATTCTTGTTGTTGACGACTCTTCTGACAATATTATTTTAATGAGCAGGCTGCTGAAAGACCATTACAGGACTAAAATCGCTACAAACGGTGAAAAAGCCCTCAAGATAGCGTCCTCAGATGATCCGCCCGACCTTATTCTTCTCGATATTATGATGCCGGGAATGGATGGGTATGAGGTGTGCCAGCACCTCAAGGAAGACCCGAAAACAGCAAAAATTCCAGTGATATTCCTCACCGCAAAAACTGACATTGAAGATGAAAAAAGGGGTTTTGAAGTTGGCGCAGTAGATTACATTACCAAACCAATCAGCGGGCCTCTCGTGCTTGCGCGGATAAAGACACACCTTCTCCTGAAAGATTCAAGGGATTTTCTTATTGATAAGACTATGTTTCTGGAACATGAAATTTTGAGGCGAACCCAAGAGATCGTTGCCATCCAGGACGTTACCATTATTGCCATGGGTTCACTGGCTGAGACGCGGGACAGTGAAACAGGCAACCACATAAGGCGAACCCAGAATTATGTCAAAATGCTTGCCATGAAATTGAAAAATAATCCGAGATTTAAACATTTTCTAACGGATGAAAACATCGACCTTCTCTATAAATCTGCACCCCTCCACGATATTGGCAAGGTTGGAGTGCCTGACCATATACTTCTTAAACCGGGGAGACTCACCCCGAAAGAATTTGAGATTATGGAAAAGCACACAACATATGGTCGTGACGCTATTATGGCGGCAGAAAAACGTCTTGAATCACCTACGTCCTTTCTCACATTTGCACGCGAGATCGCTTATTCGCATCAGGAAAAATGGGATGGAAGCGGTTACCCTGAAGGCTTAACAGGTGATGATATTCCTGTATCAGCACGTCTCATGGCAGTTGCGGATGTTTACGATGCCCTCATTACACGCCGCATATACAAGCCGGCATTTGACCAGGAAGAATCTGTTGATATTATCAAGAATGGATACGCCGCCCACTTTGACCCGGACATCGTTGATACATTTATAGAAATAGAAAGAGACCTATATGAGGTTGCAAAAAAGTTCCGCAAAGAGGCTGAGTTGTTGTAAATCGTTTCCTTTCCAAGCTACCATTCTGTTTACCTTAAATCATCCCAGAACGTTAATTCGCCGGTTTTAAAATTTGTTACTACCGGCAGGATAGAGTATACCTTATTAAAAATATATTGCTTTGTAAGGTCGTTTATACTGGTTAAATAAATGCATACTTCCTTAAAATAATTACCGGTTGAAAGGCTTCTTGATAACATGGGGAGAACGTATTTTATCCGTTCTGAATAACGTTCAAAGCCGTCCCACGAAATGTTGTTAATCAGTGTGTCAACTTCTCTCCAGGTTTCGTTATCGTGTATATCTATAATAAAAAGGAGCGAGAAATAGACAGATTGTGCTTCACCTACCTTCGGTTTTGTAACCTTACAAAGACCTGAAACGGTTTTCTCTGAAGGCGTGTTAATCTGAAAGTCAAAAAAAGCAAACATTTCCTCTTTGTCAAAGACGCTTGTTAATTCTTTGTCCAGATCAAGCGTTAAGTCCTCATTCGGCATAACCCCTCCTAACCCCTTTATATGATAACTTATCTCCATACTATATCAAAATAGCTATCTCTTATGCAATTGTAATAATATTTTAACGGCAGTTTGCTTTTTCTACAGAGTATGATATTGTAAATAGCATGGAACCACGAATCATTCCCCGGAAGGAACACTGTATATCACGAAAACAGTTAAGTCCGAATGCCGTGCGCACGCTCTACCGGCTCCATAGAAACGGCTTTATCGCATACCTGGTAGGGGGGTGCGTCCGCGACCTGCTTCTTGAGCGAACCCCCAAAGACTTCGATATAGCCACAAACGCCAGACCCGGCCAGATCAAGCGGCTTTTTCGCAACTGCCGCCTCATAGGACGCCGTTTCAGGTTAGCGCATCTCCATTTTCAGGATGAAATTCTGGAAGTGTCCACATTTCGCCGGACTGTTGTTCCTTCTGACAGCGTGGTTACTGAAGATGCGGGCCTCAATAACCACCCCCCCCGCCATGTTAAAGACGAGGACGGAATGATTCTGCGGGACAACCTCTTCGGTACACCGGAGGAGGACGCCCTCTGCCGCGACTTCACCATCAACGCCCTTGCCTACAATATGGCAGATTTTTCTGTTGTTGACTACTGCGCCGGACTAAGTGACCTCCAACAGCGGCTTATTCGTCCCATCGGTGATCCTTACGTGCGATTTACGGAAGACCCGGTACGAATGCTCCGTGCCGTTCGTTTTTCCGCATCCCACAACCTTGCCATAGAACCTGCTGCCTGGAAAACCCTTTGTGAGCTGTCCTCCAC